>JAFWSW010000186.1 GCA_017519205.1 Clostridiales bacterium | reverse complement strand
GTAAGCGTCAAACCATACGCCCCGAGTAAAAAAATAACGCTGCGTTGAGCAGCGCTTATTTTTTGTAGCAAACTTCAGGCAAGGCTTTCGACCATGGCACCAAGTTGTCGATGTCTTCCTTTGGTACGGGATTGCCTTGGTCCATAAGTTCCGGAATCTTCTCCAGAAGATACTTCACATACTGGTACGGGCGAAGGTTGTTTAGCTTAGCAGTCTCGGTTATGCTGTAAAGGATGGCGCTGGCCTTGGCTCCGCGAATCGAGTCACAGAACAACCAGTTCTTCTTGCCGATGCAGAACGGCCGGATCGCCCGTTCGGAAGCAGAGTTATCGATCGGTACTTCTCCGTCTTTGAGGAATACCTTCAGATACTCTTCCTGGTTGAGGTTATAGCGTATGCCTTCTGCTGTTTTGCTCTTCGGCGGAACTACGCCGGAGACAGCAACATCTTTCAGCCATGCGAAATACTCCTCCACAAGAGGCTTAATCTCCTTCGTCCTCTTCTGAAGTCTCTGTTTAGGATCCAGATCTTTCAGTTTTCCTTCTATCTGGTAGATTCGAGCAATCTTTTCCAGCGCCTGGTTCGCTATCGATCTTCGTATGCTTTCCGGATTTCCTTTGCCTGCTGCCTTGATCGCATCTGCGAAATCCCTTCGGGCGTGTGCCCAGCAGTTTGCATTTGTGAGGTTCTCCAGTTTTCTGTCTACCAAGTGGTATTGGGAAAGTCCGTCCGTTACCAGTATCCCGGTATAGTTCCTGTAGAACTCAAGTGGCAATTCGTGTGACCGTCCTTTCTGGTATTCGAACAAGACTATCTGTTTGTCTTTGTAGAACTCTCCGGAACGATGCACCCACATATAGCTCTTGCTTCCCGGACTTCGTCCGTCCTTTATTACCTGTACCGGTGTCTCATCGCACTGGTTTACGTGCAGCGCAAGCAATTCTTCCTGCATCCTGTCATATAAAGGAACAAGGTATCTTTCTGCTGCATCTATCGTCCAGTTGGAGATGGTCTGCTTAGAGATATTGACTCCGTTTCGCTTCAGTTCCTGCTCGATGCGGTGAATCGGCATACCATTTACATATTTCCCGTTAACAAAGCCGCTTACCAAGGATGGTGTAGCGATACTGTTCCGGAACAGATCTCTCGGACGCTTACCGCGTAAGAACTCGTCCTGGTGTAATCCGTCTGTTCCAACAGCGACCTGTATGGTATGGAGCTCAACCGTGTAAGAAGCAGGTTCAAACCTGACTCGTTTGTATGTCTCATCCGGCATTCTCTTCCAGTTGCCGGCGCCATAGAAGGCATCCAGTTCTTCGTCAGATAAAGCATGTGTTGGGACGATCTCGACAGGCAGATCTTTCAGATCCTCATCCCGCTTGCCTTTTTGTTTCTTCTTTTTCAGCGAAGGGACTATTTCTTCGATATCCGGTTCAACATGGTTTTCTTGGTACAGGCTGTCGAATTCGTCAAAGATTGACTGTTGTCCTTCCAGAACATCGAGTTTCTCGGAGTGGCGGCCGAATCTCTGCTGGTTAGCAAGACGGATCTGTTCGATGAGCTTCTCCATGTCGTCGCTCAGGATATCCATCTTGCCCTGCATGGACATAACGATCCGGACAAGTTCTTCCTTGCTACAGTTATTCAGATCTTCAGCAGAGTATCTATCGCCCATTTCTTCGCTCCTTCAAGTATATCTACATTATACCCGAAGGTGCTGAAACTGCCTAATTTTCGGCATTCCGTTCTTCGTCAAAGTGCATATGGCTGTATGCCTGCTGTGCTTGAAATAACGGACTCTTGTGTTCGAATCGCTCTGAATCCGAATTGCCCAAGCAGAGGGAATGCAGACAACTGCAGGCACCAGCCAGGCGATGCCATTGCCGCTGATACGCCTGAGTTTTCGGTCTTTTTGAGTCCTGTATTTTTCTCTCTTTTGCACAAAGGTCAGAAGAGCATCTTCGGAGAAACTTCCTTGATCTTCGGGTTTAGAGGATTCAGCCCGACCATGAGCAGGTTGTATTGTTCACGTGTCAGTTCTGCTGCCTCGGCCTGATTCTTGGGCCATGAGAATTTCCCGTTCTCCAGTCTCTTGTAGAGGAGAAGGAAACCGTCTCCTTCCCATAGAAGCGCCTTGATCCTGTCGCTCTTCCGTCCACAGAACAGGAACAGGACATTCTTCTCAAATGGGTTCAGCGAGTAGTTATTCCCGACGATTCGGGATAGGCCTTCTATTCCCAGACGAAGATCCGTATGCCCGCAGGCGATTACGATCCTTGTGATTCCGTGAGCTTCAGCCAGCATGGGATATATTCTCCAGGATGGCGCGAAGAAGTGTATCCGACACGGAGTTCGATATACCGATAAGAACATCGCCCTTACGAAGCACGGCATCCGGCTTGAACAACTCCAGATTCTCCGATGGACTCTGACTCGGAGGACATTGGAGCTCCGCAAATGTCACTTGCTGCTCGGGAACCACAGAAGGAAGCTGCGGATGCATGAGCTGTGCCATAGCCCGCCGGACTTTTCTCTGCCAATAGTAATAACTCTTTATTCCGATTCCGTGTTCTTCGGTCCACTCGATTACAGTCATCCCACTTGGCCGCCGCGAACATTCCTCCACGATTTTCGTCCACTGCGCCAAACGGATCTCATACGTGCTCTTATCCATGCCCGCCTCCAGACTCTAATTTCTCCAACTAGTTTTTTGAGTTTTTTAAAGTCTGACATATCCGGGCTCATTTTTGAAGGCGCATGTTTTGACGCTTACGAAAAGTCGCAAGCAGACAAAAGACCGTTTTGGACTCTCGAAGAATTCCAATCCTTCATCGACGCAGTTAGCGATAAGTATGAAGCATGAGAAAGTAACATCTGACTTATTCTAGCTACAATAATGAACGTAGAACAACTCTCGACAAATCGCATTTTTAGTGTAAAATAGTTGCACAAAAAATTAGATGGTGATATCATATGCATACATGAACCAGAAAGAAGGATGTCTTATGATTACTGAGATTCGTGCGCAGAACTGTTATGCTTTTAACGAAAAGATTGTGTTTTCGCTTAAAGCGGATATGCGAAACAAGCGTCTTGCTGATAATGTTGCCGTTGTAGGAAACTTTAATGTGCTTAAGACAGCCGGGATATATGGTGCTAACAATGCAGGAAAGACAAATCTGATTAAATGCATTTTAGCTATTTGGAATGTACTGGTTAATAGAGGTTTTGTTGCTAATAGAAATATGTTTTCTAATGATCCAGTTGTATCACTGGGTATCACATTTTTGTTTGAAGGTCGGGAATTCTCATATAATTTCAAGTACGATACTAATAAAAATGAGTATATATTTGAAGAGTTTCAGGAGATTATAAAAGACACATACGGAAACGAGAGGCATGAAACTTGGCTTCTCAAAGATATTGTAAATAATGAGTTTAAATCTTTAGATGACCGTATGGAAGCTATGATTGGTGTTGTGGCAAGAAACAATATTCTTATGTATCTTGTTGATACAAAGCAGTTTCAACACATGGATGAAATGAAGCGTGTTCTGACAGGATTAGCGTTAAAGATTGATATTATTGATTTGAATAATATACCTATCGGAAAAACAATCGAACTGCTAAAAACTGGAAATCCTCTGACGCAGAAAGTGGTTAATTTTATCAAGAATGCCGATCTTTACATGGATAACTACTTTTTTGCTTCTCCTTCTCAATTTAAGATAGAGACATCGATTGATGGAAAACAGCCTCAAGAGAACGTATTAAATATACCAGATCAGTTGGAAGAACAAATCAGGCTTACTAGTGTTTATAAGGGTGTTGCTGTTCCGAGTCTTCTTTTTGACTCGACAGGAACAAAAAAGATTGCGGCTTTGGCAAGTTATATTATCGAAGCCCTTGAAACAGGAAGAATCCTTATTATTGATGAGCTTGATAGTAGCATCCATTTCAAATTAACTAGAGCAATAGTTGCTATGTTTAATAATGCTCTGAATGACAAGGCGCAGCTTATTTTTACCGTTCATGATGTTAATCTTATGGACTGCAAGAAATTGTTCCGCAAGGAGCAGATTTGGTTTGTAAGTAAAGATAATGATGGAGTTTATGTCTATTCACTTGCAGATTTTACAGCACAGGATGGTGTTCGCGAGACAACGGATGTAATTGATAAATACCGGAAAGGTGCATTGGGCGCATTACCTGAGCCAGAACTGATTAATTCGCTTCTTGAAATCAAGGAAGACAGGAGCTGAATATGACAGGGAAGCGTATAATTCTTGAACAGGTTGCTTTATGTATTATCTGTGAAGGCTCTGAAGAGTACGACTATATGTCGCGACTTAAGGAGTTAAATGTTTGGAATGAACAGTATCGTGTTGATCTGGTTGATGCTGGAGGAAATGGCAATCTTCCTGCACGTTATCAGGACAAGTATCAGAATGGTTTGTATGATTTGGTCCTTGTTTTCTGTGATACAGATAAGAAGCCATATGAACAGTATATGGAGATAAAGGCGAAAATTGATAGATTTCACGGCGTAGATGGCATTAGTAACAGACTGATATACTTCGGAAATCCCTGCACAATGCAAATCATCATTGAGCATTTTGCAGAAGTAATGCTGAAATCTCCTGCCAAGAAAGTCAACTCGACCGTTATTCAACAATATACGGGAATAAATGATTACAAGGCAAAACAGGAGCAGAGAACTGCTCTGATGCGCCTGATCAATAAGGAAAACTATGAATTAATGGTTGAAAGGGTTGATAGACTTCCGTGTTCTGATACTGATATGAACAGCAGTAATTTCAATATCCTTATGAATCACCTATCCAATAGTAATACCGATTGGATTGACAAGATAAATGAAGAGCTGTAGTTGAGATTATGAATAGAATTTTGGTTGAGGTGTAAAAGGTGAACAATGCCAAGAAGCCAATGAATAGCCTTTTTCTAAATTATCTTCTAAGTAGTCAAAGTAAAGTTGATACGAATGCAGAAAAATGGCTGGAAAGTAAAAATATATTAGATAACATAAATACTATATGTTTTATGTTGCCATGTAAAGCATTGGTTCAAAGCACTTAGATAACACATTGAGGGTTGTCAAATAATGAATATCAAGGGGCTTTACAAACGAAATAACTATGGACGATTTTTAATGATATAGGTAACAAGGAAAAGCGAGTTATGAGAAGTAATGATATAGTGTACCACTACTGTAGCAGCGACGTTTTTTACTCGATAATTAACAATAAGACGATTAGATTCTCTGATATTACGAAGTCAAACGATTCTGCTGAAATAGGATGGATTACAAAATACTTAGATTCGGTTTTCACGGAAGAACTCAGGTGTGCAAATAATAATCTGATCTTTATGAAATCGTATCAGCCGATTGATTTACACAGATGCTTTCTTAGCTTTGAAGATGCATATTTTATAAAGGCGTTGAGGGACAAAGACAAGTTTTTTTGGTTTTATGTTTCTTGCTTTTCTATGAAAGGTGACATGTTAAGTCAGTGGCGTGGATATGCAGATGATGGAAAAGGGTTTTGTATTGGATTTGATAGACATGAATTTGAACAATATAGTACAGGTGGGTTTAAGCTTCTTTCGCTTCATTCAGGGGAAGTGAATTATCTGGAAGAGAAACAGATTTCTGATGTATGCGGAATAATAAAAGAGTTGTTTGATCAACTATTGAAGAATGCACAGAGTGGAAAAACAAGTGTAGAACACGTGAGAATAGAACTCAACAAGTGTTTTCAGAAACTGATAGAACTTGCTGTTTTCATTAAAAATCCTTTTTTCAAGGAAGAAAAGGAATGGAGAATGTGTTTATGGACATATAAAGAATTTAGTAGAGATTCTAAGGATATTATTCTTGTTAAAAATGGACAGCCGGAACAATACGAACTGGGTTTCAAAACACGAGGAAATACTCTTGTGTCGTTTTTTGATATGAAATTTGAACCGTATGTTCTTAAGCATATTATAGTAGGACCTAAGAACAATACAGATTTAGCAGATCTTAAAATGTTTTTGCATAGTCATAATATCGATTGCCGTATTGAAAAATCTAAAGGGACATATGTATAAACTTAATGATAATAGATTGGATTTGCGATATAATATACAAGTACTGTTCTTTGACAATTGAATAGACATCTTGTTACACAAATAGGTGTACAAGGATTTTCTATTCAAGTAATCCATCCAAGACGCCTTGATGCGTAGGTGGGGCAGAGAAAAAGAATGTTCCCAAAATGTTCCCAATAAGTTCAAAAACGGCGCGGAATAATAAGAATGGATGGATTTTACCACAATATGTTGTGTATGCTTTTTATGGGAGAACCCATATATAGATACCTGCATAGAACTCGAATAATGAAAAAACGCCGAAACGCCTTGGAAACAGGGCGTTTCATTTTTCTTCACCAACATTTCGCCAACAAATATCGCCATAGATATTGTCACCTTTTTTCTCTTTTGGCCGTCTAATGAGTAGAATAGAAGAGGAACGATACTTTTGTTCTTCGGGAGGCCGGCCGGTTGGATCTAGAACGAATCGTAAATGAATATGGCGATGCGCTGCTTCGCATGTGTTTCTTGTATCTCAAGGATCATGCGATGGCAGAGGATGCGGTTCAGGAAACGTTTCTGCGGGCATTCCGGCACCAGGATGATTTTCAAGGGGAATCGTCGGTCAAAACATGGATCACGCGTATAGCCATCAATGTCTGCAAGGACATGCTGACGGATCCGTGGGCGAGACACCGGTCAGGTGAAGATCTTCCGGACGAGGCCACACCTGAACCGTCATTTTCTTCAGAGGATCGTTATGTGATCTCCGGGAAGATCGCAAATCTTCCTCCGAAGTACAAAGAGGTCATTCTTCTTCACTATTATCAGGAACTGAAACTTAGCGAGATTGCGGAGATCCTTGGTGAGTCGGAGGCAACGATTAAGACACGTCTGAAACGGGCGAGAGATATGCTTCGCTCGGAACTCAAGGGGGTGTTTGATGATGAATGATCTGAAAAGAAAAATAGATGAAGAATTAAAAGACGTCCGTCTTTCCGAGAACCTTAAAGAACGGATACTTGATCAGGCTAAAAAATCGAAGCCGATTCCGCTCGAAAAGCACTGTCAAAAGCCCAGATGGAGATGGCTTTTGACAGCTGCTGTTGTCGGCA
This sequence comes from Clostridiales bacterium, assembly GCA_017519205.1. Taxonomy (GTDB): domain Bacteria; phylum Bacillota; class Clostridia; order Saccharofermentanales; family Saccharofermentanaceae; genus Scatonaster. The sequence goes on along the minus strand of JAFWSW010000186.1, from coordinate 22,967 downwards.
TCTTTGTCATGATGATACCTGTAACGATATTTGCAGTCACGAGTCTTTATAAGATTTCATTCCGAAAAGACGAGAATCGGGAAGGCTATCTGACAGTGCTCGTAGCGAAGGGAACATCATTATCAACTGAAACATTGACGGGGTTCGAACAACCTGTGGAATCGGCAACGGTTTCATGGCAGACCATAATCGAAGTTCAAGAGAATCCGGATGGATCATGTAGATATTTCCCCAAGAAGGAGGCGTGGATCGAAGAAGGAGAACGAAGGACGAGAATTGATGTCGATATGTCTAAAGAATCCTTCTATTTTCTGACTTTTACATATCTGCCGAAAGGGGTGCGACTATATCCGGAGAATCCATCAAACTATGTGATGGCTACTGGAGAACTAGCTATTTCACCACTGCTGATAATTCTCGATGAGGAGCAGAATTGGGAGTTTCCTTATAGACAAGGTAACGCAGTAAAAACATTTGAAGTTAATGGTCACAGTGCTTTTGCCGTATACAAAGAAAAAGGATTCTGTGAGCTTGGAATGCTGCTCGAGGACCAGAATCTTATGATCAATATGTTTGTCGGCAATGAGATCAGTGAAAGCGATGAAGAAATCGAAAAGATCCTGGCCGGTGTTGTAGTGGAGTTGAGACCATACTGTGAAGAAGGATATACCGAAATGCCGGCAACAGTATATACCTATGACGAGTTTGTGAAATTGTGGGGAGGTGAAAAGCATGAATAAGAAAGCAACACGTATTTGTGCAATCATACTCGGACTGTCCGTTATCCTTTCGACAGGATGTAAAAAGAAAGACGATAGTGGAAAGAAGCGCATAGTTGCAGAAGATGATCCGTATTTTACTTCCGAAACCGTAGAAATCTCTGTTCCGGTCAATCCAGACCTGGAACTGGATTATGGTGGCGGACTTTTTGAAGTAAGATTCACAGCAGATCGTGTTGCCGGTTACTATAACAATGGGTATAAAGTTCCTCAGGAGGTTCAAGATCAGATTAATGAATTGAATCAGCAGATGAGTGAGGAAGCCGAAAAGAACCAATGTATCCCAGATGAACTATATCAGGAAATGGAAGCACTCAACTCGAAGTATACAGAAAACGGTATCTTGATATACGACCTTGATGGACATCTTATTAAACAGATAGAGTCGACGAGCGATTCGGAATTAACGGGCCCTATATTTCCTACGCCTGACGGTGGATTTGTAACTTGTTCGACGGACTATGCTTTGGGTGAGTGTATGACCGGGAGTACGCTTATATTTCTTGATAAAAACGGTGAAACTGTCAATTCATTTCCACTTGATTCATCCATAGTGGAATCCGGAGTAAATGATATATTTTTCTTAAGTAATGGAAATATGCTGATAGTAACGTACATGAGTGATATGGTTCTTATGGACACGAACGGACAGATAATCAGCATAGAAAAGAACGAGGATACAGTTGAAGTTTTCCAGATCGGCGACAAACTCTACGCAAGAGTCAGTGTCTTTAACCAGCAGACTATGGAATCCAGGACATATATGACTGAAGTTGATCCATCTACAGGAAAACTCGGGCCGGAGATGAAAACAAATGTCGATCTCTTTACCCTCTGTGCCGGAGACAACGGCTTCTACTCGCAGAGCAAACACGGAAAAGCCATTAATAAAGTGAATATAGAAACCGGCGAGGAAGAGACGATCCTTGACTGGAACTGGACAGATTTGAATGGGTATACGATCTCTCTGAAAGAGGGAAAGATTTATTCAAAAGATGAGATGGTCTTCATTCAATATGTTACAGATCCGGATTCTGAAGGCAGTAAGTATGTCCGAGGAACGGGAAGAAAACTTGTACTGGCAAAACTCAACCGTGCCGAAAAGAATCCCCATGCGGGAAAACCCATTGTTGAAATAGGGTTTGGTTCGGAGATAAATGAATCGTTCATGGACTATGTAGTTTCCTATAATACGGAGCCGGAAAACAAATCAAGACTGATCCTTCGGGATATTGAAGCGGAACTGGAATTAGACCCGAACGGATATTATGCAGAGGCGGCAAAAGAACTATCCGACAAGATCTATCTGGAAATGCTTGCCGGAGAAGGTGCAGATATTTTGGTCAATTATTCTTCGTTTAGTCAATTCAACACAGATGATGTACTTGTTGACTTGAACACATATATAGACGGAGAGAATGGACTGGATCGAAGTCTGTACTTTGATAATGTGTTCCGCGCATTTGAAACGAACGGAAAGATGTATCATATGCCGGTATGCTTTGATATGCGTGGATATGTTGCAAACAGTGATTATGTTGGGGAACGCACCAACTGGTCATATGACGAGTTTGAAAGCATTGCCGATTCACTGCCTTCGGATGTTTCTATGATGGATGCCGAACAGTATGCCAAGTTTCTTCAGCGTCTGATAAGTGTTTCGTTCTCAACGTTTATCGACTACGGGCTAAAAAAAGTGAATTTTGAATCGCCGGAATTCAAAAAAGCTCTGGAACTATCCAAGAGATTCGGCAAACCCAAGGACGATCCTATGGAACAAGCAGAGGGTTCCGGAAATCGGTCTCTTTATTCCGCCAATCGTTTACAGCATGAACAATTCGAGAATGGTACGCTTTGCATGATCCCAGCGTACTATTATGACATCCTTTCCTTTGCCCTTGCGGCCGGGAAAATGGATGATAAGGCAGTTTATATTGGCGCTCCGGGACCGTCTGCTACAGGTGTGGCGGCATCACCTTCCCTGACACTGGCGCTGTCTGCGAATTCTGTCAGTAAAGACGAAGCGTGGGACTTCATCCGATATATGTACAACACCAAACAACAGATCCGCTATTCTAATGAGTTTGATTCGGTTCCCATGTCCCGCGAAGCGCTCGATAAAAGGAATGAAGATGTAATCGCAGAGTATAACGAACTCAAAGAGTCGGCTGCAAAAAACATGGAGCGACGCTCTTTCGAGGATAGCTACTACAGCTATTTGGTGCTGGATAAGAGCGTGGCGGATAGATTTGTCAAAGTGATTGAAAGCGTGAATACGATTGAATGCATCGATCCGGGCGTCATGATGATTGTAGACGAAGAAGCTCCGGGATACTTTTTTGACCAGAGAACAGTCGAGGATGTATGTAAAAACATACAGAATCGAGCAACAACACTCGTTCGTGAGAGATAAGAGAAAGGAACATGATGAGATGGAGCCAATGTGGATGTAATTCAAGTAGCAGAGGATAGGTTTTTATGAGAAGAGGTGCTAAATATGAGACCTAAAAAACTATTTTGTTAAATGTTTCTTCGCCAACAAAATGTCAACAAAAAGTCTGAAAAAGTGCTGGAAAGGGCAGAATATGGAGAATAAGACCACAAGATACGGTGCTTTTGTACGTGATGAAACACTATATATGCACGCCGGAATCGAGCTCGAATAATTAAAATGATAACAGGCAAATAGAATTATCCTGAAAAGGGCAAGGCATGATAAGAGCTTGAAGAATTAAGTGCCAATTTATTGAGGATCGTCCAGGTCTATCCACATAGCGGGACGAACTGCGCAATTGATGGTCTCGACCATGTCAGGCCCCCGAAAGCGGTTGGCGGAGGTGCTGACAGCGAGCCCCGTGTAGTCGACGGAGCCGCCGTTCTGGACAGCTGCAGCGAGGCGGGAATCGGCGCCTGGAGATCTTAGCCACCACCAGCAAAGTCCTTTTTCGGTAGTATAAGCACCCTGCTCATAGCAATAAGCTGTTGCCTGACAAGCTCGGGAACCACTGCTAAAGTGCTTGTTTGCTTGCGTAATACTTAGCAGAAACACTTGATCCGACGTGCTGTTGCCGGGGGCGGTGTTGTATTCCGGGTTTTTAGCTGCATCGACAGGTGCATTCATAATCATGGCCCGCTCGGCTTCGGAAAACGCATTGTCCAGAAATGTTCCGTTCAGCCATTTGCGCAGGGAAGAGGTTTCCCATGTGACAGGATCTTGTGATGTGTTGTAAGGCTTACAATCTAAAGCGTATCTGCTTACGACGAGAATTCTGTTATCTTCTTTTGCAAGTACCAGCCATTCGATCTCTTCAGCTCCGTTTTTCATATTGTTGTCCTGCTCATATGTACCCAAAACAACATATGAACCGACAGAAGCCTTGGATAAGAGTGCTTTTTCGTATTGGGGCTTGATTGAATCTCGCAGGTCCTCACTATCCTTATAATTCAGGTTGGATAGAATATTATATGCTTCTTCATAATCCCCGGAATCGATCAGCTTTTTTGCCTTGTTCAATTTTTGACTCGGGAGGATCACCATTGTCAGCAGAATCGTAAATGCAATACAGACAACAATGAATAACGAAGCCACGATTATAATGGTTTTCTTATGTTTCATAGCGTACATCTCCTTGCGTCATTGATATGAGTGGAACGATGTCTCTTACATGCATCCGATTCTTATTTGCACACCTATATTATATCAGCATGGGAGCAACGATTCTCGGTAAAGTAGTATAGACAACAAATGAAAAGCAGGTTGACCAAATAAAACAGGCGGATATTACATAAAGGATGATCCCAACTAGTCGGGATAACATTTAACGATGTAGCCTTCGCCAACAAAACGCCAACAAAATCTCAGAAAAAGGCATGATATGCAGCAAGGGAACTTGTCATACAAGAGTAACAAAAAGCGTGGGTTATATTTCTATAATGTCACTTGCAGGCCCCATCTTCCGTGTATAATCCACCACAAATAACGGAAATGGGGTTTTGTTATGCATAAAACACAGAAAGCAGGATGCGCGATTCTTGCGGCATCTCTTCTCCTTTCGGGAGTCCTTGGCACGGGCTGCTCGAAGAACGATAAAGAAGAGACGACTGCGCCGGCAGGATACGCATCCCAGAACACAGAAAATGGCATTACGGGAGGCACATCTTCCGACACGGAAGAATCTGCCACGACTTCCGAGACCGAGCCTGTCGATCCGATCAAGGAAGAGGCGCTTGCGCTTGCCTCCGAACTCGGCATGAAGGAAGAGGAACTTCGCGGGAAGTACGAGCTCTTTCTTAAGTACGCCGACTGCGTGGTGAACGACCCGAAGGCGGGCATATACCGTCCATACGTCCTTCACCAGTTCCCGATCATCGCCGACCATCTTTCTCCTGAAAACGAGGAGTATCTCCTGGAGAAAGTAAGCGATCTGCGCATTGTCGCACAGTCCTTGACCGATGCGAGCGGTGACTTTAACGATCTGGGCGACATCATCCGCTTCTCAAACGACGGTGTCCTTTATAACGACGATTACACGTTTACGGTGCTTTTCCATGAGCTGACGCACTTTGTGGATGCGTTCGTCAATGGTAAAGATGAAGAGGATCTCTTCTATACCGGATCCAGATTTGCCTACCAGGATGACTTTACTTCGGACGAGTGGAACAATGTCCCGGCGAGCTTTTATCCGTGCGTGGCTTCCAGCTTCATCACGGAGGGCGGCGCCGAACTCTACATGGCAAAATACCATGCGAAGGTCACGAGCACCTATCTCTGCGAAGTGAATTTTCTTACCGGCTTTGAGTGGATCTACGGAAGCGAGGCGCTCGACGATCTTTTCTTCTCGACGGATTCCTCCGTGCGTTTCGTCAAGATCCTCCAGAGCATCGGATACTCCGACGAGCAGATCTGTAAGGTCGTCGCATCTTTCAACTACGAGACCTACCACAGAATCGATGAACCGCAGGATTTTTACTGCTTCGAAGATGTTCTCGTCGACATGTATGAGCACGAGAAGGGCTCCGGCTGGAAGGACGACAAGGCCTTCCTTCACATCTTAAGTGCGATCCGCTCGAATTACGCCGGCGAGCATACGCTACGCCACGAAGGTCTCGAGCCGCTTCTGAAAAATTATCAGGGAATGCTCGACTGGACCTATGCCATGATCGACCGTGCTTTCCCCGGAGACTATACTCCGTATCTGGGTCTTCTGACGGTGATCTTCCTGGACGGAAAGCCGTACATTTCGGTTCCGATCGTGGACTGCCTGGAAGTTTCCGAAACACCATCAGCCGTCGTGATCGACTACGACTTTGAAAAAGATGAGATCATCTCGAAGGAAAAGATCTTCTACGATTATCCGCAGCCGATTATCGAGATGCTTCCTTCGGGAAAAGCACTCGACGCGCGTCTCGAGTCCCTAAAACACGACAATTCCGATGCCCACAAGCAGACTGCATATCAGGGAACCGACCCGAAGATGCAGGCAGTCTACGACCGTGCCGCAGAGCTTGGAAACAAGTACGGCGTCCACATCTATCTCGGCGAGAATATCCCCGCATACGTGCAGCACTCCACCACGGATTTCCCGGTCGAAACGTATAAGGAGATGCTCGACCGGATCGAGAAAGTTCTCGCGATGTTCCCGAACGGATACTTCGATCAGTTCAACTACGGATACTATACTGGCTTTGAGATCGATCTGGTGCACTGGGCGGCCTTTGACGACCTGTACGTGTATCACGCGGACGGCGGCTACCACATGAATATCTCACTCGACTGCAGAAACGAAAAACTCAGAAAACAGATGGAGGATATCCTCATCGACGCGATCTTCTCCGCGACCGACTTAAAGCTTCTCAACTACAGTGAGAACTTCGAGATCCAGCCGCTCTCCGAAGAGCGCTGGAAGATGCTGAACCCGATCGGATTCATGTATATCGGATACCGCGAAGAAGAGTACATGAACGAGCAGTTCAAGGAGTATAAGGACTTCGTCACCACACCGGAATCTCTCCGCTATGCAGCGAAGGACCGCTCCCAGCTCATGCTGTCTCTCTTAAAGGGCAAAACGCTTCCGGAGGGCTGCATCAAGAAAGCGGATCTTTACTGCCGTCTCATCAGAGAGGCCTTCGATACCAACGGCTGGCCGGAAGAGACCACCTGGGAGGAAGCCCTCGCAAAACTTACGAAAGATAGCGAAGAGAAGGCCGCCTGACCTGTGTTACAATCGAAGTAACAAGGAAAACGGAGGTATCTCAAAATGGCAGAAAAAAGAATAACTTTAGAAGAACTGAAACCGGGTGATATTGTTCTTTTTACACCCCCGCCGGGAAAAGGAAGCTGGGAGTCCTGGCTAATCTGTTTCTTTACAAAATCACCCGTCAGCCACACCGGCATGGTCGATACCAATCCGGGCTATGTCCTTCAGGAAGTGCCGCCGCATGCGACGCGTCTTCCGATCCCGGAGGCCGACACAAGATATCTCTATGTCCGCCGTCTGGAAGGTGAGCCGGATACCTCCGTGGTCCGCGATATCGCGCAGCACTACGTGGATACCGAGCTTCCGTATCCGATGTCGAATCTCGCGTTCCTCGGCATCTATATCCTGGCTTCGGATTTCATGCCGGACACGAAGACGGGGAAGCTGATGGAGATGGTCTTAAAGATCGGATCCTTTGCGATCATGGAACTCATCAACAAGCACTTCCATCCGGGGACCGAAGTCCCGCCGATGGTCTGCTCCCAGTTCGCTGCCGCCTGCTACGACGAGGCATTTATGAAGTACGGACCGCAGTATAAGATCAACTATAACGAAAACGTCTCTTCGATCTCGAGTCTTCTCCATAAGATGATTGATCAGGTAGCCGAAGAAGAGAAGGAGAAACTCTATGAGATCCAGATCGAAGAAGCCTCGATTCTCGATGGCGCGAAGATCGGTATCGAGATGGCCGACCTCTACTGCGAACAGTTGGCCAAGTCGATCCAGGAACAGCAGAGCAGCAACGCACTTCAGTCTTCCGGAAAAATCTCCGACAGCCTGATTGCCGCTTTCTATCAGTATGGAAAAGGTGTCCTGAAGCTCTTAGGCAGTAAGACCGAATACCCGGATAAGAAGCAGGCGACTGCTGAAGAGATCAAGAGCCTTCTTCAGGAACTCCTCAACGTCCAGGATGCATTCGTCTCCCCGGGAGACCTTCTGTCGAACTCGATCAATCTCATGGACATGGGCATCCTCCGCTACACGGAAGACGACCGCGACAAGTACGTCGATCCCAAGGACCGCTGAACCGGGCGTGCAGAAGACAGGCTTTCGGAGTTGTCTCTAATCATCGTGTGCATGATAATCCTGCCCGGGATTTGACAGATTCTATAGAGATTCATCTCAAATGACTAACGGAGCTCTTCCGTTAGTCATTTCTCGTTTTTCCGGCCCTGATATGACCAATGACACGGACGCATTTGCCATTTCTTAGTGAAAAGCACTCCCGAAGGCAAATGAGGGGTTGTCCAGCTACTGGAACAACCCCTTCTTATATCAGATCGTTACCTCGATGATGTTACTGACGCGTAGATAGATGTCTTCGACATACGCCTCTATGTAAACTTTATATTCGCCCTTTCCGCGGAACGAATAGGAACTGCGCTTCAGTGTCATTACCATCGTTTCCGGATCGGCCTCGTCTGGACCGCACTCCAGTACAGTTTCACCATCACGTTCGACATGGAAATGCGTGGAGGAGTATCCCTGGACGATGTTACACTTGATATCTTTATTGTCTTCGAGTGTGAGTGTAAACACCTCCTGGACGCCGAGTTCAGCCGCCTTCTTCTCCGGATAGGTAAGAAAGGAGAAGACTTCCGATCCGCCATCGATCGTAATGGATGCCGAGCAGTTCTCGAAATTCAGATCCGTCACCCATCCGACAAGCCCGCCTGCGTGCCTTGAACCCGAGAGATTACCCTCTGCATGGACATTCTCCCACTTTCCATTACCGATGACCTCTCCTGCGCAGATACCCAGATTCCAGGTCCCTGTGACCTCCGCATCGGTAAAGGTGATGTTCTTCATGGTGAGGTTCGTGCTGTATCCGACAAAGCCGCAGTCCCCGCGCCCGCCATCCAGATGCAGACCTTTAATGGTGTGTCCCTGTCCGTCGATCAGACCGACGAACTCATGTACTTCATCGCTTCTTTCTGAGATCCATCCCATCGGCATCCAGTCATATCCCGTAAGATCGATATCCGCATCGAGATAAAGTTGGGTGCCGAAAGAATTATTGGTATTCACATAGTAGACCACGGCGGCCAGCTGCTGCGGTGTAGAGACATGGAATGTTGCACCCTTATGATTATTCAGCCACTCAAGATCTGCGATCTCCATGATGCTTCCCGTGTCGAATTCTTTCTCCCAGTCGGACAGATTCTTGGTTTCATCCGGCAGTTCATACTTATACTTCGAAGCATCCTTGCCCTGACTCTTATAGTATTCATACGCATCCACCAGCAGTAAGTTTCCTTCCAGGTCCGTGATATCTGCTGTGAAACAGTTTTTGTTCAGATCATGTTCTGCTCCAGGGACCTCGATACAGTCAAAGCTGTCATCAAGGCTGTAAAGAAGAAGAAGGTTCTCTTCCGGAACACCCCGCAGATATTCCTCTTCGTACTTGATCTCGACAGTGACTTTCTCGGCTTTCGGAACAGGATGCGCCTCCATATATTCCTGCTCACGCGTTAACCAGACGTTTTTGGGAATCCATAACAGATCGACCGAGCAGCCGACAACACCGGCGACCTTGTCGCTGTTAGTGTTTTCAAATGCACTGATATAAAAGTCAACATCCGAATCTTCCGGATATAGTTTGACAGACACTTCTGAGATCCCGCGGTGATTCCTTTCCGTACACGTGTATTGGTACGTTTGTGCTTTTTTCTTCTTCTTACAGCCCGACACTCCCATAAGCATCGCAAGAGCCATAAGAAAAGCCAACCCACGTTTCGTCTTCATCGAGAACTCCTCCTTATCCCTTCACAGACCCCAGCGCAATACCACTGACGATATACTTCGACAGCAGAAGATAGATCACGATCAGAGGAAGCGCAGTGATCGAAAGACCGACATAGATACATCCGTACTCGGTGTTATAGTTTCCTTCATTGAGGATCGCTACCATGATCGGCATGGTGTAGTTCTTATGTTTGTTAAAGAGGATCATCGGAAGGAAGTAGTTGTTCCATGATCCGACAAATGCGAAGATCGCCTGTGTTGCCATAGCCGGCTTCATGATCGGGATAATGATCGAGTTAAATGTCCGAAATTCTCCTGCACCGTCGATTCGTGCCGACTCCACGATCTCCATCGACAGGGATCCTTCAAGATACTGCTTCATGAAGAATACCGTCATCGGAGCGGCGATCGCAGGAAGGATCAGCATGAGTTTGTTATCGGTCAGATGCAGCTGGTAGCATGCACGGTAGAAGCCGATCATCGTGACAGTTCCCGGGAGCATCATGATGCCCATGATGAGGCCGAAAAATGCTTTCTTCAGCTTCCATTTATATGCATGGATCGCATACGCGGTCAGCGAAGAGAAGTAAACATTCAGCACCGTAACACAGACGGAGATGATGAAGGAATTCTTCATACCGAGAAGCGGCTGGAACTCTTCCTTCGTCTTTAAGATGCTGAGGTTATGCATGAAGTTGCCGCCCGGAATAAAGGACAGCGCCGAGGCCTGGATCTGCGGCGTGGATCTCGTCGCATTGACGAGCATGATGATGAACGGGATCAGGCTCATGAGTGCGAGGAACGAGCACACGATATAGATCACTACCTTAAAGGCAATATCCGATCTGGTCTTCGAGCGCATACTGTTCTTCCCGGATCCCGATCCGGAAATCTTCTGCTCACTCTTCTCGATATGCTCGGCAGCATCGTTTGTGGCCATATTCTCCCCCGCGTAAAACAAATTCCATGATTCATTATACTCTCCACCTCCCACGCTTGTCAGTACACGAACTCTTACGAAACAACGGACGATTTGCACTCCATGCCTCCTCCGCGCACCGACGCGCCCCGACGCCGCCCACTCGCACAGCCCCGCATATGTGAATAGTGCGTAAATTCTTCCCCTCCTGCTTTGCACCCCACTTCGGTACGGGCATATAATAGAAACGCAGAAGCGACGGGGGAGGGCAGTTTCTTGAATCTGGAGAACATCAGAAAACTCACATTCGTGATCAACACGATCATCCTAGGTCTGGTATTCGGCCTCGCGGGATTCTTCTATCTCAGCGGCGCCACTTTCCTCGTGTGGTTCAGCATCCCCACCGCGCTCGTTTACATCCTCGGCTACTGGCTCATCAGGAAGGATCACCTCGACATTTATCTTCGTCTCGTGTACTTCTGGCTCACGCTCTATATGTGTGTAACGACGGTCTGCCTCGGCTATAAGATGGGCTTTCATCTCTACTGTCTTTCGATGATCCCGATCATCTTCTACTCGGAGTACATGGCAAGGAGCCTCGGGAAAAAGAAGATCAATGCCGTTGCCGTGAGTGCTCTGATCATCGTGTGCTATCTGGGAGCGACCGGTTATTCCGCTTATTCCGGTCCGATCTACGAGGTCGACTCTGCCATCACGATGGCTTTCTGGCTCTTTAACTCCGCGATCGTTTTCTACTTCCTGATCGTCTACGCCCGGATCATGCTCAAACTCGTCGACGACTCCGAGGAGAAGCTCACGAACCTTGCCCACACCGACCGCCTGACCGGCCTTTACAACCGCCACTTCATGATGACCCATCTCGAGGAGTCCATGTCGGACAGCAAGTCCAAGTTTGTAGCGATGGCGGATATCGATAACTTCAAGGGCATCAACGACCACTACGGCCACAATGCCGGCGACTATGTCCTTAAGACCATTTCCTCTCTCATGAAGAAGTCCGCTCCTTCCTGCGAGATCTCGCGCTGGGGTGGTGAGGAGTTCCTTATCTTCGGTATTGATTCCGAGGCAAAAGCACTCGCCCTGATGGAGGATCTTAGAAAGAAGATCGAAGACTATGACTTTACTTTCGAGGGTGAAAAAATAGCCGTCACGATCACCGCGGGTATCGCGGCCTATCGGGAAGGCTTATCGGTAGATGAGTGGATCAACGAAGCCGACGAGAAGCTGTACTTCGGCAAAAACCACGGCAAGAACCGCGTTATATCGAAGAAATAAGGGTATTGTAAATCACGTTCCCGTAAAAGAAACGTACATCCATGTCATTAAGTGATTTCGGAAATCCGATCAGGGATCTTTCTGGAATGTGAAGTCCTGCTTAAATTCCGGTCCGACCATCGTTACCTGTACGGTAATACCGATGGAGAACAGCACATCCAGGATCAAAGCGAGTATTCCTGCATATAGAAGCGGATGGAAAAAGAAACTTCCGATGATAAGAGCTGCTCCGACAACGAGCAGATACCGGAAATACGCAAAAAACGACAGCAAAAAACAGGCCAGAGCACTTCTCATTCGATTCTTCATAACACCCTCCTAATCAAAAATACTTTTAGTGCGAGAATCGTTGGTAAATGTACCTCTGTAACAATGTTAACACTCTTTTTTGCAAATTGTGCAACACTTTTTCAAAATTATTCGTCTTTTTTTGTAGAAAAGCACTAAGCCTGACCGCCTTGACGATTGTAAAAAGCGGTCGAAACCATTGGAAATACAGGATTTCGGGGGATTTTACATATGAAAAAGGGATCTGTCATTATTATCGCGGGAGGCGTGATCGCCTCGCTTCTGGTCATTTTCTCGGCCGCCATGATCATCCGCCGCGTGCAGAAAGATGAGAAAGCTGAACTGAACGGTTCATCGAAGATCGCAAGAAGAATGAGAAGCGAAGAGCAGACAGATGACGATATCGGTACAGCCGGGATCAAGACCTTAAGAAACGATGTCACGGATTTCGATAACGTGATCCTGAGGATGTACGAGGGCTCCACCGGAGATTCCGCCGAGTACAGGATCTTCTGTAAGGGCGATACCTGCAATATCTATATCTATAAGTACGAGGGCGGGACCCACCAGCTCATCTATACCGGACAGATCGAGACCACGGAAGCGATCAAGCTCCTGAACGAGTGCGATATCCTTTCCTGGGACGGCATCAAGGCCCCGCATGGGAAGAAGAACTTCGAGTTCTCCGCCATTGTGAATGGAAAAGAGCTCCAGTCCAAGGGCGCTCTGGTGGACTGCCCGCAGAACAAGGACATCTTCTGCGCACAGCTTCAGGAGTGGACCGAACTGATGGAGACCTGATCCACAGAAAGTGTTAGACTGAACGAAAAGGGGGCTCTTACATGAAAAAAAGCACCGTGCTCATTATCGTTCTGGCAGTTCTCGCCGTGATCCTTTCTTCGGTCACGGCATATATCCTTATTACCCGCTCCCCGAAGGAAGACAGATCTTCGAAAGAGAAGAAGGAGCGCACGGTGGATGAAGATGAGGACGAAGAGATCACGGAGATCAAGAGCCTCTACATTAAGATCTACGATAGCGAAAATAAAAAGACGACCGAGTATGAAGTCAACGGCACATTTGGTTCCTGCGAGCTCTATGTCTATGAACAGACCGGTCGGGGAAAACAGATAAAGCACCAGGCAATCGTCGATAAGAACAACATGCTCAAATATCTGAACGAGTGCCGTGTCCTGTCCTGGGACGGCATAATGACGGAAAAGACCGATAGCTATTTTGAGTTCAAAGCGAAGTTGAATGGTAAAGAACTCTATGCCGAAGGCGCCTACGAAGACCGTCCGGAAGAAATGGAAAAAATGACGTTCATGCTGATGACGTGGGCCACCATCCAGACCTGATTCTTCTTAAAAAGCACTCACACCTTTGTTACCGTTCCGGCCGCTCCATCCACGACTACACGATCTCCTGTCTTAAGAACTGTCGTTGCATTTCCGCATCCGACCACAGCAGGTATACCGAATTCTCTTGCCACGATGGCTGCGTGTGAAAGCGGTGCGCCGATGTCCGTTACGATCGCCGACACGCGTGGGAACACGAGGGTCCATCCGATATTCGTGGATACAGTTACCAGAATATCTCCCTGCTCGATTTGATCGATATCCGAAACATCCGTGATCACACGGACAGTTCCCGTGATCCTGCCTGTTGCTCCCGGGAATCCCTTGACATCCGAAGACACCATAGCCCCACTGCCGCCCATAGAAGCGGCCTGTTCCGCCATAGCTGTCTCATCCAGATAGAAGTCGCTTCTTCTTTCCGGATCCTGCATCCACGCCTGCGGATCAAAACGGCCTACGATCAGCATCGGGAACGACGGCTGCGTCAGATATCTCGAATAAGTCGCCTTCCGCTTGCTGATCAGATCCGAAACAGGAACCGTCTTTCCTTCCGTCAGTGCGAAGGCCTCATCGATCGTGAGCATGAAGACGTCATCTCCCAGACCGTTAACGATACCTATCCGGCGCAGATACTCTCTGAACACACTGAAGATCCATACGCCCTTGCTTCGAAGATCCTCTCGGAAAAGGTTCGCCTGTGCGAATTTACTGATCTTCTTATCGATCCATTTCTTCTTCGAAGGATACAGAGTTTTGAACTCAGCCAGAGCCTCCTGAAAGGCTTTCTCCTGGTTTTCTCTCATGGCATGCAGATCCATGCCGCTGGCCTTATGCTGCTCCAGACGCTCATCGAGGAAAGACGGATCTTCGTACGGACGGGGAGCGGCGAGCTCCATCTCATCCACAGACCTGTGTCCGCAGGTCTGAATATACTCATCCTTACTGATCCGACCGGCCAGAACATCTTCCAGTAAAAGAAGAGGCTTCATGCAGTCGAGGGTGCCGACGCATCCTCCGCAGAGACGGTTCGACATCTCATCTCCCGCGATCTTCGAGATCTTTTTACGTGTCCCGAACAGAGGCGCCAGCGATGTGCCGCTTGCTCCCATGATCGCCGATAACCCGTCATTGAGCTTCGGAAGAAGGTTCTTGTCCCAGTAGTCCTTCAGCGCAGGATTACTCTGGAGCTCACGAATCTCGGTCATAAGAGTTCTGCAGATCGAAGGCAGCTCCTCGACCATCTTCTTCTTTTCTTTCTTACTGAGCTTCGACTTATTCTTCGGGAATACGATCTTCTTAATATGCTTCCAGAATTCTTTCTTACTGAATGGAGAAAGAGGGACTGACACGCCCGGAGGGATCGTTCCGACCAGGTCCGTAATAGCATTGACGGCTTTCTTCTCCGACACCCCGAAGCTCACGAGTCCCGAGCAGATGACGGAGATATTCATGTAGGGCTGGCCGTCGATGTTATCGAGCCAGTCCGGGAAGCCAAGAAGTTCGTTAATCTTCTCAAGTGCACTGAATGTCATCGGTGTGACCGGCTTCTGGAAGATCTCGCCGACATTGGTTCGGGTCAGCATCTTATATCCCAAGAGCGATCCGTTAACGATATAGTTTTCCATATCCAGCCGCTTCAGTGTCGTGATCGGACGGGCCTGAAGGATATACACCTTTCCACCCGAGACGGCCCACTCGATATCCATCGGCACTCCATAGGACCGCCTGATCAGCCGGCACTGTTTGTACAGGCTCTTTGCATACCGCTTCATCTCCGAAGGTCCGGTGTAACTATACTTGATGGCCCCGATCCTGAACTCCGAAGCATTCTCCGCGCCGGAGACGAGTTTTTCTCCCTCGCCCTCGACATAGTTACCGACCATATTCGCATCTTTCCCGGTGATGACATCCGATGTGAAGAGCACGCCCGCATAGGTAGGCGTGACAAATCTCTGGATCACGACCGCGATCCCGGCTCCCGGATCCGAAGTATCTCTGTTCTGCGTATATACCTCGACCCGGCTGCTTCCTGCTGATGCGGCGACCTCAGCCACGGCAGATTCAATATCTTCTTTTTTCACATCCGTGAGAGTTTCGTATTGTCCGGCATAAGAAGCCGACGATCCGTCTTCGTTAAGTGCGGAGGATCTTACCGCATAGGTCGAAGATCCATTCAATCCCGATACCAGTTCCCGCAGTTCCGCTGAAGCCTCCGCCCGCAGTTTCCCGTTTTCAAATCCATCTGCCAGGATGACGTATCCTTCCGGAACACGGATCCCTTTAAGACCCAGCATACGGGAAAGAGAAGAAGCCTTTCCGCCGATTACGGAAGCCTTCTCCTTCGGGACATTTTTTAATGGATAAATGTACTTGTACTGATTTTCCATATCCCGATTACTCTCCTCCCAGCAGCAGGTCGACTCGCATGTCGATATATTTCCGTAGCACCTTCTCGTCCTCCAGATCGATCCCGAAATCCTTCCGGATATCGTCCTTCCGATAGATCAGAAGCTGCATCATGGTGGAGAGCTCATAGGCGATGAGCTTACACTCCTCATCCGTCTTTTTCCCCTGATAGTGCGCCTTTACGTAAGGATAGCTGAAGGATCCTTTTCCCAGATCCCTCTGAAAAAGCACCAGGCCTGTGATTGCTTTTGTGAATTTGTAGTTCAGTACCAGGCACTTCGCCACGAGAAAATGGATCTTCTTAAGAATCTCCTTCGGTGGAAGATCCGAGTCCAGAGCTTCCTTGATCTCATCTTCCTTAAGAAAAGAGAGGTACTCTTTCTGAAACGTCGCATAGATCAGGTTCTCCCGAGACCCGAAACAGTAGTTGATCATGGCCGGCTGCACCGAAGCCCGCGCCGCGATCTCTCTGGAGGTAACCTTCAGCGGATCCTCCATATTCTCCATCAGATGAAGCGTCGCCTCCATCAGCTTATCCTTCGTAATCCGCAGCTTCTCGTCCTTATTCATACCCGTCTCCCCAAGAGATGTCATCGTCAATAACAATTATTGAACACGTTTAATAATAAAATACATGGAAACAGAAGGGGAGTCAAGAGGGGGGTGCTTAGCAATGGACACACTAGCCTATAGATTATTACTCAAGGAATGAGATTAACGAAATGGTTGGTATTACGAAAAAGGATTTCAGAAACAAAGGATGTATTTGCTAATCCAGATAATTATGATATAGATCACTTCGTTCCGTTTTCGTTTGTGATGAATGATGAACTATGGAATCTTATGCCGATGGACTCGTCACTGAATTCTGGAAAGAACAATAATCTCCCTGTATGGGATAACTTCTTTAGAAGATTTGCATGTAATCAATACATCATGTATGAATTGATTCATTCGAAGAAAGACGTCTTTGCTTTGTATGAGAAGTGTTTCAAAGACAATCTTCATTCCGTCTGGGCGATGCAAGAACTGTACCGTAAAGGAAACAAACGAGATGAGTTTATCAATATACTCTCAAAGAATATGCGACCGGTATATGACTCTGCATTCCGACAGGGCTATAGTATGTGGAAGTATAGTGCTTCGTAACTCTTCTACATATACAGATCGGTTTATATCAAATCATCAAAAATCGTGTTTTGCTGCTACTTCTTTAATCTTTTTCATATCCGCTTCATCACGACGGACGACAACTCTGGCAAAGCAGTTAGGACAAAGGGCAACAAGATTCTGTGTTTGCGGTTCTTTCTCTGTCCATATTCCATCTCCATTTACTTCATGTACTAAGAGATAGGGTCTTCCTTCCAAGTCATTAAAAGGAGCTGGTTGTTTACATAATTCACAACAACCACCGGCAGCTAATATTACCAAACGTCGATATAGATCGATAATAGATCCATTTGGTATCGTTTGCTCTAATACTATCCTCTTGGGAACGATTGCCGGATTGCTATCGCTTGGATATTCAATTAAAAAATCTGTGACCGGGATCTTATACAATTCGGCTAAAGCTGTTGCCCTTGCATATGGCAAAGGGACTACTCCATTTTCATAACGTGAAACCATGCTCGGTTTTACGCCTAAGAATTTGGCAACTTCTTTTTGACTCATCCCCTTATTTATTCGTAATTCTCTTAATGTCCCCATTCAGTAGACCTTTCCGAACATGAGTGAATAGACAAACTATAGTTCTTTGTCACATCTATTATATTACATATAGTATTTTTTTCCATTGTCATCAGAGCAATTACCCTATTTCTAATGAATATATTATTCATGCTCAAACATGTTTGTTGCAAAAATACAGCTCCGCTTGTAAGCGGTGTTGCATCTTGTACATACAAAATGTAAGCTATGTACATATTAATGTAACATGTCACCCTGAATGAATAGTGAATTCCAAGAATGAGGAGAGAAGTTGATATGCAGAATAAGAGCATGGACCATCTTGGTAATGAGTATCCATCTGATAGAGCAAGAGCTCAAGCATACGGACTGAATGATCCTGCTGTAAAGAGACGGATAAAGACAGGGTGGAGTCTTGAAAGAGCTCTGACTACTCCTTTGTTTTCACCAGAAGTCTATAGGCGAGTGAAACCAAAAAGATGTAAAGATCATCTGGGGAATGAATACCCGTCTGAAAGTGCAAGGGCTAAAGCATATGGATTGAATGATCCTGCGGTAAAAGTACGATTAAGGTATGGATGGAGTCTTGAAAAAGCACTGACTACTCCTTTGCACCCCCCTGTATATGATGGAATGGGAAATGAATTTGCAAGTATCTCAGATATGATATCGTTCTATGGAATAACAAAGGTGGTTTATAGCAATCGCAAGAAGGCGGGATGGCCTTTAGAAAGAATATTGACTACCCCTATTTGCCGCAACACTTGGGTTGATCTCAATGGAAATGAGTATTCGAGTTATAAAAAACTGTGTAAAGCAAATGGAATATCTGAAAGCAAGTTCATTCGAAAGTACAAGGCTGGTTGCACTTTAGAAGAATGTATGGACGACAGCATATCTATGTCTTCTGGCGAATGCAGAATCTCACAGTATCTCAGGGAAAAGGGTATTGAATTCAAATACAATTGTAGCATTGCAAGTATTTGGAATAATTGCTTTGATCCCAGTCTGAGGCATCTTAGAATAGATTTTATTCTTTGGGTGGGTAAAGAAATCCTTGCTGTCGAATTTGATGGCCGGCAACATTTTGAGCGTAATTATATGAACAGTAAGCTTGATGAAATCGCTTTACGAGACAGCAAAAAAACAGAGTTTTTGCGCGAGAACAGAATTCCTTTTTTGCGGATTCGATATACACAGATGGAGAGTATTGCGGTTATTCTGAATGATTTCGTAAAGAATTCCGACCAGTATCTAGAGAAACATAATCCGATGTTATCTGATTCGGAATACTATATGATTCGAGACGAGATTGGAGTAATCGATTGTTCAAATATGGCATCCGAACAAAAGTGTATTGACCATAAAGGAATAGCATATCCTACGATAACTGCTATGTGCAGAGCATATGGAAAAAGTAGACAGGCTGTCATGTGGAGAGTAAAAGCCGGTAGCACTCTTGAGGAGGCTTTGGAAACTCCTGTTGAGCAAACTTACTATGATGATAGTGGGAATGTATATCATTCAATAAGTGATATTTGTCGCAAAACTAAAATGGGGCGGGTAACAGCAAAGCGAGTAGTATCAGGAGAAATAGGTTGGGACGAGGCTAAGATAAAGCAAGATAATACCGATCATAAAGGAAGAACTTATAAATCATTTAAGGACATGTGCAAGCAATACAATAAAAGTGAGCAGAGTGTCAAAAGACGGCTTTCACAAGGATACGATATAGAATACGCATTGACTTGTCCGCGGGGACCAATAAAAGAGAAATATGAAATGAAGGGAAAGCATTATGCTAATCTTAATGAGGTTGCAAAGGCGATCGGGATTTCATCATATACTCTTAATCAACGAAGAAAAGAGGGCATGACGCTTGATGAAATTTTCGAAACAAAAGGGAAATCCAATAAGATAAAGGCACCGAAGATCAAGTATTATTTGGATGGGAAAGGGTATTCTTCATATGCAGAAATTGCAAAAGCATATAACTTATCATATTACAAACTCTTAAAATATCTCAAGATGGGATTATCTCTACAGGAGGCTGTGGTTTATACTCCAGCCCCCAAACCTCGTCCTCCCCAAAAACCCAAGAGTTATGAAGTAGATGGCGTAATATATCATTCAATTTCTGAGGTGGCGAGGGCGTTTAATATTCCAGCAAATCGTCTATCAAAATACATGAAACTATACAGTATCGAAGAAGCAATAAAGAGAGTCAAAGAGGAGACAACTATATTTACAAATGAAGAGGGGAAAACCTTCAGAACATACCAAGAAATCGCAGATTATTACGGCATATCCGTTACAGTATTATACAACCGGTGTCGCATGATGACTATTCTTGAAGCTTTGAATTATCGTAAGAAGAACTGCGTTACTGATCATTGTGGAAAACTATTTAATTCGAAAAAGGAGATGGCGGAATATTGGGGGATTACACCTAAAGCGCTAGAAGGAAGATTAAGTCTCGGTTGGGACCTTCAAAGAGCATTAACTACCCCAATGAAAACATATGTCGAAGACCATGAAGGTAGAAGGTTTATGACAACTAAAGAGATGTGTGAGTTTTATAAAAAGGATCCCAAGGTAGTTCGCCATCGACTTAGTAAAAACTGGTCATTAAAGGATGCATTGACAAAACCAACAGATTACAGGTGTCAAGACATATATGGGAACGAGTTTTCCTCTTCAAAAGAGATGTGCAAATTTCATCAGATTGATTATTCATCTTACAGAAAACTCCTGAAGAACAATATTCCGGAACATGAAGCATTTTTGAAACTGATTAATTCGAGAGATAAACGAAGGGGAGGAGAACCCGTATAATTGTTACTGAAAGGATCCTCTTTGAATCAAGACAGCACTTACATTGCCAGCCCCACCAGCTTCCTGATATGTATCTCCACACTGTCTAAAACGGGGAGAGGACAGTTCTTTTCGTTCAGGAGGAGGGGGAGTTCGGTGCAGCCGAGGATGACGGCTTGGATGCCTTGTTCTTCCTTCATCTTGGAAATGAGTTCCTGAAACTCTTTTAACGTTTCTTCTTTCACGATGCCGAGTTCGAGTTCTTCGAAGATTCGCTTGGCGACAAGTTCTCTATCTGCTTTTTCCGGGATGCAGACTTCGATGCCGGCATCTCGGAGATCCTTCTTCATGTAGTCCTGTTCCATCGTAAAGATCGTGCCGAGAAGACCGACTCTTTTGTAACCCTTGTTAGCGGCATCTTCCGCTACTGCCTTCGGGATGCTTACGAGGGAGACTCCGGTCTTCTTTTCGATCTCATTTATCACAAGATGCATCGTACCGGCGGTCAGAGAAATGACCTCACAGCCGGTGCTTTTCAAGCAGGAGACTTTCTCGGAAAGATAATCGGCCAGCTTCTCATTTTCACCGTTACTGACGAAGGCCCAGGCTTTTCGAAAGTCCACGCTCTCGATCGAAAGATCGGGCATTGCTTTCCCCTCCGTCATCTGATCAATACGGGTATTGAGTTCTTTATAGTACATCAGAGTGGATTCGGGACCGGTTCCTCCGACTAAGCCGATTTTCTTCATAAGAGATCCTTTCAGAAGATTTCCTATCTTCTTATCTTTATGATTTAGATGATATATCTTCTGCGTAGAATTTGGAATAGACGCGTGGTTTACATGAAACTTCAAAAACTGCTGTTATTCTACGATTAACAGGTTAGGAGAGCCTTTACAACGCTCTCCTAACTCATTCCTGTTGAAAACCGTAGGAGGACGTAGAGATGCCATTTTGCGGACAATGCGGTGTGAAGCTTGGTGATGATCTAAACTTCTGCCCTTCATGTGGTGCCAAAGTAGTAAAGATTGATTCTTCGAGTAGAGAGAATTCAAGACAAGTACTCGCTGAGAAGCCGATTCGACAGACTTCCCGACAGAATATCCAACCGCAAAGACAAGTCGCATTCGGCTGCTCTTGCCACCCGAACTTCCCAGCTGTCGTAAGATGCGGAAACTGTGGTATCGGAATGTGTAAGAATTGCGAAGAAGAAGCATTCTTTCGATCAGACAATGGAACCGGGCAAGCTATCTGTGATCGCTGTAGTCTGAAAATGGCAGAAGCCAACGTCAAATATGATGAAAAGTGGCTACGGAAGAGCAGGTTTAAGCTCATCTTCGGTATTTTCTTTATTATACTTGGAGCGATTCCACTGGTGTATATGATTACTATAAGAAAAAGAGACTTGAACAGTATTTTTGATCTGATTATCTTCTGGGCCGTCGGCTGCGCAATACTAAGCGTCGGCAACAGGAGTAAGGATTCTTCTGTAAAAAGTCAGGTCTATGATGCGATATATGACTATAATCACCCCATTATGAGTATGATCATCGAAGTCCTGATAAAAGCCTGCTTTGCTCCAATCTATATGCTCTACGAAATCATTACCCATTTCCGGGCTAGAAAAGAATATAAGTCAGACTTAAAAATGTTGCATACTATTCAAGCCAAGCTCATGCTCATGAACGCCGCGAAGGTCTCCGAAAAATAAAGAGTACCATATGGCAAATTTCACACCGTCAGCTCTATTTACTGCTTATAATCGGTCGAATAAATTGTACAGGAATTACTATGGATAGAGTAATATAATGCCGAACAAAAGAGAATCAAGCTTTCTTTTCTACTTCTCTGAAGTGACCGGCATACTCTGTATTCGGCGGGATCTCGAGAGTCTTTGCATAGCCGTTTTCCAAAAGGAAATCCTCGATCATTTTGCCGTCTTCAAACCAGGCATACACAAGAGTGCGGCCGTACTTATCCGTGTCCTCCTTGCCGGGAAGAATATAGATAAAAGTGCCTTTGGGAAGAACTTCCTTCATGGCCTCGGAAGCTTCTCTTCCTTTATACGTGTTATGCTTTCCGGATTTCTCCTGATACTCTTCGGAAGCAACGGACTCCGGTGTATCAACACCGATCAGGCGGATCGTGACCTCTTCACCATTACGGTTAACGATATATGTATCACCATCGGATACCCACACGACCTCGACGCGTTCTGCATTTCCCGGGATACTGATATCCTGTACGGGAGCATCCTTTTTGACAAAGCGGAAATACACATACTGCGACAGTATGGTGATACAGATCAATGCTATGGCTGCGGCGATCAGACGGATCCAGCGTTTCCTCATAGTTTTTATTTCCTTCCCAGAAAATGATTTTGGGATTCTGGATTATTTTACTATGTCTGAATCAGATT
>JAFWSW010000185.1 GCA_017519205.1 Clostridiales bacterium | reverse complement strand
TCATACTGGTTGAGGAGGTCACGGATGTCCATCTCAACGAGCTCGAGGAGCTCTTCGTCGTCAACCTGATCGCACTTGTTCATGAATACTACGATGTAAGGAACGCCTACCTGACGAG
The DNA here is from genome assembly GCA_017519205.1 of Clostridiales bacterium. Taxonomy (GTDB): domain Bacteria; phylum Bacillota; class Clostridia; order Saccharofermentanales; family Saccharofermentanaceae; genus Scatonaster. The sequence continues at coordinate 5,184 of JAFWSW010000185.1, read as the reverse complement.
CGAGCAGGATGTGCTCACGTGTCTGAGGCATCGGTCCGTCAGAAGCGGATACTACGAGGATAGCACCGTCCATCTGAGCAGCACCAGTGATCATGTTCTTGATATAGTCGGCATGGCCGGGGCAGTCAACGTGAGCGTAGTGACGAGCGTCTGTCTCGTACTCAACGTGTGCAGTGTTGATCGTGATACCACGAGCTCTTTCTTCCGGAGCCTTATCGATATCGCCATAAGCCTCATACTGTGCCTTACCCTGGAAGGACAGAACCTTCGTGATAGCAGCTGTAAGAGAAGTCTTGCCGTGGTCAACGTGACCAATGGTTCCGATGTTAACGTGCGGCTTAGTTCTTTCAAATTTTGCCTTTGCCATTTAAAATTTCCTCCTTGTTCAGCGTATCGCTGATAATTTAAAACTTTGTTCCGCTTCCGAGCGTCAGTTACATCTATTTTACTATGTTTTTCAATAATCGCAAGATGCAATTAACCCGGAAGACTCAAATCCTAAAAAATTACTTCTTAAGGATTGTTTCCATAATGTTCTTCGGTGTTTCAGCGAAGTGACCGATCTGCATTACGAAGGTACCACGACCCTGTGTTGTAGAACGGAGTGCTGTTGCATAACCGAACATGTTGGAAAGCGGTACTTCAGCCTGGATCTTCTGTGTACCGTTGAGTCCTTCGATACCCTTAACGACACCACGACGGGCATTGAGGCCGCCGATAACGTCGCCCATGTAATCATCCGGTACTTCAACGTCAACACGCATGATAGGCTCGAGAAGAACAGGATCTGCCTTCTTCATACCTTCCTTAAAGCCCATAGAACCAGCGATCTTGAAGGCCATTTCGGAAGAGTCGACTTCGTGGTAAGAACCGTCTACGACAGTTACCTTAACGTCAACTACCGGATAGCCGCCGAGAACACCGCTCTGCATAGCTTCCTGTACACCTGCATCGATAGGACCGATGAATTCCTTCGGGATAGAACCACCAACGGTTGCGTTGACGAACTCATAACCCTTACCAGGCTCCTGAGGCTCGAGCTCGAGGATACAGTGACCATACTGACCGTGACCACCGGACTGACGTACGAAACGTCCTTCTGCGCGGACAGGCTTTCTGATGGTCTCTTTGTAGGAAACCTGCGGGGCACCTACGTTAGCCTCGACCTTAAACTCTCTGAAGAGACGGTCAACGATAATGTCGAGGTGAAGCTCACCCATACCGGCGATGATCGTTTGTCCTGTCTCCTGGTTTGTGAATGTACGGAATGTCGGGTCTTCTTCAGCAAGCTTCTGAAGAGCCACGATCATCTTCTCCTGGGAAGCTCTGGACTTCGGCTCGATAGCTACTTCGATAACCGGCTCCGGGAACTCCATGGACTCGAGGATGATCGGATGATCATCATCACAGAGCGTGTCACCTGTTGTGGTGTCCTTCAGACCAACTGCAGCAGCGATATCACCGGAGAATACTTCGGAGATCTCTTTTCTGTCGTTAGCGTGCATCTGGAGGATACGTCCGATACGCTCTTTCTTACCCTTTGTTGCATTGGAAACATAAGAACCTGCTTCCAGAACGCCGGAGTAAACACGGAAGAAGCAAAGCTTACCAACGAACGGGTCAGTCATGATCTTGAACGCCAGTGCAGCGAACGGGCCCTCATCGGAAGCCGGACGCTCTTCTTCCTCTTCAGTATCAGGGTTAACACCCTTGATTGCCGGAATATCCAGCGGGGACGGCATGTAGTCAACGATTGCATCGAGCATCATCTGAACACCCTTATTTCTAAGAGATGTACCGCAGATGACCGGGATGATGTTACAAGCGCATGTAGCCTTACGGAGAGCTGCCTTCAGTTCGTCGATGGAGATCTCTTCTCCCTCTAAGAACTTCATGGTGAGCTCTTCGTCTGTCTCAGCGATCGCTTCGACCATTTCCTCACGCTTCTTGTTAACGAATTCGACCATATCAGCCGGAACCTCACGGTCCTCGTACTTCATACCATCTTCACTTACATAGACCTCAGCACGGAGAGTCATCAGGTCGATAATACCTTCGAAGTTGTCTTCCTTGCCGATCGGGATCTGAATAGCAACTGCGTTGCTCTTCAGACGGTCTTTGATCATGTCGATTACGTGGAAGAAATCCGCACCGAGGATATCCATCTTGTTGACGTATACCATACGCGGAACGCCGTAATGCTCAGCCTGTCTCCAAACTGTTTCTGTCTGAGGCTCTACACCACCACGGGCGGACATTACTGTAACCGCACCGTCGAGAACACGCAGGGAACGCTCAACTTCAACTGTGAAGTCAACGTGACCGGGGGTGTCGATGATGTTGATACGGTGACCCTTCCAAGGAGCTGTTGTAGCAGCGGATGTGATCGTGATACCACGCTCCTGCTCCTGAACCATCCAGTCCATGGTAGCGGCACCTTCGTGAACCTCACCCATCTTACGGTTGATACCCGTGTAGTAGAGGATTCTTTCAGTAGTCGTTGTCTTACCCGCGTCGATGTGAGCCATGATACCGATATTTCTTGTGTTTTCGAGTGAATACTCTCTCTTGTTCATCGTTTCAATTGCTCCTTCATCAACTTACCATCTGTAATGTGCAAAAGCTCTGTTAGCCTCTGCCATCTTGTGCATTTCTTCTTTCTTCTTAAATGCACCGCCTGTGCTGTTCGAAGCATCGATCAGCTCATTAGCCAGACGATCGCTCATTGTACGCTCGGATCTCTCACGGGCATATCTTACGAGCCAACGCAGACCAAGAGTCTGACGGCGAGCCGGACGTACTTCCATCGGAACCTGGTAGTTTGCACCACCAACACGTCTGGCCTTAACTTCCAACATAGGCATTACGTTCTCAAGAGCCGCATTGAAAACTTCCATCGGCTCCTTGCCTGTGCGCTCTTTGATCAAGTCAAAAGCGTCGTAGCAAATTTTCTGTGCAACACCCTTCTTACCGTCAAGCATGATGTTGTTGATCAGCTTACTGACCTTTACATCATTGTAAAGCGGATCCGGGAGCACTTCTCTAACTGGGACATTGCCTTTTCTTGGCACTAGTCTTCCCTCCTTTTCATGATATTCAGTCTCTAACTGAAACCATAGGTACTCACGTAAAAAATCTAGTTCTTTTGGACCGTGTCAGCGCCAGTAGCATGTCCCTTATATAAGACAGTGTACTGACAACTTATTCTGTCCAACCGCAGGAAATAAAGAAATTACTTCTTTACCTTAGCGGCCTTCGGCTTCTTCGCACCGTACTTGGAACGGCCCTGCTGACGATTTGCAACACCGGCTGTATCCAGAGTACCGCGAACGATGTGATAACGAACACCAGGAAGGTCCTTAACACGTCCGCCACGGATCAGAACAACGGAGTGCTCCTGCAGATTGTGTCCGATTCCCGGAATATATGCAGTTACTTCGTAGCCATTCGTAAGACGTACTCTTGCAACCTTTCTCAAAGCAGAGTTCGGCTTCTTAGGAGTTACGGTCTTAACAACAGTGCAAACACCACGCTTTTGCGGGGAAGAAACGTCTGTTTCCTGCTTGCGCAAGGTATTCAGTCCAGACTGAAGAGCTTTAGAGGAAGACTTGTAGATCTTCGAAGTTCTGCCGGACTTTACCAGTTGGTTGAACGTAGGCATCAATACATCTCCTTTCATAATTGTAGTGTCTCGATAAAACGGCGCACAAAAAGAAACCCCGTTTTGTCGGGCAATTAAGTATATCACCTGATTTTTGTCTTGTAAACAAAGAATTTCAAATCTTTCTTTTTGTGTCTTCCGACGGCATTATCGTCCTGGAAAAATCTTCTGCCATGTCGGATCTGTCGGAGCGCGCGCCTGACGGTAAGGGTAAAACCTTGATCGGCACGACCGCCTCGGACAAGGATGCACAAAGAGAACCGGTCAATATGTATGTGGCAAATCTGCGTTTCATATCAAACCTCCGAATCCGGTCACAAAACAAAGAGCCTGTCCCAGATCACTGGAACAGGCTCATTTTCATCTATTTTGTTATCTTGTTATCAGTTGAACTCGTAACCCAGATCGGCCAGAGCATTCTTCATAACTTTCTTCGCGGATTTGTCCGGAGTCGAGTAGCAAACGAGAAGTGTTTCTTCGGCTACGACACATGTGATGTACCAATCACCGGCCATGTTGCCGCCCATGATCTCGGAGTCCTCATCGAACTCACCGTCTGCTGTGAAATACCAGGACTTCTTCTCGACGTCACCGTTGAAGAGCTCGTCGTCTGCTTCTGCCTCGAGATCCTTATAGGATGCGGAGAAACTTGCCTTGGCATCTCCCTTGGAATCAAAGAGATAATAAACGATGTAGACACCGCTATCACCATCAGTGTACGTAGCTTCCCAGACCTGCTTTACTGTCTCGTCGTCTTCATCTTCGCTCTCGGCAACATCAAAATCTGCAGCCTTCATGATCTTCTTAAATTCCTTCGCAGTTACCTTCTTCTTGGAAGTACCGCAGGCTGCGAGGGAAAGCGCCATCGCTCCTACCAGAACAAGAGCTGCTAATCTCTTTAATGTCTTCATACCACTTCTCCTTCGTTTCTTTTAAAATGCTAACGCGCATGATGCATCTTATAAGATACATCTATAATAGGTACATTCTAACTCATATACTACTGTTATTCAATCTTTCAGTCAGAGAACAAAGATCACGATGATCATGATTATGGCAGCAACGATAAGTAACACATCCGCTGTGTCCGTCAGCATCTTTGCACGGTTTACGATCTTCTCCGGATCCTGCGCCTGTGCTCCGTTTTTCAGGGACTGGACCTTGAGGAATGCGATCATCGAAAGAACGAAGGACGGCGTGCTCATGCCGCAGCAGCAGACGAGCCCGACCGCGCTTAGGATCATCACGATCATGCTGTGCATATAGATCCCTTTATACTGACTAGCAGGAACGGTCGTCGGGCCGGTATACGTAGGCACGGGAGCAGGCGTCGGAGCGGTATATGTAGGCTGGGGAGCAGCAGCCGGTGCCTCCACCGGTGTGGGTTCAGGAACGGCATTTTTGCGGGCATTCGAGATCTTCTCTACGACCGATTCGGGCATAACCAGTCCCGCGAGCGACTCGCCGGTACTCTTCGGGTGGTATCCGCCTTTACTCTTCAGATAGACTGTCTCACCGCTGAC
>JAFWSW010000184.1 GCA_017519205.1 Clostridiales bacterium | reverse complement strand
GGTGTTCATGATGAGTGCGGCCATCGCTGAGGGTACGAAGGAACTGGTCGACTATGTTGCCTCCGAGATCCAGAAACTCCCGCCGACGATCCTGACGGAAGCAGCTAAGGAAGAGACGATCTACGAGTTTAAACCGGAAGAAAAGTTCAAGATCGAAGTGCAGGATGGCGTATACTGCGTGCTCGGTGACTGGATCCGCGTCGTGCTCGAATCTACGAATTTCGATGATCCGGAATCACTTGCTTATTTCCAGCGTACACTTCGCAAAAACGGTGTTATCGATGCACTCGAAAAAGCAGGTGTCAAAGAGGGCGATCCGGTACGTATTTACGATCTCGAATTTGATTTCATCGAATAAGTCGCAAATGTCGTAAATATTTGCGTTTGACGTTGACGGTTTTAACAAAAAAAGACCCTGTATTACGGTATTTATCCACTATATAGCAAAGGTGAAGTTTCTATGGAATTATTGTATAATGATATAGGCTTTTTCCGCATGCTCGAAAAGCACTGAAAACGTCGCAAATTCGAAATGATGAGAGTACTTATGAATACGAATGATAGTGTCAATAAAAAAGTGATCCCGTTCAGTCCGCCGGACATCTCCGAACTGGAGATCAATGAGGTCGTTGAAGCGCTTCGTTCCGGTTGGATCACTACCGGTCCCCGTACCAAAGAACTTGAAAAAAGACTGGCCGATTACTGCGGCACTTCCAAGGTCGTCTGCCTCAATTCCGCAACAGCCGCGGAGGAACTGAACTTCCGCATCTGCGGTATCGGTGAAGGCGATGAAGTAATCGTTCCCGCATATACATATTCCGCTTCCGCATCCGCTGCGATCCACTGCGGAGCGAAGGTCGTTTTCGTTGACAGCCAGAAGGATAATGCCGAGATGGATTATGCGAAGGTTGCTGATGCGATCACTGAAAAGACAAAAGCCATCGTAGCTGTTGACCTTGGCGGTATCGTTGCCGACTATGACAAGCTCTTCGAGATCGTCGAAGCAAAGAAGGATATCTTTGTACCGGGCGGAAATAATGAACTCGGAAGAAAGATCCAGAGTGCCCTCGGACGAGTGCTGGTATTTGCCGACGGCGCACATTCTCTCGGCGCGGAAAAGAATGGAAAGAAGGCTGGTGCGATCGCCGACTTTACTGATTTTTCTTTCCATGCAGTTAAGAACTTCACCACTGCCGAGGGCGGTGCTTCCACATGGAAAGATATCCCCGGCATCGATAATGACGAGATCTATCACCAGTACCAGCTTTTCAGCCTCCACGGACAGAGCAAGGATGCCCTGGCTAAGACGAAGGTCGGTGCCTGGGAATACGACATTATCGGACCATGGTACAAGTGCAACATGACTGATGTTATGGCGGCGATCGGACTTCGTCAGCTCGACCGTTATCCGACACTTCTCGCCAGAAGAAAAGAGATCATCGGCAAGTACGATGCTATGTGCGATGAACTTGGTGTATCCCATCTTCAGCACTATACAGAAAATGCCGCATCTTCCGGACACCTGTATCTGACAAGGATCCCGGGCATTAACGATGAGACGAGAAGAGAGATCATCATTAAGCTTGCCGAGCGTGGCGTCAATACCAACGTTCACTACAAGCCGCTCCCGATGATGACAGCGTATAAGAACCTGGGCTGGGACATCAAGGATTTCCCGAATGCATATGCTTATTACGAGAATCTGATCACACTTCCGCTTCATACCTGTCTTTCGGATGAGGATGTGGAGTATGTCATCCGCAACTTCAAGGAAGTTGTCAGCGAGTATATCTGAGGAACGATGGCATGAGAAAGTGGGAAGCTTTACCGGAATATATGAGATGCGAAGAGGTCAGACCTTACTATGACGCACTCAAAAAGAAGAAGGTAAGCCTCTTTCTCAAGCGTGTATCCGATATTCTTTTAGCTTTTATCATGCTGATCCTGTGCGCAATCCCGATGCTGATCCTCGCGATCGCTATCAAGATCGATTCCAAGGGACCGGTATTCTATCGTCAGGAACGTGTTACAACATACGGTAAGAAATTCCGTATCCATAAATTCCGTACGATGGTTGCAAATGCAGATAAGATCGGCACGGCAGTTACTGTCGATGGCGATTCCCGTATCACATTCGTCGGGAAAAAACTCCGTCACGTAAGACTCGATGAACTCCCGCAGCTGATCGATGTGCTGACAGGAAATATGAGCTTTGTCGGAACAAGACCGGAGGCGGTCAAATACGTAGAAAAGTATCTTCCGGAATATAATGCGACTCTTCTGCTTCCTGCAGGAATCACCTCCGAAGCCAGCATCCGTTATAAGGATGAAGACAAGCTTCTGGATGCTGCAGATGATGTGGATCGTGTATATGTCGAGAAGGTCCTCCCGGATAAGATGAAGTGGAATCTGAAGAGTATCCGGGAGTTTGGTTTCGGAAAAGATATTGCGACGATGTTCCGCACAGTCGCTGCGGTACTGGGAAAGGAGTACACATGACAGAGGGTAATCCGGATGTTTCGGTAGTCATCCCGATTTATAACGAAAGCAAGTACATCGACAAATGCATCTCTTCACTTCTTCTGCAGGACTATCCGAAGGAGGATATGGAGTGGATCTTCGTCGATGGAAACTCCACGGATAATACAGTGGAGATCATATCGGGATATATTGAAAAATACCCGAATCTGATCCGTGTACTTAACAATCCGCATAAGATCGTTCCCTATGCCATGAATATCGGTATCGCCGATTCCAAAGGAAAATACATCGTCCGTCTGGATGCACATGCTGAATATGCAGTGGATTATATCTCCCGCTGCGTGCACTATCTGAAAGAAGATAAAGCCGAGAATGTCGGCGGTATCGCGGAAACAAAAGCAAACGGATTTATGGGTAACTGCATCGCCAAGATGCTCTCCTCGAGATTCGGTGTCGGCAATTCCGAATTCCGTACCAACGGAAAAGAAGGATATGTCGATACAGTTCCGTTCGGTGCTTTTCAAAGAGACGTATTCTCGAAGTTCGGAGGATATGACGAGAGACTGGTCAGAAACCAGGATAATGAGATGAACTACCGTATCCGTAAAAACGGCGGCAGGATCTTCATGGCCTCGGATATCCATCTTTCCTATTACTGCAGAGACTCGATCAAGGGGATCTGCAGCATGGCGCAGAAGAACGGTATGTGGAACGTTATCACCATGAAGCTCTGTCCGGGTGCGATGGGCATCCGTCACTTTGTACCGATGTGCTTCGTTCTTTCAATCATCGGACTGGGACTTCTCGGACTCCTTCATCCCGTCTTCTGGTGGCTCCTGCTCGGAGAACTCATCCTGTATTTCGGAATGGCGCTTCTTTTCGGATTGAAGGCAGAAGGCACGATCCGCGAGAAGCTGATGGTATTCCTGCTGTTCCCGATGTTCCATGTCGCATACGGTTTCGGTTCCATGAAAGGACTCTTCATGCTGCTGACACCGAAGTACCGCAAAGGCTCCTATCAGCCTCCGAAGATCTGACAGGCTGAAAAGAAAGATGGTAGTGTGAACAAGTGATAGATATGACAAACGAAAAAGTGAGCATAATCATTCCTCTCTACAACGGACGTTCTTACATCTTCAAGACGGTCGAGAACTTAAGCCGTCTTCAGTGGAATAAAGAGATCATCGTTGTCGATGACGGATCAAAGGATGACAGTGAAACCTACTGCCGCGAATTGTGCGAGAAGTTTTCTGATGTGAAGGTCTTCCGCAAAGAAAACGGCGGCATCTGCACAGCCAGAAATCATGGTCTTTCCGTATGTTCCGGCAAGTATATCATGTTTGTTGATCAGGATGATTCACTTGATACGGATACACTGAAAAAAGCCATCGGGAGAATGGTCGAGACGCAGGCAGATGTCCTTTTCTGGTCGTGCTATTACGATGTGGATGGAGACAAGAGTTTCTGCGACGAGGTCAAGAAGGAGAGTGTGATCGGTCAGAAGGAAGTATGTGATAAACTTCTTCCTCCGCTGGTCCTCCGTGAGCCGTCCGAATATACATCTTTTCTGGGACATGTATGGGCCGGTATCTATTCGATGGATCTTCTTGCGAAGAATGATATCCGTTTCCGTTTCTTCATCGATTACGAGGATGATCAGTTATTCGTTTTCGATGTGCTCAGAAGTGCGGAAAAGGTCGCGTTTTTCAAGCCGGCAGTATATTTCTGGAATTACAATCCGAGATCGTATTCCAATACCAAAAGAAAGCAGGAGAACCTTGTCGGAAAGTACGAGGAATATCTCAAGTATCTGTATACCGGATGCGAGAAAAAGTGCCCTGAGTTCCCGAAAGAAAAACTTTCCGAACTGGATATCTGGGGCAAACAGTTTACCTTCTGTGAAGCGGTTAGAAATGCCGGTATTCGTGAGAAAGAATGGAAGAGTGATATCAAGGATCTCAAGAAACTGGAAAAGAGTGAGCAGTACCGCTCCGCTCTGAAAGAGAAGCCCGTACATATCCGTGAGAAGAAATATAGACTTTTCCTTACTCTTTCGAAGATGCATATGACAGGTGTTTCAGTAAGACTTTCCAGACTGTATTTCAAGAGAAAACTCCGTAAGGCGGCAGGTGCGAAGAAATGAAAAAATACAAAGTAGCAGTAATCGGTGATTTTGCAAAAGGCGAAAAGGTATACAGCGGACAGACGGCAAAAGTCCGTGACTATTACTATTACCTCGTCTCC
>JAFWSW010000183.1 GCA_017519205.1 Clostridiales bacterium | reverse complement strand
CATGGCTATAAAGAGATCATGGACTTTTACGATAATCTGGAGTATGACGTATTCCTTTATGAAGTCGACGGAGAGTGGTATATCTACAACATCAACATGAGAGAAAACGGATATAAGTGGAGCGTGAAATAAAAGCGGTTATCTGATTGCTTCCAGAAATCTCATGATCCGCTCCGGTAAGTGGTTTATATCGCCTTTGCTGAACGCATCCGTGTAGGGTGTTTCTTCCTTGCTTATGGTTCCTAAGGTGATGTCTTTGTTGTCACCGTGGTAGTCGGATCCGGCAGTGATGAGAAGATCGTATTTCTCGGCGAGGGAGAGGACTTCTTTCGTATTCTCGTAAGTGAGATCGGAGTGGAAGCATTCGAGACCGGAAAGACCGAGATCTTTCAGACGCTTCACACGATCCTCTAATTTCTGACCGCAGATCCACTCGGCGGAAGCACCATAAAATGGATGGGCGAGAACAGCTCTTCCACCGGCATTCGTAATGCCTTCGATCGCTGTTTCCGGACGGAGATATCTGTTCTTCTCCGGGATCTTATTCAGGAAGTTGTCGAATGCTTCATCTTTCGTTCTGCAGTAGCCTTTGCTGAAAAGAAGACGGGCGAGATGAGGCTTACCGGGATTAGAAAGAGAGAATAACTCTTTTTCCTCTTCGTCAGCGATCTCTACAGAGAACTCGTTTCTCAGAAAATCAATACGCTCCTTCATGAGAGTGATACGGTGATTGTGACCGGTCTCCACGACTTCGTTGATCGCCGGGTGATCCGGATCAAAACCATACCCCAGGATGTGGTACTTACCAAACTCATCCCGGCAGGAGAACTCCACACCGGTAATAAAGCAGGGAAGAGAATGAGGAGCAGAAGACTTCCGGCCGAGTGCTTTTAGACCGGAAAGGATCTCACGATTCCCCGAGATCGCATCGTGATCGGTAAGAGAGAAAAGCAGAAGACCCGAAGAGATCGCTCTTTCAAGAAGCATCAGAGGCGTATCCGTGCCGTCCGATACGGTAGAGTGCATATGCAGATCGATCTTGCTAAGTTTCATGGGTACCGCCCCTTTCCCTGTCATATAGGTCTATTGTAGCATATGAAGAATAGGGTATACTGTATCTATGTGTTTGGAAGCGGGGAAGAGGTAAGTGGTTCTACCAATGTATCAGACGATAATCGTGGCGGCCGTCATCATCGCGATGATGGTCTTCGTGCGATGCGTTGATAACATGCAGACGACCAAGGTGCTCTTCCTCTTCTATGTGATCAGTGTATTCCTCCTGACTCTCCTGATACGTGAACCGGAAGTGCAGATCCGCGCCATACTTAATCCATTCCGGAAGTATATCGACCTGGGAAGGGATATTAAAAACGGCTGGGGCGATGCGGCGCTGAAGGGCGTGTGGAAGGCGCTTAAGAAAGATGAACTTAGGATCACGGAGATCATATTGAATGTTCTGCTCTTCATGCCGCTGGGGTATCTTCTTCCGGCTATCGAAGAACGGATGCGGTCCTGGTGGAAGATCCTGCTTCTGGGATTCTTCTTCAGCCTTGCGATCGAACTTACGCAGCTGGTGACCCATATGGGATGCTTCGATTGTTCCGATCTGGTTCATAACACGATCGGCGGTGTATTGGGATTCCTGGTGTTTTCAAAACACAGCGGGCGCACAGGTGATTATTAACAGAAATTGCGATCAAATCGGTAGTCGACTATTGATTTAATCGCAAAAAGCATTTAAGTTTGAGCTTCGGTAAAGAATGCCCACGCCTCTTGTTAACTATAATATGTGTTAAATTTACCTGAAAGGTAAATTTCATCCTTGCATTTTTGCTTCGAACGAGTGATAATAGATTTACCTTAGAGGTAAATTGGAGATGGACCTTGTGCATCCGCAAAGACTGATCTTTGAAAAAGTTGGGACAACGATACAGATAGCGAGAATAATCGAGATAGTGGATTATCATTGATGGTGAGGGGGCGATCTAATGGATAGAAGTCGAAGTGTTATTGCAATTCCGCCGGGAGAAACAATTAAGGAACAGCTTATTGATAGAGGAATGAGCCAGAAGGAGTTTGCTGTTCGAATGGATATGACGGAGAAGCATATCAGCAAACTTGTGAATGGTGAAGTACAGTTGACTCCGGATGTATCTGTGCGCTTGGAAACAGTACTTGGTGTCCCTGCCAAATTCTGGAATAATCTTGAAGCAAGTTATAGAGAGAAACTCGTTAAAGTTAAGAATGAGAATGAAATGGAGGCAGATCTTGAAATCTCGAAACGGCTCCCGTATGCCGAGATGGCCAAGTTCGGGTGGGTACCGGAAACAAGAAATCCGCAGGAGAGAGTTGAACGCCTGAGACGTTACTTCGAGATAGTCAAACTATATCTTTTGGATAATCATCAGATAAGTAAAATTGCTTGCCGAAGATTGGCAATTACTGAAAAGAGCGACCTAGCTGTTCTGGCATGGGCGCAGGAGGCTCGTATCGAATCGAGAAAGATTGAAACTTCAAAGTTTGATCGTGCAAAACTGATGAATGCCATTCCGGAGATACGGAAAATGACGACTAAAAAACCAGAGTTTTTTTGCGAGAAACTTGTAGAGCTTCTGGCTGAGTGCGGAGTGGCATTGGTCTTTCTTCCCCATTTAAAGGGGTCCTATTTACAGGGAGCTTCTTTCCTGGACGGGAATCATGTCGTAATCGGTATGACGTTAAGAGGGAATGACTCCGACAAGTTCTGGTTCAGTTTATTTCATGAACTGGGGCATATAATGCTGAATCATCTTGTGGAAGAGGGAACTCGTGAAGAAGATGAGATTGCCGCGGATGAATGGGCAAGTGAAGCCTTAATACGAAGTGTGGATATGGACTTATTCGTTCGTCAAGGAGTGTATACTCCTTCTAGTATCAAAGAGTTTGCGCAATCTTTAGATATTGCCCCAGGAATTGTTGTGGGAAGATTGCAGTATTTAGGGAAGATTGGGTATGACAGATTAAACACCCTAAAAGAAAAATACATTTTTGAGGTTTGATGTGGGAAAAACCTGTTTTGAATATAAAGGATATCATGCGAAGATTGAATTTGATTATGACAGTTTGATTCTGTTTGGGAAAATCGAAGGGATTAAAGATCTGGTCATGTTCGAGAGTGAGCATGCCTCGGAAATCGAATCCGAGTTTCACAAAGCAGTCGATGATTATCTCCAATTGTGCGAAGAAAACGGGATGATTCCGGAATGCGAGTGATTAGCTGTTTCTAATCAAACCCGAAGAACATTTTCAACTTTGACATTATCAAAGTGCAAGTGCACTAAGGAAGGCGGGCTGAGGTCGTAAGCGCTCAATAATCGGGTGTCTTTTGGAGTCACGAACAGAATGGGATACTGTTAGAGAGTACCCAACCAAGTCCGACTAGAGCAGACTAGACCAAGTTGGGGCCCCCAAAGGAGGTCTAAGATGGACGAGATCGCTG
>JAFWSW010000002.1 GCA_017519205.1 Clostridiales bacterium | reverse complement strand
GTATCTTCGCGAATTCCAGAAGCGTATCTGTATCCGTTGCCGTTCCTACCTCACAGGAAGATCTGAACATCGTACTCTTTAACAAACTGAACGTCGAGAACGAAGTGTTCTGGCGTCTTTCCAATGCGCTTCTTCTGCCGATCCTGGTATCGTTCTCGATGGCGCTCCTGTTCTTCTCGCTGATGGCGAGATCCCTGATCCGTCCGCTTCGTGCGCTGTCGGATGCGGCGACGCAGGTGACCAAAGGCGACCTGTCGGTACGTATCGATGTGCCGGAACTTAGAAAAGAATCCACGCTCAAATACATGCTTACCGATGAGATCACGAACATGGTATCGACGGTAAACAGTATGATCGAGCGTCTTGAGCGTCAGGAGGCCGACCGTAAGGTATTCATCTCCAGTATCGCGCATGACCTCCGTACGCCGCTTACGTCGATCAAGGGCTTCCTGTCCGCGATCTCCGATGGCACGATCCCGCCGGAGAGTTATCCGAAGTATATGGATATCATCCAGACGCAGGTGGCCCGTATCCAGGAGCTGATCAACTCCATGACCGAGGCTTCTTCCTTAAGTCAGGTCGACCCTGCGAAGATGGAGGAATTCGATATTAACGAGATGATCCATGATACGATCCAGAATGCGGAGAATCTCATCTCCGATAAGAACCTGAGCGTGAATGTCGACCTCGGAAAGAACAAGGGCGATGCGATGATGGTCTATGGTGAATCGCAGCTTCTGTACCGTGTGTTCTATAACCTTCTGACCAATGCCATCAAGTTCACTCCGACAGATGGTATCATCGGTGTCTCGACGAACTATAACGAGGATGAAAAGAAAGTATATGTCTCTATCGAGGATTCCGGTTCCGGTATCCCGGAAGACAAGCTCGACCGTGTATTCGAGAGCTTCTATAAAGTCGATCCGTCCAGAACGGAGAGCGGCTTCGGTTTAGGTCTTTATATCTGTCGTGAGATCGTCACTGCACATGGTGAGAAGATCTGGGCGGAGAAGAGTGAGGAACTCGGCGGAGCGAAGTTCATCTATACGCTCAGTGATGTTGATCCCGAGGATAAAAAGCCGAAGGAGAACCCATGAGAAAGAAAGAACGCACGGAGGCGATCCTTCGGCGTCTTCATGAGATGTACCCGGAGACGCAGTGTACCCTCGATATCGATGATAATGTGTTCCATTTAGTAGTTCGGGCCGTATTGTCAGCGCAGTGCACGGATGTACGCGTCAATGAAGTGACGAAAGTGCTTTTTGCTGAGTATCCGGATTATCCGGATTTTATTTCCGCAGGGGAAGAGAAGATCGGAGAGATCATCAAGCCGTGCGGTTTCTGGAAGGCCAAGTCCCATTATCTTTATGAGATCGCGCGAATGATCCGCGATGATTTCGGCGGGGAAGTTCCGAAGACACAGGATGAACTGATGCGCTTCCCGGGTGTCGGAAGAAAAGTCGCCAACCTCATCGTATCCGAGATGTTCGATGTTCCGGCGGTCGTTGTCGATACGCACTGTATGCGTGTCAGCGGACGCCTCGGATTAAGTTCCGGAAAAGATCCTTCCGTGATCGAAAAAGAACTCATGAAGATCCTTCCGGAAGAAGAGTGGGCAGCCTTTGGCCACCGGATGGTCGATCACGGACGAGCCGTATGTACCGCGAGAACGCATCCGAGATGCGGTGAGTGCGGTCTTTCGGATCTCTGTCCTTCCTCGGGTAAGAAGGTGTAACTATGGCCGAGATCAGTCTGGACACATCTGTCAGATACCTCCCGAAGGTCGGAGAAGCCAGAGCGAAACAACTCGAAAAACTCGGCATCTTCCGTGTCTACGATCTTCTGACTTTTTTCCCGAGAAGATACGATGACTGGTCGGAGTGTGTGCCGCTCTTTAAGCTCGAACATGACAAGGAACAGTCCTTTATCGCGACGGTCGTTAATCCGCCGCGGGTATCCAGAAACAGAGGAAAAACGACGATCTTTGCCACTCTCTCGGACGGTTCATGCAGTATCCGTGCGGTGTGGTTTAATCAGCCGTATCTCGAGAAGAAAATAACGGTCGGAGAAGAGTACTTTTTCCACGGGAAAATCACCCGTGACGGCTTCTCGTTCCAGGTCGTAAATCCGGTGTTTGACCAGCGTCAGAAAGAAGAAGAAAAGAAGTCCCTGATCCAGCCGGTCTATCCGCTGACGTCAGGACTTAAGCAGGGTCATATCCGTGCGATCGTAAATGTTGCACTGGACCGGGCGTTACCGCTTCTGTCGGAAGTGCTTCCGCTCTTTTTCAGAAAAGAACAGAAGCTCTGTGCGATACGATATGCCTATGAGAAGATCCACCGTCCCGAGACGATGGAAGAAGTGGAGATCGCAAGGAAATATCTCGTTTTCGAGGAGCTGTTCCTTCTTCGTGCGGCGCTGAGCGTATATAAACAGGAGCAGAAGGATCTTCATGCGTCCTGCCCGATCCGCGGAAAGAAAGAGGATATGGAGCGCTTCAGCAGGATCGTTAAGAATCTTCCTTTCAGTCTTACGGAAGATCAGAGTAAAGTCACCCACGATATCCTGACCGATATATCCGCAGCGCGACCGATGAACCGCCTTGTGCAGGGCGATGTCGGATCCGGAAAGACGGTGGTTGCTTTTCTGTCGATGGCGGCCTGTGCGATCGCCGGATACCAGTCGGTATTCATGGCGCCGACGGCAGTCCTTGCGACACAGCACTATGAGACATTTAAGAAGTTCCTGAAAGACGAAGATATCGATATTGAACTGATGCTCGGAAGCACTCCCGCGAAGAAGAAAAACGAGATCCGCGAAGGACTTTCCGACGGACGGGT
>JAFWSW010000182.1 GCA_017519205.1 Clostridiales bacterium | reverse complement strand
GAGAAAACAAGGGTGAATCTGCACAAAAAAGTAAGCTCTTACGCTGAAGAAATAGATTTCGACACGCCTCCGCAGGACAAAGTCCGAGGACAAGCGCGAGAAACTATTTCTTCAGCTTTATTACTTACTTTTTTTCTATCACGCCCATTATCTTATTGCCGCATACCTTACATACATAATCTTCGTCTACGGCTCCATTTATCGGAGAGGCACAGGAAGGGCATGTATCCTTTACGATCTTCTTGGCAAGTGCAACATCCATCTGGCCGTCATGAACTTCCATCGTACAGTTGGCAAGGTAGCCGTTCTTCAGTGCCCCACGGACGCGGCGCATCTTTCCGTTTCCTTTCGCCTTGATCGAAGGGATCTCTTCTGCCGGAATAAACGGATGCTCATTTTTTGAAAAGAATATCGCACAGGATTCCGCTTCGGAAACAAAGAATATTTTATAGAGCCTTCTCACCGAAAGAATAATAAGAACGGCGATCAGTACCGAAGCAAAGAGGATAAGTTTAATAAGATCTGCATGGACCGCATCTACGGAGAGTACGTGATTGCTTGAATCCAGGATCTGCTTTCGGATGTATTCCTTGTTATTGTAGTTGGAAAGACTATCCACGATCATGAATCCGCAGATCGCAATGACACCAAGTCCGACCACAAGAAGCACTGAAAAGAGCGTTTTCTTTGAACCCAGGCCCTTTCCTTCATAGTAAGTCGGACGGTTATGTCCCTTCTTAACATCACTGGAGATACTGTAGAAACGGTCTCCTGCAAGCACTTTTGCAAAAACATCCGAGCTTCCGCAGAAGTTACAGGTTCCGGCAAAATAGTCCTTCTTCTCGACCGGTGCACCGCAGTTTTTGCATTCACAGAGCGTTTTCTTACTGAAAAGTTCGATAACATTCCTTCCTTCATCAGAAACAAAAGAATATTTCTTCATATACAGAAAGCGGAAAAAGAACAGTTCCAAGGCGACGAAGAATACTGGTTTTCCGGATGCTTTTGACAGATCACGAAAAGAGATCCTTCCGTATAACGATCCTTCAAAATAGCTCGAATAGAAACGGGCATCGCCCATCAGTTTCCTGGAAAGAAATACGATCAAAATAAACACCGTTCCCATGATCGCCCAGTCGATCGCACCTGGCATGGATTTCGCGTGAAGTGCCGTATCTATGTCATTTCTATAGGTGATCATAAGATCAGCGATCAGATATGAACCGGCAAAAAGAAAGAAAATACCCGCAATAAACAGGAGTACATTCTTCACTTTCAGGAATTTCATGACACCATTACGAAGATACATAATCGCAATCCTTTACTATCACATCTTATATAGCTCGTCCGTTTGCGGCGGCAGAAACTCTATTTCTTTACCGTCCACATCCGACAGTTTAAATTCTTTTTCTGTAAAAGCACCGATCACGCAGGCCGGAACACCTTTCTTCTTCATAGCGTCGAGAAGATTGTCCGGATCCGCTGTCGCAACAAGAATCGAGCCGGAAGAGATCAGACGGTAAGGATCGATATCCATCGCTTTACATATTGCTTTTGTGCAGGGGGCAACCGGGACTTTCGAAAGATCCACGGTAACACCGATACCGGAAAAATCAGCCATTTCATAGGCTGCACCGAGAACACCGCCCTCTGTGACATCATGCATAAGATGGGTGGAACTATATGCAATCCCTCGTGAATTCACCGCTCCGTCCAAATCCGGAAGTGAGCAGGCAGTAACGCCATCCTCAACAACACTGATCTTATGGATAAAAGTCTTAGCTTCAGAGATCAGGTCCTTAGAAACTTTGCCCGCAAGCTGATCCTCGTGTTCCATCGCCGCAATCCAGGTCCCTTCGATGCCGGCTGTCTTCGTCATTACGAGTGAATCTCCCGGCATAGCAACTCCACGCGGGATCGGAGAATTCTTATCCGCAATGCCGAATGCCGTAGTAATTACGATAAAACGGTTGACACTGTCACTTACCTCGGTATGACCACCGACGATATCAACGCCAAGTGCTTTTGCCGTAGAAGAAGCCTGCTCGACGATATGGATAACGTCATCCTTAGTACAGTCCGGAGGCGCGATCAGTACGGTAAGGATCGCAGACGGACGGATGCCGCAGGCTGCAATATCATTACAGGAAACATGGATGGAAAGAGCACCGGACTGCATTCCGCCGGCGGTGATCGGATCTGAGGATGTCACCAGAAGCTTGTCACCAAGATCCAGCCAGGCACAGTCAGCACCGATGTTCGCGCCGATCAGCGTCCTCTCCGAGAGTTTCGGAAGACGGGACAGGACAATGTCCTTGAGTTCTTCATTGGTCAGTTTTCCGATACGCATAAGGACCGCTCCTTTCGACTTAAAGCATCAATTCTTCGAAGTACGCTCGATCTTATAAGTCTCGATTCCCTCGACACCCTGCTTAACAAGAGCTTCAATATCCAGATTCGCCTCCGCCTCGATGATATGCTTCTTCTGCGGATGGGTCTTCGGATGCTTCGCAACAAATACTGTACAGCAGTCTTCGTAAGGAAGGATCGAAGTTTCAAAAGCACCGATACGGCGGGAGATATTGCAGGTCTCCTCTTTATCCAGACCGATCAGCGGCCGGAATACAGGCATGGTTTTCACGACTTCGTTGGTGATCTGGATCGCCTCGATCGTCTGACTGGCCACCTGTCCCAGGGATTCACCTGTGATCAGGCATTTGCAGCCCTGCTTATTGGCAAGTTCTTCCGCGATCTCGAACATGATACGGCGCATAGTGATCGTAAGCATATCCTGCGGACTGTTCTTATACAGATTCAGTTGGATATCCGTGAAATTACATACATGGAGAAGGATCGTTCCGGAATACTGGGAAACGATTCGGGCAAGATCCTTTACCTTCTCAAGCGCACGTTCGCTGGTGTAAGGATACGAGTGGAAATAGATCGCTTCGAGCTGCATACCGCGGGAAGCCATCATATAACCGGCAACCGGGCTGTCGATACCGCCGGAAAGAAGAAGCATTCCCTTCCCTGCCGTTCCGACCGGAAGACCTCTATGTCCTTCGACCTTCTCACTGTACACATAAAGATCTTCACGGACTTCAATATAGATCGTAAAATCCGGGTTATGCACGTCAACTGTAAGTTCCGGGTGAGCATCGAGGATCACCTCTCCAACATCCATGCAGATCTCTGGAGATGCCAGAGGGAAACGCTTATTGCCACGCTTACTCTCCACCTTAAACGTCTTATAATCGTGCTCGGAGAGGATATCATCGGTCAACTGGACTGCCTGCTTCTTAATATCTTCCATATCACCGTTGAAGCGGCGCACGAGGCTCGCGGAAACCAGACCGAATACCTGGGTCACGGCGTTTAATACCTGCTCCGCAGTCTCTTTATCTTCGAGAATATCCGGATTCGTATCTTTCGGCTCGATCCAGATACGGGACTGGCTCTGTACGATGGAAAAAGCACCGTACTCCTTAAGTCTCCATCTCATATTATCCATGAGCTGACGCTCGAACTTGCCTCTGTTCAGGCCCTTGAGCGCGATCTCACCCATTCTTGCGAGTAAAATTGTCCGATAAGAATTCTCCATTCTTCTCTCTCCTGTCTTTTTCCGATCTTATAAGTATAAGGAATTGTCCTGATCAGACCTTGTATCTGTCGTAGATCTCTTTGATTGATGCGATCGTCTGATCCATTTCCTCTTTGGTATTGAACCTCGAGAAGCTGAAACGGACGGCATTCTGCGCGATCTCACGTCTTATGCCCATCTCCGATAACACATAGCTTACCGCCTTGGTTTTGCTGGAACATGCAGACACTGTCGAGACATAGATTCCTTTTTCCTCTAAACAGTGTAACATGGTTTCGGACTGAAAGGACGGAAAAGATACATTTAATACATAAGGAAGTGCATCCGAAGGAGAAAGGATCTCCGCACCGATTCCTTTTAAGTCTTCAGCAAAGCCGTCGCGAAGCTCAGTCATCTTTGAAAGATTTTCATCGATATTCTCATACGCTTTTTCAAGTGCTAATGCAAAAGCACTCGCAAGGTATGGGCTCTGCGTTCCCGATCTCATCCCCTTCTGCTGGCCGCCTCCGATGATCAAGGGCTGTACACGTACACCGGACTTAATAAACAGAAGTCCGAACCCCTTAAGCGCGTGAATCTTATGACCGGAAAAAGATGCAATATCGATACCCATGCGGGACAGAGCGATCGGAAGTTTACCGAGGGACTGCACGCAGTCCAGATGGATCTTCGTATTTCTGTTCTTCTTATTTCTTATCGCAATGATATCCGAAAGCGGAAGGATACTTCCCGATTCGTTATTGACGTGAGTAAAAGTGATTAGGGCCGTATTCTCGTCGAGTGCTTTTTCCAGAGCATCCAGATCCGGCTTACCGTCCGCACATACAGGAATATAGCAGACTTCATAGCCTTCCTTCTCAAGACGCGCCAGCGACTCAAGGGATGCTTTGTGCTCGGTCTTTGTCGAGATGATCTTCTTTCCCGCTCTCGGATTCTGGTGCATATAGCCCATGATAGCTGTGTTTACAGACTCAGAACCGCAGGAAGTAAAGATGAGCTCTTCCTTCTTACAGGAAAGGAGTTTACTGATCTTTTCGAGGCTTTCATTCAAGTCTCTTTCCGCAAGCACACCAAGACGGTGAAGCGATCCCGGGTTTCCGAAAGTCTCTTCACCGCTTAAGGTTTCATATACCAAACGAGCCACTTCGGGAAGTGGCTTCGTGGTGGCACTATTGTCGAAATAAATGCTCATATTATTTCCTTAATGATCCTTCAATTCATGAGGATCAAACATTCAGTTCCGGTTCTTCGATGTCAAGCTCGGAAGCATACATCTTCAGAACAGGCTCGACATCATTTTTCAGGAAAGATGCGACCTGCTCCGGGCAGCGTCCGATATAGAGCTTCGGATCAAGAAGAGTATCCAGAGAATCCTTATCAAGTCCAAATGCCGGGTCCTCGGCAATACGTGTCAGAAGATCGTTCGGAAGGCCCTCTTCCTTAACTACCTTACCTGCAGCCATGGAGTGAACGCGGATCTTCTCGTGAAGCTCCTGACGGTCACCGCCGCGCTTAACTGCTTCCATCATGATGTTCTCAGTTGCCATGAAAGGCAGTTCGTTCATGATGTGGTTGTGGATCATCTTCGGGTAAACAACGAGTCCGGAGGCAACGTTGAGGTAGATGCTCAGGATCGCGTCAACTGCGAGGAAAGCTTCCGGTACGGAGATTCGCTTATTTGCAGAGTCATCGAGCGTTCTCTCAAACCACTGCTCGGAAGCGGTCATTGCCGGATTCAGTGCAGCGGAGATGACATAACGGGACAGCGAGCAGATACGCTCGGATCTCATCGGGTTTCTCTTATATGCCATCGCGGAAGAACCGATCTGAGTCTTCTCGAAAGGCTCCTCAATCTCCTTCAGATGCTGCAGGAGACGGATGTCATTGCTGAACTTATGAGCGGATGTCGCAATACCGGAAAGAGAATTTAATACCTTCGCATCGAGCTTTCTGGTGTATGTCTGACCGGAAACGGAGATGGAAGACTCAAAGCCCATCTTCTCTGCGATCATCTGATCAAGCTTCTCGACCTTCTCGTGATCGCCCTGGAAAAGATCCAGGAAGCTTGCCTGTGTACCTGTTGTTCCCTTACAGCCGAGAGGCTTCAGGCAGGACAGTGTGTAATCCAGTTCATCCAGATCGATCAGGAGATCCTGGATCCACAGGGTCGCACGCTTACCGACGGTTACGAGCTGTGCCGGCTGGAAGTGTGTGAAACCGAGTGTCGGCATCGCCTTATACTCATCAGCAAACTTGGAAAGCTTCTCGATTACTGCAAGAAGTCTCTTACGTGTAAGGATCAAGGCCTCACGCATAAGAAGGATATCCGTGTTATCGCCAACGTAGCAGGAAGTAGCACCGAGGTGGATGATTCCCTTTGCCTTGGGGCACTGCTCACCGTAAGCATGTACATGAGCCATTACATCATGGCGGACAAGCTTCTCTTCTCTTGCGGCTACATCGTAGTTGATATCATCCTTGGAAGCCTCAAGCTCGGCGATCTGTTCATCGGTAATGTTCAGGCCGAGTTCTTTTTCACAGGAAGCCAAGTAGATCCAGAGCTGTCTCCAGGTCTTAAACTTATGATCCGGCGAGAAGATCGCCTTCATTTCCTTACTGGAATAACGGGAATTCAGCGGACTTTCGTAGATATCCTTCATGTCTTACTCCTCCAAAAGTTTTCTTACAGCTGCTAGTTTAGCACAAACAGAGAAAACTGTAACGGCTGTTTCGATATCTTCTACCTTCGGGAAGCTCGGAGCAATACGGAGGTTGCTGTCGGCCGGATCCTTCTTATAAGGATAAGTAGCGCCGGCAGGTGTAAAGGCAACGCCGCACTCCTTGGCCAGACGCACTGTTTCTTTCGCTGTACCATCAAGGAGATATACCGAAATGAAGTAACCGCCGAGAGGCTCATTCCAGCGTGCAACACCGGATCCTGCAAACTCATCATTCAGGACCTTCAGTACCATCTCGAACTTCGGACGGAGAATATCAGCCTGCTTGCTCATAACCTTCTTTACGGAATCAAGATCCGGGAGATACTTCGCATGCATCAGCTGAACGATCTTGTTCGGACCGATCGACTGTACGCCAAGGTATTTTCTGGCACGGGTAGTATTCTCTTCATTTGCAGCCATGCAGGCAATACCGGAACCAGCAAAAGAGATCTTACTTGTCGAAGCAAACTCATACACACGGTTCGGGTTACCGGCCTCGCGGCAGAGTTTGAGGATATCCGGAAGTGTACCCTGCTTAGCCGGATCATCATAGAGATGATGAACGACATATGCGTTATCCCAGAGGATTCTGAAGTCAGGAGCAGCTGTCTTCATGGAAGCCAGGCGCTTGCAGACTTCTTCAGAGTAGATGTATCCGTCCGGATTACTGTAAAGAGGCATAGCCCACATACCGAGGATCGAAGCATCCTCAGCAACGAGCTTCTCTACCATATCCATATCCGGACCGTCCTGATTCAGCGGAACGGCGATCAGTTCAAAGCCGAGTGTTTCCGTTACGAGGAAGTGTCTGTCATAACCCGGGACCGGGCAGAGCCACTTTTTGTTTTCAACCTGTCCCCACGGCTTTTCCGACTCGATCTCACCAAAGATCAGAGAACGGGAAAGTGTGTCATACATCAGCTGCAGACTGGAGTTATTGCCGACAGTTACCATAGACGGATCGATACCGAGGATCTCACCGAAAAGCTTCTGGGATTCCGGAAGACCATAAGGAACACCATAGTTTCTGCAGTCAGCACCGCTTTCTGCTTTCAGATTATCAGTATCAAGGAGAGTC
>JAFWSW010000181.1 GCA_017519205.1 Clostridiales bacterium | reverse complement strand
ATGTGCAGTAACGATAGTAATATCAGAGAAAAGAACAGCTTTACTCATATTACTCCTCCAGATCCCAGGAATGAATGTAACGGTCCTGTTCAGGCGTCAGTTTGTCGATAGAGTAGCCTTTTGACTGCAGCAGGAATTCTCCGACACGGTCATCAATAACGACAGGAGTATCATATACATGCTTCTCGAGTTCTTTTCCATGTTCGGCGATATATCTGGCGCTCTGAGCCTGAAGTGCAAAGCTCATATCCATGATCTCAACAGGATGGCCATCTCCGGATGCAAGATTGACAAGTCTTCCCTCCGCAAGAATGCAGATCGTTCTACCATCAGGCATGACATATCCTTCGATATTTTTACGCAGCTCCTTCTTTTCTTTTGCCATTTCAGCTAATTGTACGAGATTGATCTCAACATCGAAATGGCCGGCATTGCAACAGATTGCGCCGTCTTTCATCTTTTCGAAATGCTGTTTTGTAATAACATCCTTACATCCGGTTACAGTAACAAATACATCACCAATAGGTGCCGCTTCGTCCATCGTCATTACATCATAGCCTTCCATGATTGCTTCGCAGGCTTTTACCGGATCGATCTCGGTAACGATAACGCGGGCGCCCATTCCTTTTGCTCGGAGTGCAACACCCTTTCCGCACATACCGAAACCGGCAACAACAACGTATTTACCGGCAACGATCAGATTGGTTGTTGCCATGATCGCCGTCCATACGGATTGACCAGTACCGAAACGGTTATCGAAAAGATGCTTACAACGGGCATCATTTACTGCAATGACAGGATAAGCAAGTTTCCCCTCTTCTTCCAGGATCTTTAAGCGATGCACACCGGTCGTTGTTTCTTCACAGGCGCCAAGCATACCATCCACAAGATGCTTATGTGTCGAGTGCAAGAGCATTGCAAGATCGCCACCGTCATCAATAACAATGTCCGGACCAAAAGCAAGTGTCATCTCAAGATGTCTTCTATATGTCTCCGGATCAGCTCCATGGATACAGTATACTTTCATTCCACGCTCGACCAGAGCAGCGGCCACATCATCCTGCGTAGAAAGAGGATTACATCCGGTAAGTGCAACATCCGCACCGCCTTCACGAAGAACCAGAGCCAGATTAGCCGTTTTTGCTTCGACATGAACGCTTACAGAGATTTTAAGACCCTCAAACGGTCTGGTTTCCTTCAATTCTTTTTCAATAATACGCAGAACAGGCATATTTCTGTATGCCCAGTCAATTTTGTGGTGTCCTTCAGGAGCCAGGGAAATATCCTTGATCTCGTAGCAGGGAAAATCACTCATAAAAAAGCCTCCTTACAATTTGGAGAAAAACCTCTCCATTAAAGCGATACTGTTTTTAGAAGAAGCATTTGCATTCTGCATAACTTCTTCATGGGAAAGCGGTTGTCCGGAGATTCCGGCTGCATAGTTAGTAATACAGGAGACAGCAAGCACTTTCATACCGCTATGACTTGCGGCAATGGCTTCGGCAACTGTAGACATACCAACGGCATCACCGCCAAGAGTCTTTAGTGCACGGATCTCGGCAGGGGTCTCATACTGCGGACCTCTTGTATAGGCATATACGCCTTGATGAAGCGGAATATTTAATTCCTTAGCAGATTCAAGGAGCTTTTCGCGAAGAGAAACATCATATACCAGCGTCTGATCCGGGAAACGAGGTCCAAACTGATCAAGATTCGGTCCACGAAGTGGAGAATCACAGAAAAGACCGATATGGTCGGTAATGACCATCAGCTCACTCGGCTTCATCTGATCATTGATACCACCGGCAGCATTTGTCATGACAAGGGTCTTCACGCCGAGCTGCGCCATTACCCTCACATAGAATGTAGCCTGCGAAGTAGAATATCCTTCGTAATAATGGAATCTGCCTTTCATAATAAATGTAAGGCGACCGGATAATTCAGCAACAAGAAGCATACCCTCATGTCCCGCAACAGTTGTTTTCGGAAAATGAGGAATACTCTCATAGGGAATGGTTGAAATCGGTGTTACACGTTCAGTAAGAGGACCGAGACCGGACCCAAGGACCAGGCACACATCCGGTACATCCGCTATTTGCGAACGGATATACTTAGCAGCAGCCAGAATATCAGAATAATACTCCGAATCAGTCATTGAGATCCTTTCCACAGCAATTCTTATACTTCTTTCCGCTTCCACACGGGCACGGATCGTTACGGCCAACCTTCTTGGAATCACGCTTTACCGGCTGATTCTGTGTAATACCAGCCTGCTGATTAGCTTTTGCATCGGCACCGGACTGAGCTCTCTTTGCAACAGAATCAAGCTGTGCATTACCGTGGCCTTCCTGAAGTTTCTTTACGGAATTCTTTCTTTCAATACGCTGACCAGCCTCGATATTTGCCTTCATAATCAGACGAACTGTGTCATTCTGGATGAGCATATTCATCTCATCAAACATCTCAGAACCCTCGATACGATACTCAACAACAGGATCCTTCTGGCCGACAGATCTCATACCGATAGCATTTCGGAGCTGATCCATCGCATCGATATGATCCATCCACTTCTGGTCAACATTGAAAAGCAGGATCTGACGCTCTGCCTCACGGAAGATTTCCGGAGTAAGATCTTCATCACGCTTCTCAAGCTTAGCAAGCGCCTGCTCAACGACCTTCTCGGAGATTTCATCAGAATCCGCGGAAGACTTTTCGCTGATCGTCTTGGAAAGATCATTCAGAACATCAAGATCGCCGAAAATATCTGCAACAGATGCTTTCAGGCTCTTGCATTCCTCAGTATCGATATTGCCATCAAGCGCTACACGCTCAACTGTACGTTCAGCAACAGCAGTAGTCATCTTCTTAATTGTGTCATGAATATCGACACCATCAAGAACCTTGCGGCGCTGTTCATAAATAAGATTTCTCTGAACATTCATTACATCATCGTACTCAAGTACATGACGTCTGGTGCTGAAGTTCATGCCCTCAACCTTTTTCTGAGCACTTTCGATCTGCTTGGAAAGGATACCGGACTGGATCTCAACGGATTCATCAACACCGAGTTTTTCGAAAGCAGATGTTGCACGATCGCCGCCGAACAAACGCATAAGATCATCATCCAGTGCGAGGAAGAACTTCGTACGTCCCGGGTCACCCTGACGACCGGCACGACCACGGAGCTGATTATCGATACGACGGGATTCATGACGCTCTGTACCAACAATAAAGAGACCGCCTGCTTCTCTAACCTTCTCAGTTTCTTCCTTGATCTCTTCCTTGAATTTCTTCTCAAGTGAGGAGAATCTTTCACGAGCCTCGAGGATTACTTCATCATCGGTCTCGTTGTATGCCGTAGAAGCATCGATCAATTCCTCTGTGTAACCGAGCTTTCTCATCTCCTGCTTCGCCATAAACTCCGGGTTACCACCCAGCAGAATATCGGTACCACGGCCTGCCATGTTTGTAGCAATTGTAACCGCACCATAACGACCGGCCTGAGCAACGATCTCCGCCTCTCTCAAGTGGTTCTTCGCGTTCAATACATCGTGCTTGATACCTGCACGTGTGAAGATCTTAGAAAGGAATTCGGATTTACTTACCTCAACAGTACCGACAAGAACAGGCTGACCTTTTTCGTGAGCTTCTTTGACCTGACGGAGAACTGCTGCGTACTTACCGCTCTGATTCTTATAAACAGCATCATGCTCATCAATACGGGCAATCGGCTTATTTGTCGGGATCTGGATAACATCCAGGCTATAGATCTGGCGGAACTCGGATTCCTCAGTGAAAGCAGTACCGGTCATACCGGCGAGTTTTTCATACATACGGAAGTAATTCTGGAATGTAATGGTTGCCAGAGTCTTGGACTCTCTTTCAACCTTAACACCCTCTTTCGCTTCAATTGCCTGATGGAGACCATCACTGAAACGACGACCGTACATCAGACGACCGGTAAAGTCATCAACAATGATAACTTCGCCGTTAGTTACAACATACTTCTGGTCACGCTCCATGGTACCGTTAGCTTTCAGCGCGTTATTAATATAGTGCTGGAGATCAAAGTTTTCCGGATCAGAGAGATTCTCAACGCCGAAATGCTTTTCTGCCTTAGCGATACCTTTTGCAGTAAGAACTGCTGTTTTTGCCTTCTCAT
>JAFWSW010000180.1 GCA_017519205.1 Clostridiales bacterium | reverse complement strand
GCCGGAATATCAGCCGGAGCTGCGGCCAGTTTAAATCCGCAGTTCATGCAGAAAACGTCACCATCACGTACGGGGTTACCACAATTAACACAATTCATACTAATATCCTCCTTCAGTTTATAAGGTTATGATCGAACATTCCATTTTCTTCATAAATGCAAGGTACTCGGCTTTCAGGCTGTCCGAATTCGGCCCCTCCAGGAAAGCATACATGACTGTACTGCCATCGATGCTGGCATATACGTTATATGTGATAAAGCCGGATTCACTGGCAAATGCAAAATACTCTTTCTTCTCGACGAATTCATCCTTGATCTCCAGATCCAGTGCCTGATTATTCATATATGTCTGCTTTCTGGATTCCATAATATCGGTAAAGTACTTCTGTGCCGCATCCCCGTTTGAAAACTGGATGACCAGCACTTCCATGTTGGCAACCATATCATTTCCGACTGTATCCGGATCCGCCTTGATATACTTAAACACTGACTTGACATCGCTTCGATCGACTACAGCATGAAATCCGAAGAATGTGCAGTCTTTTGATCTGACTTCCGTATATACACCGTTTTTGAAATCTTCGGCGACTTCCGCGATCTGATACTTCGTATCGACCATCTTCTCATACTGATCGCCGCCTGCTTTTTCCGCGTGACACGTCTCCTCCAGCGCACTTTTGACATCGCTGATCTTGGAACTGTATCCGCTTTTCTTACAGGCAACAAGTCCCAGAGCCAAAACCGCTGCCGACAATAAAACCAAAATTCTTTTCATATCTACCCTCATAAATCTATCCTCTATAAAATTTTATCTTTATGGCTTTGAAATTTCAAGCACCACACTTTCTTCCCTGATGTAGTACAATAGATGAAGCATTTATCAGCGGAGGTCACTCATGTTCTCATTTCTTAACAAAAAGAACTCAGAGGCGAATAAGAAACTGAAGGAAGTCTACGAGCAGAAAGGTTTCTACTGTGACGAGTATATCGAGGCGTTTCTTGCCACGAAGAAGAAGATCACCTCCGATGATCACATGACGCTCTGCGAGATCTACACCGAGATGGAACGGTACGAGGAGGCACAGAAGGAACTCCTTCAGATCCATGCCGGCTCGATCCTCGATGATATGGCAGTCGGCCAGCGTGCATTCTGTCAGATCAACTATTACATCGAAACAGGAGACTTCGACAAAGCAATCGAAGTCTATAACGATAAAGTGCGTTTTCTGGATGTATTCTTCAAGAATCCGGCCCGTTCCCGTCTGGCGGGCGACTATTACTTTCATGCCGCGCTGCTGTGCACGCTGATGTGTCAAAAAGATCCTTCCGCTGAAAAAGCACTGGCGGAGAAGATCGATACCTACTATGCCCGTCTGCGTGAGTGGTGTGACATTTTCCCGAGAAACCGTATCCTCTATGAGATCACGGTAGTACGGGTGCTTTTCGTGCAGAATAAAGAAGAAGTCGGGGAGGCTTTCGACAACTGCCGAAAGACCATCCTCGACTTCGATTTCAAACATGAATGGGAGCGGGAGTATTTCTTAAGAAAACTCGACCGCACGAAGAGGATCACGCACGAAGCGTAATTCCGTACTTCTCCTTCAGATTTCCGAGGATCGTATTCACGAATCCATCGATCACTTCCGGCTTAAACTCTTCGTCCTTCGGAGTGAAGACGACGGAGAATGCAAGACTCTTCTTATTTCCCAGCTGTGCGCCCTCGTAGATATCGAAGAGCTCGATCTTCGTGATGTACTCACAGGAAGCGGCGATCTCCTTTTCCACAGAAGCGCAGGTGATATCCTTATCCATAACGAAGCAGAAGTCACGCTTCTCTTCCTGGAACTTCGGCAGCGGAATGAACTTTCTGTCTTTTCCGTAGTACTTACTGAGTGCCTTCAGATCGATCTCGGCAACATACGCCGGAACACGCATATCCATATCGTCACAGATCTCATAGAGTACCTGACCGAGATAACCGACCACTTCTCCGTCACAGAGCACCTTTGCGGTTCTTCCCGGATGGAGGAATGTCTTCTCATCACGCTCATAGTCGAACTTCACATCGAGTGCATCTGCGATAACAGAAACGATACCCTTCAGCGAGAAGAAGTCTTCCTCTTCGCCCCACATACCGATGCAGATCGTCTCGCGCTCATCCGGATACTCCGTCAGCGGCAGGCTCTTCGGCAGGAACTTATTTCCCATCTCATAGACGCAGCCGGAAAGGATGCCTCTCTTCTGGTTTCTTGCAATAGCGGCCAGCATCTGCGGTGCCAGTGTCGTTCTCATAAGAGACAGATCGATATTGATCGGATTCAGGATCTTGATCGCGGTACGCTCCGGTGCATCCTCCGGAAGTTTCAGAAGATCCAGATCGGACGGCGAGAAGAAGGAATAATGTACTCCTTCAAAAGCACCCGCCGCACAGAGTGCGCGCTTGATCTTAAGTTCGGATCTCTGCTTAAGGTTATATCCGCCGGATGTAACTTCCGCTGTCGGAATGAAGGTAGGAGTGATGTGCTCATAGCCATACATACGGATCACTTCTTCCGCAACATCCTGATAGGACTCCATATCTACACGGTATCCCGGAATCTGGATCGTCAGGCTGTCGCCCTCGAGCTTAGGAGCGAAGTTCAGGTTGGTAAGGATACGGACGATATCCTCATCCGGAACAGTGATTCCGAGCACACCGTTGACCTGCTTGACGCTTACTGTCAGCGGTCTCGGCTCAACGGAGTTTCCTGTGTTGATGTCAAACTTCGTGGCACTTACCTTACCGCAGCCCAGTTCCTCAATGAGGTGAAGGGCACGCTTCATGGCCATTACGGTCGTGTACTCGTCAACGCCCTTGGAGAAACGCATGCTGGAGTCGGAAACCTGACCCAGCGCCTTAGAGCTCTTACGGATGTTGTCGTGTGCGAACTTCGCCGCCTCGAACATAACTGCGTTCGTTGTGTCCAGGATCTCGGAATTGAGACCGCCCATGATACCCGCCAGTGCGACCGGCTTCTTACCATCGCAGATAACGAGGTTCTCTGTGGTCAGTGCGAATTCCTTCTCATCGAGAGTAACGATCTTCTCGCCTTCTTCTGCTCTTCTTACGTGGATCTCCCCGCCTTCGAGATACGAGAAGTCAAAAGCATGCATCGGCTGGCCGAGTTCCTTCAGTACGTAGTTCGTGATATCAACGACATTGGAGATCGCGGAGCATCCGACCAGAGCCAGACGGCGCTTCATCCAGAGCGGGGACTCCCCGATCTTTACATCGGATACATAGTGGCCGATATATCTCGGGCACAGATCGGGAGCAGAGACGCGGATATTGAACGGGATAGTCACATCAGACTCGGTATATTCCAGTGCAGGCTCCTTGAGCGGCTGACCCAGAACGGCAGCTACCTCACGGGCGATACCGAAGATACTCTGGCAGTCCGGGCGGTTTGCCGTGATGAAAATATCGAAGATATAGTCATCAAGACCCAGGATCGGCTTTACATCAGCACCGACTTCGGCATCTTCCGGCAAAACCAGAAGTCCGTTATAACCGGCACCCGGGAACATATCCTCGGTCACGCCGATCTCGACACCGGAGCAGAGCATACCGTAGGAATCGTATCCTCTGAGTTTGCCCTGGCCGATCGTCATCAGGCCTTCTACTGTCTTATGGTCTTTTGCTGTTGCATATACCTGTGCGCCGATCAGAGCGAGCGGGTATTTGCCGCCTGCTGCTACATTATCCGCGCCGCAGCAGATCTGAAGTGTACCATGGGATCCGGCATCGACCTGACAGAGATGAAGGTGTGTACCCTCGATGCCTTCACAGGTCTTTACCAGACCGACAACAACATTACTGATGTCATGGCCGACCTCATACTTCTCTTCTACCTCGAAGCCACAGGAAAAGAGCTTCTCCTCCAGTTCATCCGGGGTAACATTGATATCTACATAATCTTTCAACCAGCTAAGTGGTACTAACATATGCTCTCCTCCTTATCAGTCATCGATCTGATCCAGAACTCTGAGATCCGATTCGAACAGAAGCTTAATGTTGTTGATGCCGTACTTGAGCATCGCGATACGATCGATACCGATACCGAATGCCAGGCCCGAATATACATTACTGTCGATGCCGCAGCCCTCAAGTACCTTCTTGTTTACGACACCGGCACCGAGGACCTCGATCCAGCCTGTACCCTTACAGAGCTTGCAGCCCTTACCATGGCACTGGAAGCAGCTGACATCGACCTCGACCGACGGCTCTGTGAACGGGAAGTACGAAGGACGAAGACGGGTCTTCGTCTCCTCGTCGAAGATCTTCTTTACAAATTCATCGAGCATGCCCTGCAGGTCGCAGAGTGTGATGCCCTTATCAACGACGAGACCTTCCATCTGAGTGAACATCGGAGAGTGTGTCGCGTCATCATCAGAACGGAATACTTTACCGGGAGAGATGATCTTGATCGGCGGCTTCTGCGCTTCCATAACATGGATCTGACCGGCCGATGTCTGCGTACGCAGAAGGAACTCCGGACTTAAGTAGAATGTATCCTGCATATCGCGCGCCGGGTGATCCTGCGGGATATTCAGTGCAGTGAAGTTATAGTAGTCGGTCTCGATCTCGTTTCCTTCATAGATGGAGAATCCCATGGAACCGAAGATATCGACGATCTGATTTCTCACCTGAGTATTCGGGTGAAGCTTACCCTGTTTATGCTTCTTTTCCGGGAGCGTAACATCGATGGTCTCCTTCTCGTAGCGCGCTTTTCTCTCCTGCGCCTTTAACTTCTCGTCCATCTCGTCAAACTTGCCCTGTGCCCAGTTCTTGATCTCATTGACCATCTTACCGTAGTCGGCCTTGAGCTCCTTCGGGATCTTGCCCATCTCCTTCATGAGTGAGCCGATCTTTCCTTCTTTTGCATCCATGACACTCTTCTTGTACTCATAGACACCCTTGCTGCTGGTGATTCCGGCAAGATCACTCTCGATCTTCGATCTGATTTCTGAAAGCTTTTCTTTCAATTCACCAAGTTCCGCCATGTTCTCCTCCTGTTCTTTTGCCTTAGGCATACAAAAATCCCATGACAACGTTTCCATTGTCATGGGACGAATTCACGTTTTCCGTGCACCTTCGCGGTACCACCCATGTTCGAAAAGCACCCGACCCGGTACTCCCCGCACTCGATTGCGCCTGTAATGCTGCGCCTGCATCTTACTTAATCAGTCATCGCCGTTTTCGAAAGAACGCTCCGGTGTTGAAATTCATCTTTACTCTCTGTGATCGTGCTCTCAGCCGGTGACACGAATCTCTTCTCACAGGTTCTAAGCATTGACTACTTACGCACCTTCATTGCATGGATGAATTGTACCCTTGCCTACTTGAAAAGTCAAGCAATAGTGCGCATATCGGTTCATTCATATGCAATTACGTATATCAGCGGGATCGTGACAGAAGATCCCATAACTGTCGTATACGTATAGAGCTCTGAGAATTTTCCGTATATTGTAATTTTGTCATTTTCGAGGATACGTGACTTGCCACTGATATTGATCAATGCATAGACTACGTCGTCATATCCGTTCTTCGTCGCGATACGATACTGTGAGTAGTCTCCGGCGGAGCCGGACTCATAGCACACTTGCACGACCTTGCCACTGAACTTCACATATTCACCTACATACTGATTCGGGTCTCTTGAGATCTTCGTATAAAGGCCGCCCTTGGCATTCTTCTTGAGCCATTTCAGTCCTTCTTCTTCAGTAAGCACGTAATTCTCATTCTCTATAACTTCGTCACATACCTTGCACTTTCGAACACGTACTCCCGGTTCATCGACAGTGGCTTCTTTTGTGATCGTCCAGTCTCCCGGATCGTGCGGTATCTTCTCCACTTTACGGGTCATTTCCTGACCACATACCGAACAGACACCTTTCTCCTCGCCTTCTTCGGTACATGTCGGGGCTTTCACACTCTCCCACTGCGCGATATTATGCTCTGTCTTGTCCACCTTTCGGGTGATCGTTTCTCCACAGATACTGCAGACGGCACTCTCTTCGCCCTCTTCCATACATGTGGCATCTTTTGTTGTCTGCCACGTTCCCGGCGTATGATCTACAAGCCCGCCTTCCGTCGCGCCGCAGACTTTACATGTCTTCGGGCTCTTGCAGGTGGCCTCTTCCCACTGATGCTTATCATCCGGACATACCGTTACATCCGTGACGTTTTTTTCGGTTATCTCGATATGATCCATATGAGACTTCAGCGAACAATATACCGTGCAATCACTATCCACATCAAAAATGTAATCGTTGCAGTTATCCGCATCTCCGTTCTTTTCGAAGAACAGTTGATGCTCACCGGATTCCACCTCAAATGAGCCGAAATACTCTTTTCCATTACTGATGGTTGCGATCTCTTCTCCATCGAGACTGATATCGATGGAGTACTTTGCCAGAAGAACATTCGATTCGTACTCTACTTTTACGAACAGGACACAGATGGTTGTTTCCTCCTCTTCTTCACCGCTATCGTCTTCCACCTGCTCTACGTTATCTGACTTGCTTTTTTCGGAAGCTTTGGAAGCGGAACAGCCCGCAAATATCGTCAGCGCCATAAGGATTGAAATAAGATTCAGTATTCTTTTTTTCATTATGATCCCCCCTCGTGTGACATATTATCCTTACCTAAATATAGGCACTTGCAATTTTTAAACACAAACAAAACGGGACAGATTATGTCCCGTTTCCTCTATTTTTCACCCGGATCTC
>JAFWSW010000018.1 GCA_017519205.1 Clostridiales bacterium | reverse complement strand
GAGACCAACGCAGATCCTGCCGAGACGACGGCCCGGCAGCAGTCTCAGGAATCTCCGGTTTCCGAGGCCCCAGCAGCACCGGCAGATATACTCACTCCGTCCAGCGTAGCCCCAAATCAGGCCCCGGACGACAACGAGCCGCAACAATAAACCGTACAAGTGCTTTTCCCAAAGACGGGAAAGCGAAGAAAGGAAGCGTATCCTATGAAAGATGGTTTTTTACGAGTAGCAGCAGCCACACCGAAGATCCGTGTAGCGGATATCGACTCTAATGCGGAGGCAATCATCTCAGAAGTCAACAATGCAGATAAAGACTGTGCACTTCTGGTCTTCCCGGAACTCTGCGTAACCGGCGCAACATGCGGTGACCTTTTCCGTCAGGAAGCCTTTGTCGAGAAAGCATGGCAGGCGCTCTACCGCATCGTGGACGAAACATCCGATGCCCCCTGCGTCTTCATTATCGGTCTTCCGGCATATATTGAGGGTAAACTCTTAAACCTCGCAGTTGTCATCCACGAAGGATTGATCCTCGGCTGCAACGTGAAGCTGACCCTTTCCGAAGAGCAGACACGCTACTTCTCCGCTTATGAAGTGGACGGTTCTTTCTACGACGAATACTTCGACGATGAGATCTCTTTCGGCCAGCCTCTTTATTTCAGCGAGAATGACCTGTTCTCTTTCGCGGTCATCTTCGATGAGGATCTGAGAGCTCCGATCTCGGACGACGTCGATGCGGCACTGGCAGGAGCAAACATCATCGCGACCCTCTCTTCCCGTCCGTATATCATCGGTTCAGATGAAAAGACTGCGGAACTTCTCTGCGCACAGAGCCGGAAGCTTCATGCCGCATATATCTACGCGAATGCCGGTTTTGGCGAGTCCACCACGGATCTCGTATTCGCAGGCACGAACTTCATCTTCGAAAACGGTAAGGAACTGGCAAGAAGCAGTGCTTTCTCCGATGGCGTGATCTATAACGACATCGATCTCAAGCTTCTCTCTTCCGAAAGAATGCGTGACGATTCCTGGAGAACTGATTTTGCTAACAGTTCTTCCGACGCTGACTTCGACTTCATCACCTTCCCGATGGAGCTGAACGATAACCTCGATCTGATCCGAAAGGTCGGAAAGAATCCGTTCGCTCCTGAAAACAAGGATGAGATCGCACACCGCTGCGAGAAGATCCTCACCATTCAGGCAATGGGTCTCGTGACACGTATGACGCACATCAACAGCAAGAAAGTCATC
The DNA here is from genome assembly GCA_017519205.1 of Clostridiales bacterium. Lineage (GTDB taxonomy): Bacteria > Bacillota > Clostridia > Saccharofermentanales > Saccharofermentanaceae > Scatonaster. The sequence continues at coordinate 4,309 of JAFWSW010000018.1, read as the reverse complement.
CTCGGTCTTTCCGGCGGTCTGGACTCCACGCTGGCCTTCCTCGTCTGTGCCCGTGCCTTTGACATCATGGGACTTCCGAAGAGCGATATCCATGCGATCACGATGCCGTGCTTCGGCACCACATCCAGAACGAAGAACAACTCTATCGAGCTTGCAAAAGCATATGGTGCGAAGATCGATGAGATCTCCATCAAGGATTCCGTTACCCAGCACTTCAAGGATATCGGACATGACATGGATAACCACAACGTCGCCTATGAGAACGCTCAGGCAAGAGAACGTACCCAGCTCCTCATGGATCTTGGAAATGACGAAGGATCCCTTGTCGTCGGCACAGGTGACCTCAGTGAGCTCGCACTCGGCTGGGCCACCTATAACGGCGACCACATGTCCATGTATGCCGTAAACGGCTCTGTACCGAAGACCTTGATCCGCCATATCGTGGCTTACGAGGCAGATCGTGTAAATGATTCTCAGCCGCAGCTGGCAGCTGTCCTTCGCGACATCCTTGCCACTCCGGTATCTCCAGAGCTTCTGCCGCCGTCCGAAGATGGCACGATCTCCCAGAAGACGGAAGATCTCGTCGGCCCATATGAGCTTCACGACTTCTTCCTCTACTACTTCGTACGTCTGGGCTTTGCCCCTTCGAAGATCTATCGTCTGGCGAAGATTGCATTTGCTGGAGAATACGACGATGACACGATCTATAAGTGGGAAGAAAACTTCCTCAAGCGCTTCATCTCCCAGCAGTTCAAGCGTTCGTGTCTTCCGGACGGACCGAAGGTCGGATCTGTCGACCTCTCCCCTCGCGGAGACCTGAAGCTGCCGTCAGATGCTTCGTCCAAGGTCTTCCTGGATGAACTGAAGACAGTGAAAGAATAAAAACCACGGCGACTTGCCACTTAGGAGTAATCAGCATTCATGAAACAGGAGAGAAACTTCCCACGTGCCGTTGTTACGGAAAAGGCGGAAGCCGCAATCAAGCGCGGTCATCCGTGGGTCTACGATACCGAGATCACTTCGTTCTGCGATAAAAAGATCAAGGACGGCATCTTCCCGGAAAACGATGACACGCCGAACGTCGCACTTGTTGATGTCCTTTCCCCGAAAGGACGTTATCTCGGCACGGGTTTCCTAAGCAAGTCCAGTAAGATCCGCGTGCGTATCCTTTCCGATAATGCAAATGAATCCTTCGGTGATACTTTCTGGCAGCGCCGCGTGAAATATGCACTCGATATGAGACGGACTGTCATGCAGGACGACTACTCCTGCTGCCGCCTGATCTTCGGCGAAGCGGACGGTATCCCGGGTCTCACTGTTGACCGTTATGAGGATATCCTCTCCACCGAAGTGCTTTCCTATGGAACAGAACAGGTCAAAGGCATCATTTACCGTGCCCTCGTTGAAGAACTGAAGAAAGACGGCATCACCGTCCGCGGCATCTTCGAAAGAAACGAAGCCGCTCTTCGCGAAAAAGAAGGTCTTCCGCTCGAAAAGGGCTGGTACAGGAGTGACTTCGTCGGGATCCCTTCCTCTCCCCGCGTGGAGATCACGGAAAACGGTATCCGCTATACCGTGGATGTTGAAAACGGTCAGAAAACGGGATTCTTCCTCGATCAGAAATATAACCGCCTTGCAGTAAGTAAGCTTGCAAAAGGCATGAAGGTTTTAGATTGCTTCACCCATACGGGTTCTTTTGCCATGAATGCGGCCAAAGGCGGAGCGGAACATGTTACCGCCGTGGACGTCTCCCAGTTCGCAGTAGATACTGCCGCAGAAAATGCAAAGATCAACGGTCTTTCCGACCGCATGGATTTCGTCTGCGCCGACGTCTTCGAACTTCTTCCGAAGCTCGAAAAAGAGCATGCGGATTATAACTTCATCATCCTCGATCCGCCGGCATTCACCAAGAGCCGTAAGACTACGGATAACGCCAAGCGAGGATATAAGGAGATCAACTACCGTGCCATGAAGATGCTCCCCAGAGGCGGATATCTCGCCACCTGTTCATGCTCGCACTTCATGCCGAACGAGCTGTTTAGAAAGATGCTTCTGGAAGCTGCAAAAGATGCCGGCGTATCCCTTCGCCTTATTGAAGAAAGAAGAGCGGCCCCGGATCACCCTGTCGCCATGGCGATTCCCGAGACCGACTATCTCAAGTTTTATCTTCTGCAGATCGTGTAATTATCTTTCCCCTCGATCACCCGTCTAATATGGTTTAGAAAGAAGTCTTCACGAGGCAGCTTTCATCGATCTCTCCGACTTTACTGAATCCCGTGCAGCTCATGATGAACCTCAGTTCATTATTGATGTCGGTAAGGAATTTCGTCATTCCCTCGACTCCGCCTTCTTCGAGCGACGGAAGCATGGAGCGTCCGACGGCTGCGGCGTCCGCGCCAAGTGCCAGACACTTATATACGTCTGCTCCGGAACTGATCCCGCAGTCCACGATGATCTTCACATCTCTTCCCTCGAGCGCTTTCTTAATTCCGGGAAGGACCATCATCGGCGGAACCGCGTACGGAAGTCTTCCGTGGTGATGGGAAACGATGATCGCTTTCGCACCGAGATCTGCACACTTGACTGCCTCTTCCTCGGAGAGTACGCCTTTGATGAAGAACGGAAGCTTTGTCGACTCGATATACGAGCGGATCATGTCGGATGTCTGCACGTCCATCTTCTCACCGATCACTACGTCGAGGCCTTCATTTCCGAAGATATGGTCGATATCCATTCCTATGCCAAAAGCACCCGCCTCTTCCGCAAACTGCATCTGGTCTCTTACCTTCGCGTTGTCGGCATAAGGTTTCACGATGCGGACGGTCTTTGCACCGGTATTTGCGATCTTCTGAAAAAGATCGTTCTCCATCATTCCGACGAAGTTTAAGATGTTCACGTTCTTCGCGGCAGTGGAATACTCTTCAAGACCGGTAAGTTCACGTCCCTTGAATTGCATCAGATGGGAGAACGCAGGCGTCATGACCGGACTACTGAACTTTTCTCCGAATAAAACAACAGAAGTATCCGCAACCACGGAATCGATCAGTCGTTCCTTGATCAGGATACTGTCCATGTAACGGGCTGTGATCTCATTCGCGTCGGATACTCTGGAATATGCCATATATGAACCTCGTCCTTATGCCCACGGATTAGCGGCATCCGGCACGCGGATACCAACCAGGATAAACTGTTCCCACAGGAACCACTCACCGGTGGACGGCTTCGTTCGAAGCTTGATCTGACGCGGGCTGTCTGCACCGCCGGAATTCAGATTCACCGTCAGATATCCCTCATTGAGATTGTCTCTGCTGTGTGCCAGTTCATATACCGTAACCGAGTACGGGCGCTGCGGCATATAGTTGTTTTGCGGTGTCGCACCGGTAAGATAAGATCTCGGAATATAGTCCGAATCTCTGAAACGGTCAGCAATGAAAGAAATCTCATACGGAGAAAGTGGCTGCGGACCTTTCAGGAAGTTCAGCATACGGATGCTCTCATCCTTATTAAACGGATACACGCAAAGTGCAGCGACAGTAAGCGCAGCAACATCGAGCGGATCCTTCATGGAAGCTTCCGGAAGAGCCTGAAGCTGTTCAAGCGTCTCCGGCATCTCCTGGAATACGACTGTCTTTGAACGGAGATCTCCTCCTGCATTAGCAGCGGCGCTCTGCGCTCCGGCGATACCATTCTGTAAGCTGTCAAACAAACCCATATTATTGCTCCTTTATTCTCCGGATCAGCGGCCGTTCGGACCTCTGTTGACGATACCGCCATTATTTACGCTCTCATCTTTCCAGGACTTTCTGGTAAACATATTCTCCAGATCCGTCTTCGGCTGTTCAGCAGCCGGTGCACCAACGGTAGCATCAGAGAACGGAGCCGCATACTGTGTATCTCCGGAAACAGGTGTAGACGGGGTACCTTCCACCGGAAGTACCGGTGCTTCAGGCTGCATGTACTCCTGAGGAACATCCATGGCTGCCGGATCGGAAGGAGCTCCGATGACCTCAGTAGATCCCGGGTTAAACGGCGGCGGCTCAGGGAGTCTGTCTCCTGCAGAAGCTGCTTCAGAAGCGGATACACCGGGCTGGAACGGCGGCGGTTCAGGAAGTCTGTCTTCCATCGGAGCTGCCGGAGCCTCAGGAATAGAGGGAGCTTCCGGAATCGAAGGTGCAGCAGGAACTTCCGGAATCGACGGAGCAACCGGAGCCTCAGCTACTGTTTCTACCGGAGCCTCAACGACCGGAGCAGCTGCTTCTACAGGCGCTTCAACCGGAGCTGCCGGAATATCAGCCGGAGCTGCGGCCAG
>JAFWSW010000179.1 GCA_017519205.1 Clostridiales bacterium | reverse complement strand
CTGTACCGATCGCATCGGAAAGAAGTGCTTCCTTCATCTTCGGCATCTTGCCCTTATCGTCGAGCATCTTTGCACGGGATGCGGTACCGACCAGAGTACCGATTGTATCAAACATATCGATGATGCAGAACGTGATGATCAACGTAATGATCGTGAACCATCCGATCTCCATAAAACCTTCGAAATTCAAGCGGAAGAGCGTCGTATCCGCCATATCCTGGAACGGCGGAACAAAGGATGCATATCTCAGGCTGGCAAAAGGATCAGTATCGAAGAAGATCGCCTGGCCTGCCCAGTAGATGGCAGATGCGATCAGCATACCGTAAAGAACAGCACCCTTGATCTTCTTGTGGTTCAGGGCGATGATAGCGAAAAGACCGATAAACATGGTCACGACGGTAAGGATCATGAGATTATATCCGGTACCGATCGTATCTTTGGCAGCCTTTGCGGTGAGCGATCCGAAGAAGTCACGCATCGCCAGGAACATTCCCTGGTTGCCGTCCTTATCAGCACCGGAGACCTGAACATTGGTACCAAAACCGATATTCATCAGCATAAGACCGATCGCCGGTCCGATACCGAGACGAACACCCAGCGGGATCGCCTCAACGATCTTCTCACGGATATTCAGAATGGAAAGAACAATAAAAACAATACCTTCAACAAAGACGATGACCAGTGCACTCTGGAAAGACTGGATGACGGTCATGCCCGTGATCGTTGCGATATTGGCAACTACGATAGCAAAGAAGCTGTTAAGGCCCATACCCGGAGCCATAACGAACGGCTTGTTCGCAAGGAATGCCATGCAGATCGTACCGATCGCCGATGCGATACATGTCGCAAGAAATACACCATTCCAAAGAGGTGTTCCCTGCTTATCGAATCCGACTAGGATATTCGGATTCAGTGCGATTATGTACGCCATCGTCATAAACGTCGTCAATCCGGCGACAACTTCGGTACGTACACTTGTTCCGTTTTTCTTGAGTTGAAACATTTTGTCCATCCCATTACCTCCTGTATCAGTGAGTTTTCCGGTCCAATTATTGAACCGGACACCTGACATTACCAGTATATCATTTCTTACTGTTCACGAATGGACTTTTTTCCTGAATTTCGGTGATAAATCTCAGCCGCGGCCTCTACTTTTGGTTCAGGCCAAGTTTCTTATAAATACCCTCGATAAACGGAGTTTTGTGCTCGATATATTTATCGATATCATGCGGGAAAAGCACCGCGCCTTCTTCTTTGACCCGGCTGTATTCAGAAACTGCTTCCGGATGCTCCAGAAGATAGTCACGAAAAGAAAGATGTCTTTTTAATTCGGAAGCATCCTCGGAACATACATAGAGATGGTGTTTCCGAAGATGATCTTTTCCTTCATACTTAAAAGCTTCGCGCCCCGGGATCCCCTGATCCCCCTCATGCTGATATCCGATTTTTCCAAGGGCTTCAATCACGGAAGGAAGCACCGAACGATCCTTTATCACCACATCGATATCGATGATCGGTTTGGCAGACAGCCCCGGAACAGATGTACTTCCTACATGCTCGATCTTGATCGCCAGATCTCCCAGCGCCTCGGCGAGTTCTTTTCGAATATCTGTGAAATCCTGTTTCCACGCCTCATTATACGGTTCTACGATTATGTTTCTGGTTGCCATTTCCCGGTCTTTATTTCCTTTCCGATATATCTTCGGATGTTTTCTTCGTTAAGATAAACTCCGACATGAAATCATTATATTCTCCCCATTCCCAGTACACGATATGATCCTTATGTCCATCCAGGACACCGACCATCTTCTTCTCTTCCGACTCGTCTGCCCAGACACATGCCGTCATATGTCCGGCTCCCGCTCCATAACTGTTCGGGCCTTTCGCAAACCCCAGAAGGCACGGATTCTTTTTCGCCGCTTTCTTCACATCGTTGTAGGAAGGATACCAGCGGTTCTTCACTTTAACATTATAAGGAGTATATGTACTTACATATTCTTCAACGGTTTCCGGAACGTTATTGTTCGCATACCCGCCCTTACTTTGAATGATGGTATCGATTCTTCCTTCGAGGCCTTTGAAATCGACCCCTTCGATCAGCTTCGGGAAACCGTGATGACCATGGTACCACAAGATGTTACATGTCGCAGCAACGATGCAGTTTCCGCTCTGACGATTCGCTTCAAACTTCTTATTCAGTTCATCCTCATTCGGCATACTCTTTAGTACCACCTTTCTTGCCAGCCGGCTCCTTCGATCCTGACGGATCCTTCTGATCACGAGAAAAGAAATCGATGATAAAACAGCGACTGTCTCAAGAATATAGTAAACGTTTCCGCTGTCGGATTTCATCCTCTCTCTCCCATCACTATGATCTATGATAATTATACTCTTTGGAGTCAGAAGAATAATCATGATCTTCTATTGTTATATTAGAAGGCGAAAATAGATGGTAAAATAAAAATCGAAAAAATATTTCTCGTACCGCGAAGAAATCTCTGTTGTTATGTGTCTATAAGATAGATGCGGACAAAAGGAGACAGAAAAAATGACCGACAAAGAACTTGAAAAGATCTACAACGAAGCCTATCGCGCGGTGTACTGGACAGCATTTTCTCTTCTGAAGAATGAAGATGATGCGCAGGACATCGTTCAGGATACGTTTGTTTCCCTGATCAATTCGTATGACAGTATCAAGGATAAAACCAAAGTCCTGCCGTGGCTCAAGAAGGTCGCCGCTAACAAGTCCCTGAATCGTCTGACCAGGACGAAGACGGATACGGTGGAGGACGAGTTCTTTGACAGCATCGAAACGGTCCCCGAGGATTTTCTGCCTGACTCTCTTGTCGAGTCAGCCGAGACGCGGAAGATCATCATGGATATCATCAACAATTCTTTGTCTGAAGATACCAGAAGGACGCTTATTCTCTTCTACTTTGATGAGATGAGCACCAAAGAGGTCGCACAAGCTCTCGGGATCCCGGAAGGAACTGTATCGAGGCGCATTCATTCTGCCAAAGCAAAAATCAAAAAGGAGGTCGAGAAATATGAAAAAGAAAACGACACGAAACTGTTTATGGTCGTACCATTCTTAACGAGTCTATTTATCAAAGAAGCTGAGCAGGTACCGTTCAGACCAATTCCTGCTTCACTTCTGAATCTGTCCGCATCTACCGGAGCTGCCACGGAGGCAGCCGGATCCAAACTTGCTTTACAGGCAATAAAGAAAGGGACAGAGGTTACTATGAAAAAGACTATTATTACTATCGTATCTATTGGACTGGCAGGCGCTGCCACAGCCGGGATCGTCTTCTTTGCGACAAGAAAAGATAACAACTCCGGAGCGAAAAAGAATACCGGCAAAAATGCGGACAACGAGATCACCGAGATCGATCCTGAGGATCAGAATAACGGCGTAGATCCGGACGGCAAGAATAACGCGGATAACGATTCTTCAGCCGCAAGTGAAGACGAACACTACTATAAGTACTTTGTAGTCAGGGACACCAAGGACT
>JAFWSW010000017.1 GCA_017519205.1 Clostridiales bacterium | reverse complement strand
CCTGTATGACGATCTTCACGCACTGGAGGATTCCTCGATCCCGGTGGAGAAGAGCAATACCAAAACCCCGAGATATTACATCGAAGACCGTGAGTTCGAGCTTGAAGAGATCATGATCCTCATCGATGCGGTCGAATCCGCCGCTTTTATGACCGAAAAGAAAAAAGCGGGTGTTATCAAGAAACTCAAGAATCTCACATCTTCCGGTTATGCCGCGGAGCTCAATGAACAGATCCACTACATCGGCCGCCATCACTCGACGAATAACGACTTTATCTATACTGTCGGCATGATCCGCCGCGCCATCGCATCGAAGCATCCGGTGACGTTCCAGTATATCGAGTACAAATTCGGCGAAGGTGAGGTCCTGAAGCATGACGGCATGAAGTATATCCTCCATCCGTTTGCGATGGTCTGGAATAACGGATTTTACTACTGTATCGGTGTCCGTCCGGAGCAGAGTCCGGAGGGCGAAAAGGATAAGATCCGGCACTTCCGTATCGACCGCATGAAGAAGGTTGCCGTGGACGAGAAGATCCCGCTGGTCAAGCCGCCGAAGGGCTTCAGCGTCGCCAAGCACATGGAGGAATCTTTCAGCATGTACGGCGCGGAGACGGCAACGGTCCTGATCCGCTTCAGAAAAGACCTGCTGACGCAGTTTTATGACCGCTTCGAACAGGATGTGGTCGTGATCCCGGATCCTTCTGATTCGGATTACCTCCAGGCGAACGTCAGCGTCAATGTCAGTCCGACATTTTTTGCCTGGATCTCCCAGTATGAGGGCGGTTTCTCGGTCGCCGGACCGAAGCGCATCCGTGACATGTATCACGAGCATCTTCGAAAAGCACTCGACGCGTAAGTTTATCCTACATATATATAGATTTTCTTATCTAAATCGTGTAAAATATCGGGGCACGCGAAATCTACGGCGCGTGCCTCGCTTTTTACGTAAGGAGACGAAAACGAATGAGACAGTTTACCTCTGATGAATTGAGAAATACCTGGAAGCAGTTCTACATCGACCGCGGTCATGTGGATGTCGGCGCAGTATCGCTGGTATCTGACGGATCGACGGGTGTTATGTTCAACGTCGCCGGCATGCAGCCGCTGATGCCTTACCTTCTGGGTCAGAAGCACCCGCTCGGTACCAGACTCTGTAACGTGCAGGGATGCGTTCGTACCAACGATATCGACTCCGTAGGAGATAAGAGCCACGTTACATTCTTTGAGATGATGGGTTCCTGGTCCCTCGGTGATTACTTTAAGAAAGAAAGATGCCAGTGGAGCTTCGATCTTCTGACTCAGGTCTTCGGATTTGATGCAGATCATCTGGCGGCTACTGTTTTTGCCGGTGACGAGAATGCACCGCGTGATGAAGAGGGTGCGGAATACCGTATCGCTTCCGGCTTTAAGAAAGAAAACATTTACTATCTCCCGGCAGAGGATAACTGGTGGGGCTTGGAGTATGGTCCATGCGGCCCGGACTCCGAAATGTTCTATATTGCCGATAAGCCGGACTGCGGCCCGGACTGCGGCCCGGGATGCTCCTGCGGTAAGTACACCGAACTCGGAAATGACGTATTTATGCAGTATGAGAAGCATAAGGACGGAACCCTTACTCCTCTTGCACAGAAGAACGTAGATACCGGATGGGGCCTCGAGCGTATCCTCGCTTTCCTGAACGGTTCCAAGGATGTGTACCAGATCGACCTGTTCGCACCGGTCATCGCATATATCGAGAGTGTCTCCGGACAGAAGTACAATGCTGATGAGAAGATGACACGCTCCATGCGTATCCTCGCAGATCACACACGTACATCCGTGATGCTGATCGGCGATGCTGCGAAGCTCGTTCCTGCCAACGCCGGCGCAGGGTATGTACTCCGCCGTCTGATCCGCCGTGCGGTAAGACATGCCCGTACACTCGGTTTAAAGAAAGAGAATATCCTGAAGATCGCTACGATCTTTATCGATGAGATCTATAACAACAGCTATCCGCTCCTGATCAAGAACAGAGAGTTCATCCTGAACGAGCTGAGCAAGGAGATCGAGCGTTTCGAGAGCACACTCGAGAACGGCATGAAGGAATTCAAGAAGATCCTCGATGCTGCTCGTGCTGAGGGCAAGAAGGAGATCGCAGGTAAAGATGCATTCTATCTGTACGATACTTTCGGATTCCCGCTTGAACTGACCGTGGAACTTGCGGATGAAGAAGGCCTGACCGTTGATGAGGAAGGCTTTAAGGTCTCCATGGAGGAGCAGAAGCAGAAGGCCCGTGACAGCCAGAACTTCTCCGCGAAGCTCAGCACATCGGCCGGTGTCTTTGATGATCTGGATGACAGCATCAAGACCGAGTTCGTCGGATATGAGAACAGAACCTGCGATGGTAAGATCCTTGCCGCAGCGGATGAGGCTTCCCTGAAGGATTCTCTCTCCGAAGGCGAGAAGGGAACCATCATCACAGACGTTACCTGCCTCTATGGAACCATGGGCGGCCAGGTCGGTGATAAGGGTAACATTGTTACAAATGACGGAGAATTCACGGTTTCCGAAGCAATCCACCTTTCTGACGGAAGGATCGGTCACACCGGTTTTGTCAGCAAGGGAACCATCCGTGTCGGCGATTCCGCGAAGATCTCTGTTGAGAATAAGAACCGTGATAATACATGTAAGAACCACTCCGCGACACACCTTCTGCAGAAGGCACTGAAGATCGTTCTCGGTGATCATGTCGAGCAGAAGGGTTCTCTCGTTACTCCGGACCGTCTGCGTTTCGACTTCTCTCATGATTCCTCGATGACTGCGGAGCAGATCGCAGAAGTGGAGAAGATCGTAAATTCCGAGATCGCTGCATCTCTTCCGGTAAGAACCGATGAGATGAGCCTGCAGGATGTCGGTAAGACCGGCGCGATGGCTCTCTTCGGTGAGAAATATCACGATACCGTTCGTGTCGTAAGTATGGGTAAGGGAACATCCGGTGATATGGAAGCAGACTTTAAGGAAGCTTTCTCTGTTGAACTCTGTGGTGGTACGCACGTAAGCAATACTTCCCAGATCCAGAGCATCAAGATCCTTTCCGAGTCCGGTGTTGCTGCCGGTATCCGCCGTATCGAGGCGCTGACCGGTGATGCAGTCCTTGCTTATTACAAGGATATGGAGAATCTGCTTCTCGACGCGGCGAAGCTTCTGAAAGCAAACCCGTCGGAGATCGTTACCAAGATCGAGCACCTGCAGAAAGACCTGAAGGCGGCAAACTCCGAGATCGAGTCCCTGAAATCCCAGGCGGCTAAGGATGCCCTCGGTGATTCGCTCGAGCAGACAGTTGATGTCAAGGGCGTCAAGCTCCTGGCTGCGAAACTCGAGAACGTCGAGATGGGCGCTCTCCGTGATCTCGGTGACCAGCTGAAGGATAAGCACGGTGACGGTGTAATCGCACTGATGTCTTCTGTAGACGGAAAGGCAAATATCGTCATCATGGCAACGGATTCCGCAGTGAAAGCCGGAGCCCATGCCGGTAACCTCATCAAGGCGGTCGCTCCGATCGTCGGTGGTGGCGGCGGCGGACGTCCGAACATGGCGCAGGCCGGCGGTAAGAATCCTTCCGGCATCGACGATGCACTCGCTGCAGTTAAGACTGAACTTGAGAAAATGCTCTAAAGGAGGATAAGATCATGTGTTTATTCTGTGACATCGTAGAGGGCAAGATCCCTTCAACCAAGGTATTTGAAAACGATAAGGTACTGGCTTTTAAGGATATCAATCCGGCCACTCCGGTACACGTCCTGATCGTACCGAAAAAGCACTTTGACGACATCCTTGATATGGCTTCCTCGGAAGAGGGTAAAGCTGCACTCGGTGATGTTCTGGATGCAGCACCGGAAGTCGTAAAGGCGACCGGTATCGATGAAGGATTCCGAATCATCAATAACTGCAGAGAATTCGGCGGACAGACCGTTAAACACGTGCATTTCCACATCCTCGGCGGTGTGAAGCTCTCCGAGAAGATGATCTGATCGCGAAAGATTGTTATATATTCGGGAAAGAAATTCTATGGCGCAAAACGCCTAAAGGCGCTATAGTGTAGGTGAATAGGTTTGAAACGAGCGAGGATTGTTTTTGTTTTTCCGTTATCGGATTCCGCTCGAAATTAAAGGGGCTGGTTTTATGTGTTTCCCAGCCCCTCTTTTTATGCCTGAAACCGCGAAAAACCGCCCCCGTAACCGTAAAATTGCATATATGTCATTTTACTGTTACCCGTTTCATATATACTGAAACTGAGCTAATAGGGGTGAGGTAACGAAATGGCAAAACGTAAACACGGTGTGTTTGGCTACATTATCAGATTTATCGGTGTGATACTGACAGTCGCTGTTATGACGGCGACATGCATGATTCCGTCCAGAGTGCGTGCGAAAGCGGACCCGATGTCGGACTTTATTGATTACACCTACGATGTTCTTCTCGGAAAACAGCCGGAAAGCGAGGAATTCGGTTTCTGGTATCACAACCTGAAGGATGGTAACACGACAGCAGTCGGGATGATCGATATGCTGGCTTCAAGCGAAGAGTTTACTTCGAAAGGATATTCTTCCGAGGAAACGATCACGCTTTTGAATCAGACGATGACGGGGCACGAACCCGGACCGGAAGAAATAAAGAAATACGGATTCTATATGAATCACGGTGTCAGTGCCCGCCGCTTCTTAAGCGATGCAGCAGGTTCTGAGGAATTCGCTGCGCTGTGCCAAAAATACGACGTCACACCGGGTACCGTCGATGAACTGGAAGACAGAGACCAGGATCCGGAACTCACCGTATTCGTCAGTGACCTTTTCACAGAGATGTACGGAAGAACTGCAAATCCCGCCGAATATAACGTCTGGACGAAGTATTTCCGTGAAGGAAAAGAACTTGCTCCGACGCTGGAGAAGATCATCTATACACCGGAGTATTCCTCGAGAAACCTTACCACGGATGAGACGATCGCTTCACTTTGCCACCTGATGCTCGGCCGTGATGCCACTTCTGATGAAATGGGAAAATACCATCAGGCGATGGATGACGGTATGTCGATAAGCTATGTTGCGAAACTGATCTCCGAGGACCAGAGCTTTTCCGGAAGATGCGGAAGCCTCGGACTTACTCCGGGACAGGTCACACTTACCCAGCCGAGAGATACGAACTACGAGATGACCGCTTTCCTGAACCGTCTGTATACAAAGTTCTCGGGGAAGAAACCGACCGGCGAGGAAATGAATGCATATGTGCTTCAGACTTCGAAGGATCCGTCCGGCGTCCGCACCGTGATCTCGGATATGCTTTTGAATGAGGAGAATCAGGATCTCTTCGCTTCCGATGACGAATTCCTTTCCACCGTGTTCGAAGTCTTCTACGGACATGAACCGGAACAGGAGAAGATCACATCGTATAAGATCGCACTTTCCCACGGAGTCACACGTGAGCACGTGCTCTCCGTCATCCTCAAGGATCCGGCTTTTGACGCGAAGATGAGTGAGTACGGTATCGATACTCACGTGGAGCAGGCAGAGCCGAAAAAGGTCGTTGCTCTGACCTTTGACGATGGTCCGTATTCTCCGGTAACGATGCGCATCCTCGATACGCTTGAACAGTACGGCGCGCATGCGACCTTCTTCGTGTGCGGTGACCGAGTCAACCGTTTCCGCGATTGTATTGTCCGTGCGACGAACCTGGACTGTCAGATCGGAGACCATACCTGGAATCACACGACTCTTACGAGGATCTCCGGCGATGCTGTACATAAACAGATCTGGGATACGGCGGATGCGATCTATAACCTTATCGGCGTGTATCCGAAGGTGATGCGTCCGGTCGGAGGCTCTTATAATGCGACGGTTTCCGCCAATGTAGGTATGCCGATGATCCTGTGGTCGATCGATACGAATGACTGGAAATATAAAGACAGTAATCATGTCATCAATGAAGTTCTTACCTATGTAAAAGACGGTGATATCATCAGATGGAAAGGTGACATATACATTCGAAGTGCTGAAGTATCCCCCGGACTTTTAGAGCACTTTGAGCCTGTGATCTGTCCGGCGGGACTCCAGCCTGATGACATTATTTTTTCAAAGAATTGATCGATGGATTATTTTTGCCCATGTTTTTATCAACTGAGGCATTCCTGACTTTGTTCATTGCATTTAAAGCTCTCTCGCTTCCGTATCTGGATATGTCCACGAAATCTTTATCGCGTTCATTTTTGGCACCGCGTACGGCGTTTATTTTTTTGGTCATATCACCTACTTTTTCATTCAAAGCGGGAGCATACAGTCCAATAACCGACAGAGCATCGAGGGCATTGGCAAACCGG
>JAFWSW010000178.1 GCA_017519205.1 Clostridiales bacterium | reverse complement strand
TCGCTCATAAAGGGATCATTGTTTTCTTTCATTTTCTGTCCTCCGTATCTTTTGGATCAATAAACAATTAAAGCGGTATCTGATACTGAAATGATGTGATTATTATAAATAAATTCATCCGGAACTTCGATTCCAATATAATCGGCCGTAAAATCCACCTTGCGGCGGGACGGCTTATCAAATGCCGATGCTACCTTGACGCTCTTCGGATTTCTCGCACTGAGTTCACGCTGCAGGCTCTGCATCGTTACACCGGAGTCAATGATATCTTCCACGATAAGAACATCCTTGTCATTAATATCGCAGTCCAGATCCTTACGGATACGGACATTACCGGATGAGACAGTTCCATTGAAATAACTCGAGATCTGCATAAAATCCAGGATCACCGGGCAGTCGATCTTACGGATCAGGTCCGCAAGAAATACGGATGCGCCCTTGAGGATGCCGACCACAACGATTTCTTTTCCCTTGTAATCCTCGGATATCTGTTTTCCCAAACGATCGACCATTTCAGCGATTTCCTCGCGTGTGATCAGGACTTTAGTTATTCTTTCCATCTATCCGATCTCCTTTCTCCTACGCATTCTCCTCGAAAAACTCGAGTGCGAATAATTCATCTTCCCCGTCTTCCGACAGCGTCTTCCCGTACTTTGCTTCCGAGATCTCATCGGTAAATCCCACGGCATGTCCGAACATCGGCAGCCACAGGATCTCATTTCCCCTTGCTGCAAGGAGGATCCGGTCCCGGAACCTTGACGGGATATGCACCTCATTCATGAATCGGCGCAGTTCCTTCGTGCAGGTATTCCCTGCCCGAAGAATGGTATCGCCCTGTCTTCTTGTCCGAATGACAACATCCTTTAATACCGAAGACGGGAAAAACCACGTCAGATTATTATATACTATACGTTCGCCTTTCTCAACGGAGCGAAGTCGCATTTGGACAAAACTTTGAGAAAAATTAACCTTTTCCCCGGGTGTTAAGTCGGAAAGCCGTACTTCCGCCTGCATCACGCTTTCAGGGACACAGATACCGACATTATCGACATATCCGCCGTTTTCCGCGGCAAAAGCACCCGCCTTGGTCAGATAGCGTATACATCCTGCTTCTCTGGCCGCCACTCTTCCTCTCGGAAGATGAACATACGAAGACCCGGACGTCTTCTCCGTAAGATCCAGGATCGCATCCCAGTGCGTGCTCTCGATGTCTACGACATCCCCGTACGTACGTACCGCCATCAGACGGAGGACCCGTCTTCTTAGGGGTCTCGGAATCACCTGAAGTTTAGAAACAGGAACCATTGGTTCTTCCGCCAGATCTTCCGAAGTTCCGGAAGCAAGCGCGGCTTCCAGTTCTTTTTCCGCAAGAGCGTCCAGAAAGTCATTTTCCTCGGAGATCCTCTCCGATAATCCGACCAGAGCCGCCACCGGATTTCTGGATGTACCATCTTCGATCTTCGGGAAGATCTCATGGCGCCAGAAGTTCCGATCGTACGTAATATCCGCATTTGTAACATCGTTACAGAACGGGATCCCGCGTTCTTTGCAGAAATCCAGGATTCTCTTTTTGGAAATTCCCAAGAACGGATGGATCACGTTTCCGTTTTTCGGACGGATCCCGACCAGACCCTCCATGCCGCATCCACGGAAGATGTGCATCGCGACGCTTTCCGCCTGATCATCCATATGATGTGCGACGGCAATCGTCCCCTCATCTCCGGAAACGCTCTCCAGGAACTCATATCTTGCGATCCTTCCTGCCGTTTCCAGGCTGAGTCCTTCTTTTTCGGAGATCTCCGGAATACTTACGTGCTTTACCAGGACCGGAATCCCGAGAGATCGAGCATATTCGGAAACCAGCTTCTCATCTTCTCCCGCTTCTTCCCGGATACCGTGGTTCATGTGGGCAACAAGAATGGGCATATCCGGGTATTTCCGGCTGCAGATATCCTTCAAAACAAATAGAAGCGCCATAGAATCGGCGCCTCCGGACACACCGACTACCAGCAGCGGTGCCGGAAGCAATCGGTGTTTCTCAATATATTCTTCGACCAAAGAAATCAGGTCACTCACGTGTTCACACCCCATCCGGGAACGATCCGGGGTCATCGAAGAAACCCGGAGCACCCTCCGGTTCATCGTACTGATCAGAAGACCAGCCGGTCATATCCAAATCCTCGAACTCCATGGAAGGATCTCCGGAGAACAGTGCCGCATCCAGTGCACTCGGTGCCGGAGCAGAACTCGGAACCGGGGCAGAAGCCGGTGCCGCTGGCGTCTCATCATGCTGTTCGATAACCGCCTTCGGGATCTGAAGGGACGGTTCCGTGAACAGTTCATCCGGGACCGGAACATCATCAACGCCCCACGGCGGCGGAGCATCCTCATCGGAAGGAGCTGCCGGAGCATTCGGATCATTCTTCTCTTTTTCGAAGAAGGTCGTACGGGAACCATTCCAGGAGAGGAAGATGTTCGTAGTCGGACCCTGACGGTTCTTAGCCACTACGATCATCGCACGCTGGATCTCTTCCTTGTCGATCCTCTTGAACTTCGCCTGCTTCGTGCTCTCTTCGTCGTCTTCGGACTCATCTTTGTGCTTATAGTAATCCGGACGATGGATAAACATAACCATATCGGCGTCCTGCTCGATTGCACCGGAATCACGGAGATCCGAGAGTACCGGGATGTGGTCGTCACGTTTTTCCGATTCACGGGACAGCTGTGCCAGTGCAATGACCGGAACATCGAGTTCCTTGGCCATCAGTTTCAGGGCACGGGAAATATCCGAAACTTCCTGCTGACGGGAAGCATTCTTACGTTCTACTGCCGGATTCATGAGCTGCAGGTAGTCGATACAGATCAGGCCCAGCTTCTTGCCGAGACGGTTCTGGAGTTCTCTGCAACGGGTCAGGATCTCCGCTGTATTTAAGCCCGAGTGCTCATCGATATAAAGAGGTGTATTTCCCAGCATCGGCATGGAACCGTTGATTCGGCCCAGCTCATCCTGGGAAAGTCTCTTGGCGTTCTGCAGTGTCGAGATCGAGATATCGCAGCGCGAAGCGAGGATACGGTTGGCGATCTCCTGTCCGTTCATTTCCAAACTGAAGAAAGCGACCGGAAGGTGGTCTTTCAGTGCGACATTTACGGCAATGTTGATAACGAATGCCGATTTACCCATGGACGGACGAGCCGCAACGATCGTGAGTGTACCCGGACGGAAACCGTTCGTTACGTGGTCGAGCAGGGTAAAGTGGCTCATGACCGCACGGTTCTTCGGCGGGTTGACGATGTTCTTGACCGTCTCCTGGAGGATCTCCTTCAGGGATACAAGCGCTTCATCCGACTTGCTGTCACGAAGTTCGGAGAGTCTGGAGATCGCGATCTCGATAAGATTTCCCGGATCGGTCTCACCCTCATATGTCTGACGGGTCAGGTCCTCCATGGACTTGATGATCTTACGGCTCATGGATTTCTGCCGGACGATATTGATATACTCCGACAGGTTCGACAGCAGCGCATGCGCGTCGACGATCGTGCTTAAGTACGCCATACCGCCGACCTTCTCGAGATCACCCTGCTTCTTCAGCTCATCGCCGACCGTGATCAGATCGATCGATTTCGACTCGGAATAAAGATGATAGATCGTCTCATAGATCTTCTGATGCGCCGGTGTATAAAAGTCACTCGGATCAAGATATGATGCGACAGTCGTGATCGTATTCTGTGAATCCAGACAGCAGCAGAGAACCGCGATCTCCGCATCATTATTCTGCGGGGGAACGCGGGTCAGGATGGATCTGTCTTTGGTTCCGGATTCGGCCATTCCTGCTCTCCTTACTCAGCAACAACTTCCACATTTACCTTGACACTGACCTGTGTGTGCAGCTTCGCGGTAACTTCGTATGTGCCTAAGGATTTGATCGGGTTCTTAATGATGACGTTCTTCTTATCGACATCAAAACCGGCCTTCTTGATCGCGTCAGCAACGTCCATCGCTGTAACCGCGCCATAGAGGCGTCCGCCTTCACCGGTCTTAACGGCAAGAGTTACTGTCTTTCCATCCAGAAGCTTGCCGTTGGCACGTGCTTCTTCCAGAACACGGCGTGCGTGCTCGGCTTCAGAACCCTTCTTGAGCTTATTCTTATTCATGTTGTCTGCAGTAGCTTCGCAGGCGAGTTTCTTTTTCAGAAGGAAGTTTCTCGCGTATCCGTCATTGACCTCGACGATATCGTCCTTTTTTCCCAGACCCTTAACGTCTGCTAATAAGATGCACTTCATTTTCTCTTCCTCCGTGTTTCCAAACAAATTACGCTCATTTCAGGGCTTTTCAGGCAAAAAATGAGCACCCGCGTGGATCCACACGGGTGCTAATATTATAATCGTTTCCGATCGTAATGTAAACGCAGATTGCGTTTTCGATTAGTCTGCTACGAACGGCAGAAGTGCAACATGTCTTGCACGCTTGATCGCGATCGTCAGCTCTCTCTGGTGCTTAGCGCAGGTACCTGTCATACGCTTCGGCAGGATCTTGCCGCGCTCAGATACAAACTTGCGAAGACGAGCCTGATCCTTATAATCGATCATTTCAACTTTATCAGCACAGAAAGCGCAGACCTTTCTTCTGGAACGTCTCTGCTTCATGCCGCGGTCACCGAACTCACGAGCCGGTGCCTTAGGTGCTCTATTTTCAGCCATAATAGTTAATCTCCTTTCGAAAGATAACGGACACGGTCTTTTGTGTCCCTTTCCTGTTAATAACCCATTACGTCAAAAGGAAGCTGTGAACTGTCGTCCGAATCCATAGATGCCTCAAAGCCCGGATCGATCTGCTGTGCCGGCGGCGGTGTCTGTGCTACGACAGAAGCCGAAGGCGCGCTCTGCGCCGGTGCCGGTGCGGAAGCCGGAGCTCCCTGTGCTTCGGAACGTGTATCAACGAATTCGATTTCATCGACCACTACCTCGGTCACATATCTCTTCTGGCCATTCTGATCATCATAACTTCTGGACTGCAGGGAACCAACCACTGCGATACGGGAACCCTTGTGGAAATAATTTCCGAGAAGAGTCGCCTGCTGACGCCATGCTACACAGTTGATAAAATCAGACTGGCGCTCACCGTTCTGGCTCTTGAAACGTCTGTCGCATGCGATCGTGAAGGAACAAACAGCGATGTTGCTCGGAGTCTGTTTTACTTCCGGATCCTTGGTCAATCTACCCATTAAAATAACTTTGTTCATAGTCGTTACTCCCTTTTACCGAATTACTCCTCAATGCGGATAACAAGGAAACGCAGTACGCCTTCTGTGATCTTCAGCACACGCTCGATCTCCTTCGGGAAATCGGCATCAGATGTGAAGTTGAACAGAAGATAGAAACCGTCCTTCTGATCCTCGATCTCGTATGCCATCTTTTTCATGCCAAGGGACTCCATAGAGTCGATTGTAGCGGCAGACTCAACCTTAGCCTTGATTGCCTCTGTGGTAGAAGTAATACCTTCATCACCGAGTTCCGGGCTCAGAACGACCATCATTTCATACTTGTTCGCCATGATTTCTCACCTCCTCCTGGACTAGAACGGCTCTCATACCTAATTCGATGAGAGCGAGGATATTTCTCACATATATGTATATGTTTTCTGCATCCTTCGCAGCACGTGATAGAATAACACATGTTACAAAGCCGGTCAAGCCGCAATTTCAAATGCGAGAAACCATGCCTGTTATCCGCCTCGAGGGCAGAAATGTTTTTGCCGGGGTCATCCTCCCCGTACACCGAAAAACGGGAAGAGCGATCCGTCAAACGTATTATATCTCACGGGGCGCTTCTTAATCTATATTTTATATGCCATATTTTATTAGTCTTGCTTATATTTCGGGCATTTTGACAGTTTCCTTGCGCACTTATAGAAATATGAAAATCTCAATGTTATAATTGGGAACATAAAAAGAAAGAAACATTATATTGAGTCGTGGCATATGCCGCGGATCGGAGAGAACAAAATGGACAAAAAGAAACTCATACTCATCTGCTCACTCGCTGCAGTACTCGTAGTCATCATCATCCTGATCTTCGCTCTGCGCGGATGCGGAAAGAAAGACAACTCCACTTCGGATACTTCCGGATCCGGTTCCGATACGACAGCATCTGCCATCGCAACAGATTCGGATGGTAACACGATCGCTCCGCCGAGTGATCCGTCCGCAGATCCGAGCAATTCCACCGCTGCTTCCGGCGAATCCACAGCTCCGGGCGAATCCACAGCTCCGGGCGAATCCACGAGCCAGAGCAGCCCGGATTCTACCACCAAGGCAGATCCGAACGAAACAACAAAAAAGCAGGATCCTTCCGATCCCTCCTCCGGTGAGACGACTAAGTCTCAGCCGATCCAGACGGAAGAGGGCGAAGGCGATCTCGTGATCATTCCTGAGGACACCACATCCAAGAACAACTCTGATCCGACGAAGAAAACGGATCCCAATACTACCAATCCTACGAAGCAGACTGACAGCACCAAGAGCACTAAGAGCACCACGGAACCGTCCGCGATCGAGCTGCCGTTCGTTCCGATCGATGATCTCTGATCCTGAAGGAGGTGCAACATGAAGCTTTCCCCGAATTTTCTTATCCATGCGCAGGAAGATGATGGCGAATTTCTTCTTATCCCTGTGGCAGACGCCTCCTTTTCCGGTGTCGTACGAGGAAACAAGACCTTCGGAACGATCCTGGAGCTTTTAAAGGAAGAGACTACAAAAGAAGACATCATCTCTACCATGAAAGAAAGATTTGATGCCCCCGAAGAAGTAATTACTTCCGATGTGGAAAAAGCACTTGCCGAACTTTCCAAGATCGGCGCGATCGCTGAGTGATCCTTTTATAACTCATTACGAAGCCTTCAAGAAGCCCCCGTTGTCGGGGCTTCTTCCAGTTCTGACAGAAGTCCGAACCGGTATCCTTCGTTTTCCAGAAGTGTCAGCACTGCGTCCAGCTCATCCACATTGGACTGCGAGTCATTGTGCATCAGCGCCACAGCTCCGTTATGGTGGAACTTCGTAAAGTGATCGAGCACGAAACCCGGTGCCGGCTGATTCTTCGTATCATAATCGTTATACGCCAGACTCCAGAACACGGACATATATCCGGCATCATTAACGATCGTCATCAACTGCTTAGAGTAAGTTCCTTCCGGCATGCGGAAATAGCGGTCCATCTCGTATCCCGTTTTCTCATAGAAGAACTCTTCGACATCGAAGATCTCGGCAACGACTTCTTCCAGAGTCTTAGAAGTGAGATCGGTATGTGATACCGTATGGTTACACACCATATGGCCTTCTTCCTTCATGCGGGCAGCAAGGTCCGAGCATTTTTCCAGATACATCTTGGTGACAAAGAAGCTCGCCTTGACTCCATGTTTCTTCAGAGTATCAAGGATAGGGATCGATCTTTTTGAGGCATATCCGCAGTCAAAGGTCAGATAGATGACCTTGTCTCCCTCTTTGACGTGATCATTGAGATATGCGCCATGATAGTCCTTGATCCGGAAATGTTCATAGGTTCCGGACGGAACATGATCCGCCATTCTCTTGAAGCACCAGGTGTCGACCTCAGTTCCACCCATCTGTTCGTAAGCGGTTTTTTTGTCCAGGACCGCTTTGCGGCGGGCATGAAGCTCGGTGAGGTAGTCCTTGCTTGCAGTAGGCGTCTGCGTCTCAGATTCCGATGTCTCTTCCGATGAGCTTTCCGTAGTCTCTTCGGTAGATGTGGTTTCTTCACTACTTGTATCGGTAACGGAACTCTCCGTCGTGGTCCCGCTCTCTGTTTCAGAGGAACTGGTCTCGGAAGCACTCGTTGCAGAAGTATTGATAATAATCGGAGCCCTTGTATTCTCTGCTGTTCCCTCTATGGTCCTCGTATCGGAACATCCAGCTGAGGAAGCACCGTTCATGATCATTGACATTATCAGCACAGCAGTTATTTTTCTTCTTTTCATTTGCAGACTCCTATCACGAAAAGATCCGATTCGACCATTCAGGTAAAAATAATTATAAGCGCTCAATATTCCCGTTAAATGACAAAATGATAACGAACTCATCAATTAATCAGAGAAAATGTGAAAACCCCTCACGGATCCATTGAAAAAAGTGATAAATCGTGCGAAAGTTCGCAAAAAATTGTATCAAAGGAATTTGTTTTCATGTATAATGTTTATATCTTTATTTCGGAGGTGTATTTATGACTTTTGAACAATTAATGGATTATGCCATAGAACAAGATTGTTCCGACGTGCATATTACTGTAGGTACCAATCTTGCTGTTAGAAGATACGGAGTTCTCCACATTCTTGACGAGCGTCCGACACCGGAAGAGTCCCTCGCGATGATCTATACGATCCTTTCCAATGAGGAAATCAAGCGTGTAGAAGCCGGCGAAGACATCGACCTCGGTCTCATGATCGACAACGAGATCAGAATCAGAGCGAACGTATATCATCAGCGTAACAACCTCGCCTGCAGTATCCGCCTCCTTATGGCCCGTATCCCTGAGTTCGAAGAGCTCGGTATTCCGGAAGTCGTTAAAGAGATGTCCACTGCAAAGAATGGTATCATCCTCGTAACCGGTCCTACGGGTTCCGGTAAGACGACCACCATGGCCGCTATCGTTGACTACATCAACAAGAATGAGGCTAGACACGTTATCACGATCGAGGACCCGATCGAGTACATCTATCCTCATGACCGTGCTATGATCCACCAGCGTGAACTTCATCGTGATACAGATTCTTTCGCCAGCGCTCTCCACTCTTCACTCCGTGAAGACCCGGATATCATCTTCGTTGGTGAGATGCGTGACTTCGAGACGATCGCAGCAGCCATCACCGCTGCCGAGACCGGTCACCTCGTTCTTTCCACACTCCACACCGCAAGTGCCGGCCAGACCATCAACCGTATCATCGATGGTTCCCCGTCTGACAGACAGGCAATCGTACGTCAGCAGTTCGCTACAAACATCCGTGGTGTTGTTTCCCAGCAGCTCCTGCCGATCAAGGACGGCACAGGCCGTATCCTCGCTACCGAAGTCATGATTGGTACCAACGCAATCAAGAACCTCATCCTTGAGGATAAGGTCCAGATGATTCCTGGTGCGATCCAGTCCGGTAGGTCCCTCGGCATGCACACTCTGAATGAAGATCTCATCCGTCTCTATAAGGAAGGCTTCATCAACTGGCAGACAGCTATGGATGCTACTTATGACCAGCAGGATCTTGAGAAGGCAATCGGTCTTAATAACCCGAACGCATTCCCGAGCTACAACTGATCACACACTGATTGAAAATGAAAAGGCGTCTCCTTCGGGAGACGCCTTTTTTTCGTTCCGACATTTGCATTCGGGATACTTCACTACTGCTCTTTTTTATCTTCTTTATCCTTTTCGCGGAGAAGCAGTCCGAAGGTACCCGGTCCGCAGTTTACGGAGATAGCAGGAGATGCCTGACGGAAGTATACTTCGTCGAAGGTCATTCTCTTATTGATCTGTTCTCTGATCCAGTCCATCTCCTTCTTGTTGATTCCAACATAGGTTACAAAGAGGATCCTCGTGTCGATCGGTCTGTCGCTGGCCAGGCAGGAATTAATATACTTCTTCCATGCACGTTTTCTGGATCCGAAATAGATACTGCCCAGACCCATCTTTCCTTTCTTGAGAACAAGTACCGGACGGCCCATCAGGGAATTGACAAGATTGGCGACCCTTTTTCCGACCTGCTTGGAACGGGCAAGGAAGTCGAGATTATCCACGATGAAACTGGTGTGAACTTTCTTCTTCAGTTTGTCGATACGGGCGATGATCTCCTCCGGACTCTTTCCCTCTTCTGCCATACGGCAGGCCTCGATCGTCAGGATACCCTGGCCGCTTGAGAGGTGTCCCGAATCAACTACATAAACACTATCGAAGGATCTGGCCGCGTCAAGAGCAACCGGATATCCGCTGTTTTCTACCTTACCGGAGATGGAAATATGGATGATATTGTTTGCGACAGTAAGCTGCTTGGCGAAGAATTCCTCAACCTCTTTCACCGTCGGCGCGGTCGGGAACATCGTGCTCTCTCCATCCTCCATATATTTCAGTACACCACGTGTATCGATTTCTTTTCCATCCTTGAAGATACCTTCTTTTGTCTTTACCTTATGCGGAAGGATCGCGATGTCATATCTGCTGATGATCTCCGGAGGCAGGTCAGCTACGCTCTCTGTAGTAACGATAACTCTCTTTCTCTTCTTCTCACCATGCATCCACGAGATCGTTTCTTCAGCGATCTCACTTCTGTTTCCGGTAATATGCACGATCTCTTTCGGGAGAAGACGATACAGTTCATTTTCAAGTTCCTCTCCGCTGACCGGCTTAACGAGATATCCGTCAAAGCCTTCACGTACATAGAGCTGTCGGTTTTCTTCGTCAGCATTCGCCGTTAAGATAACGATACTGGTTTCTCTGCAGCGGCCGCCGGTCTGCTCGATGATATTCCTTCTGCAGACAATACCATCCATCTCCGGCATAAGGTGATCCATAAAGATCGCATCGTATCGGATGTTCAGCGTTTTCTTCAGTGCTTCGGCACCGCTGATCGCCGTATCAACACGTACCTTGGTTTCACGGAGAAGCTTGGTTACGACCATGAGGTTCGCTTCGTTATCATCAACGACAAGTACTCTTGCGGTCGGTGCTTCGAATCTCGGGATATATTCTTTCTTATGTCCGGTCGCACTCGATTTATCAAAGTTATACTGGCCGAGTTTCGACTGTGTCTCACAGACCTGCGGAATCTCGATGATAAATGTGGAGCCCTTGGTATATACACTGTTTACCGTGACCTTACCACCCATAAGATCGACCAGCTGCTTAACGATGGACAATCCAAGACCTGTTCCCTCGATATGCTTGTTGGAATCTTCATCCACACGCTTAAAGGCCGAGAACAGATACGGGATATCCTCCGGCTTGATACCGATACCTGTATCGGTAACGGTATAGAGCATATTACAGGAAGAATCATCCAGCATCTCGCACTGTACCGACAGGGATACCGATCCTTCCTTGGTATACTTGATGGCATTGTTCAGGACATTGATGAGGATCTGCTTGATACGCACATCATCACCGATGAGTTCATGCGGGATATCCGGCGAAACATCAATATGGAAATCGAGTTTTTTCTCCTTGGCACGGATCCACATCATACCGACCAGATCCGAGAGCATCTCACCCGGCTGATACGGAGCAGTGATCAACTGCATACGTCCGGACTGGATCTTCGACATATCAAGGATATCGTTTATCAGGTTAAGGAGAAGCTTACCTGCGGACTTGATATTCGCCGCATCTTCCATAACTTCTTCACTGACATCCTCACGGAGGATCATCTCATTCAATCCGATGATCGTGTTGATAGGAGTTCTGATCTCATGGCTCATATTCGAGAAGAAACTGTTCTGTGCCTTGTTGAGCATCTCGATCTCAAAATGCTGTTTTGTCTCGGCAACGATCTCCTTATGAAGACAGTACTTCGTGTAGAGCATGATAATACCGACTGCGACCTGGAAGAAGGAGAAAATGAGAAAGTTCAGAAAAGCATTCAGTTTCAGAATATCCAGATACGCATATGCATAGTACAGCATCGCTGCCATGCCGCCATCCGCAAGGACCGCAAGTACGATATACTCGAGCGGGTTAAGATAAAGACACATCGGAACCAGAAGTGAAACCGTCATGAAAAGTGTCGTATCTACAAATGAATTAAAATACAGATTGATGAAGCACAGGCATAGAACGAATGTGTACATCACAATCGCAAGGAAAGCATTGGAGAAGAAAAGCGCCTTGAGCCGCTTGTCATAATCCTTCGATGCATAGTGCACGATCAGGTACCAGATCGTACCGGTCAGAAGCACAAACAGATATGCCGTTCTGTGGTAGGGAAGGCTGTTCATAAACATTCCCGGATTTACAAATGACCACGTCAGGAACACCAGACCGATCATCATGACAAAGGCAACGATGATCTGCGTCGTCTTAGTGATTCCTTTAAAGACCGAAGCAACGGCTTCCTTATCCTGGGATGAAGGTTTGAAAATATAACGCAGAATGTGTTTCATTACTTCTCCCCTCCTTCCTCATCCATAGGATCAAATTCGAGGATCTCTTCTTCCTCTTTCTCTCCCAGTACGTCCTTGATGACCTTAGCAACTTTGCCGTAATGCGTCATGAGCGCATAGTGATTCTCTGCAATGAACTCTTCTTTTTCTTCCTTGGCTGCCATCTCCAGTGCTTTTGCCTCTTCGGAAAGATCACCTGCGCCGATCATCTTTGCCGTACTCTTCAGTGCGTGCACGAGGATCTCGTAGTTCTTCCAGTCGGAAGACTCGTAGTATCTTCCCATCAACGGGATCTTCTCATCGGATTCGGAGGCAAACTGCAGAAGCAATGACTTATAGAATTCAAAGTCCTCCATGCAGTACTTCATACCGGCACGGGTATCGATTCCGGTCGGTTTAAGAAGTTTCTTGATGGTGGTCGCATCCACAACAAAATCTTCGTCGTCCGAAGATTTTCTCATCGCTTCGTAATCGACCTTATTCAGTGTCTCAGTATCGACCAGTTCCATCGTCACCATCGTCTTCGGAAGCACGGTCCTCATGACACGCTCCAGTTCCTCAGTCTCGATCGGCTTACTGACGAATCCGTCAAAACCTTCCGACAGGAACATCTGCTTGGCGGAGCTCATCGCATTGGCTGTAAGAGCAACGATCGGCGTTTCTCCGTTCTTGCCCGCCACATCATCGCGGATACGCTTCATGGCCTCGACACCGTCCATGCCGCTCATCATGTGATCCATGAAAATGATATCGAAGTTCTTCTCGCGGCAGATCTCAATCGACTCCGGACCGGAAAGCACTGTTGTAACTTCCATACCATAGCTTCGGAAGATACTCTTTCCTACAACAAGGTTCATCGGCTCATCATCAACGACCAGCGCCTTTACGCCACGGCAGAACATTTTCCTTCCTGCTGTCTGCTTATCATTAATACTCATATTAAGAACAGATACGACCGGGAAGCAGTAGAACGGCTTCTCCATGATCCTTGCCATAGAATCGGCAGGCAGTACAAAGTCATCATTCGCTACAACGACCACGATGATGTCCTTGGCAAGTTCTTCGATCAGTTCGACATTGGATCCGTATTCTTCCTCTGCGACAAACAGATGCGTCATATGGATCGAGTCGTGAAGCAGTTTCAGATCTTCCGGATTGTTTACACGGTGCATCTGGACGCCCAGGCCCTTAACGATATTAAGAACCATGGAGTTATAGTAATCACGAACCGCCGGATCCGAATACTTCTCAAAGTGCAGGTAAGCACCGAGACACAGACTCTCCGGATTATTGACGGACATGCAGCTCGTCGGATCGACGACTTTCTGCGGCAGACTGACGACGACTGTCGTACCGACATCCTTTTTACTTCTGATCGTCATGAATCCGCCGAGGAGCGAGACAAAACCGGAGACGATCGCCAGACCGAGACCGAGGCCTCCGCCCATACGGGAGCGGCCGGAGTCAGCCTGGTAGAAGTTGTCATAGACCTTCTCCAGTTCGACTTCACTCATACCAATACCGGTATCCGTGACCTCGATACAGAGGTTGACGCCGTAGCTCTGCGTCTCACATGTGATACGGACATACACGCCGCCTTTTCTTGTGTATTTCAATCCATTACTGATCAGGGCACGAAGGATCTTCTTCAGCTTACTGACATCCGAGTGCATGACCGCCGGGATCGACGGATCGACATCGATGATCAGTTCCACTTCCTTCGGTTTCGCAGAGCGGATATCCGTCACCAGATCGTGAAGTACCGACGAGAGCATATAGTCTTCGTTGTTGGCGACCGCTTTTTTACGGTCGAGCTCCGAATAGTCGAGGATATCGCTGATCTGCTCTGCGACCTTTCGTCCGGCATCGCGTACGGAGATCAGATCTCCGGTGATCTCACGGTTACCGGATTTATCGATACAGATACTCGTCAGACCGATGACCGCATTGACCGGAGTACGGATCTCGTGGGAAACATTGGCAAGAAAGTCATTGAGTCTCTCTGTTGCCTCAGTCAGCTGATTAACTTCATCCTTGGTACTGGACAGCACCTGCGTCCACTTATCGATGATGGTCTTTGCGAACCATCCGATAAAGAAGATCATCGCAATATGAAGTCCGGTCCTCGACAGCAGCAGTCCGTCAAATTCTTCTCCGTTCATGGCCATCGCCGTCAGGTCATAGGCCATCGTAATGTAGTAGGTCACCTGCACCAGTGTGATCAAGCCCTTAATACCCGTCATCGTAAAAAGCACTATCAGCGCAGACATGACGACCGCCATATCATATGTGCTCGTCGGATGGATACCATAGATAAATGCCGTACACATCATGAGGACCGCATAGATCCTGATGCGGACACCCGGTGTCGCTTCCTGGCGGAAGTGAAGGATCCAGCACAGGCAGACAGCCGCACCGATCAGAAGAAGCACCCACTTCTCCCAGCCCATCAGGAATGATTCACCGATAAACAGTACGGTGAACGCGGTGTATGTCACCAGCAGCATCAGATGGGAAGATTGAAACAGTTCATTGTTTTCGTTTTGTTTATTCGGATTACCCATCTTCGTTCTCCTTATGCTTTACATCCGATTCTTCTTTGATGATCGAGATCATCACATCCGCGAACTTCGGATCGAACTGGCTGCCCTTCCCCTCCGTCAGCTGCGAGATGATCTGTTCCACGGACAGACGCTTTCGGTAGCTACGGTCACTCGACATCGCATCGTATGCATCGGCGACCGCGATGATCCTGGCCGTCTCGGGAATGTCGAAGCCGGAGATTCCTTCCGGATAACCTCTTCCGTCAAATCTCTCATGATGGAATCTTGCCGCGATCGTCAGCTCGGGATCTTCCTTGATGTTTTCCAGGATCTGGGCACCCATGCCCGGATGCTTCTTGATGATGGCAAATTCTTCATCGGTCAGTTTGGATTCTTTGTTGATGATGGCATTCGGAATACCGATCTTTCCGACATCGTGGAGAAGACCCATCATATAGATCTCTTCCTGACGGTATTCGGAGTAGCCGACACGCTGTGCGATCTTTCTTGCATAATCAGCCACACGTCCGGAGTG
>JAFWSW010000177.1 GCA_017519205.1 Clostridiales bacterium | reverse complement strand
GGCCGGCAAATAAGGCTGAAGCCGCTGGAACAAAGAACTGGAAACAGTTGTACAAAGAGTTTCTTGAAAACAACATGGACAGGATTTATAACTGTGAGAAAGGACGGCCTGATAGAGATCGACTTCAAAAATGCAAAAGAACCAAAGATAGATGTTCATCAATACGACTTCGAAAAGGCCGGCTATTCTCTGGTCATTACGAATACCGGAGGAAGTCACGCGAACCTCTCGGAGGAGTATTCCGCGATCCCGAAGGAGATGCGGAGCGTCGCCCGGTACTTCGGAAAAGACCATCTGGCGGATGTGGATGAGAAGGAGTTCTATGCCAGGATCAGCAGACTGAAAAAAGAGCTGGAGATCAGTGACCGTGCGATCCTCCGAAGTGCGCATTTCTTTGCGGATAACGCACGTGTCGCGATGGAGGCACAGGCACTGGAAAACGGAGACATAAGGAAATTCCTGGATCTGGTAAATGCATCCGGTGAGTCATCTGCCGCGCTTCTTCAGAACCTGTACAGTAATGTGATTCCACAGGATCAGCCTATTACACTGGCGCTGATGATGAGTCAGAGCATACTGAGAAATGTGGGAGCATGCCGTGTACACGGAGGCGGATTTGCCGGTACGATACAGGCCTTTGTTCCCAAGGAGAAGATAAAAGAGTATGTCGCATCCCTGGAAGGTCTTTTCGGCGCAGGAAGCTGCTATGTTCTGCATATCCGTCCGAAGGGCGCTGCCAAGATCATCGGATGATCTTTTCTGATCCTATCGTTTAGTGATTTCCTGATAGTGGAAGCTTTTCATACAGTTCAGGCTTCCGGAAGAAAGGTCAGTTCCGAAGCCGGCTCCGATATTCGGATCGATTCCGGACATGCTTTTTCGGATGCCCATTTCATCCTCATCACCGAAATCGTTAGATTTTTTCAGAAGATGAACCACCAGACAGAAAACACCGGCGATGGCAAAGATACTCAGTTCGATCGCCAGGAAAACGACGATCACCATTATGTCTTCTTTCAGTGTCCAGGCATAGTCTCTGTATTCTGATGCATATTGGACTGCAGTGAGGATCGGCATGAGATTCATTTGACACCTCCCTGTCTCTTCTTGACGAAGATATGTGTCGTTACCGAGGTGGTACGCTTCCTGTTTTCAAACAGGCGGAAGTATTTTCTTCCGGCCCGAAAGATGGCTACGATCGCGGAGACGAAGGCGAGGCACATGACTATCATGAGGACCCTCATTTCGAAGATATCCGACATATCTGCTTCCGATACGTGATTGGCATACAAATGACCAAGTGACAGGCAGAGTGCCCATACGGCGGCAATGGAAAGAACAGAAAGACCTACGGTCAGTGAGACGACAGTCGACTTATCCCAGGGGGCGGTTCCGACGACCTTGCCGGTCTGTCCGTTGACCAGGAAAGTATAGGGCGTGCCCTTATCATTGATCGTGATAAACCAGGCGGGAAGAAGGACGTAGCCTGTCCGCTGAAGAGTGATCTTCGGAGCACTGGAGACCGTCTTCATCGTCTTATTCGGCGTCAGCTGGCGCATCTGGGACTGGAAGAGAGTCTTTGCTTTCAGCTCGGAAAGCCCTCTCGCACGGCGTGGGGTCACATCCTGGATGTTGGAGTAAAAACCCATGAGATACGATGTATCGAACTCCACCGATGCTTTCAGATTATATGGCTCGAGAAGAGCAGAGAAGCGGTTATTGATCGAACTGCAGCACTCCACCAGCAGATTCTCGAATGTCGCACTTCCATCGAAAACATACGATTTCTCTGTTATACCGAGCCGATGCTGCTGGGTATCCGAGATCTCACCATCATATGTGAAATATGGGATATAGATTCCGCGGACGCACTCCGGAGGGATCTTCTTGAATCTTTTCGGGACGAAACGGCCGGAGAGAAGTTTCTCCTCTACCAGAGATACCGCTTCTTCTTTCGTGATGCTGAAGGGGACGATCCGGTCCGGACGGTTCTCCTTGGAGATCCTGGAGAAAACGACGGCAGTGGATCCGCAGTAGACGCATCGTGTGGATATTTCCGTTCCGGAAACAGTGACCTCACCACCGCACTGGCTGCACTTATAAACATGACAGTCATACATCTCACCGGTCAGTTCTTCGAACTCGGAGAGTGTATCACGGATATCCTGAGGTTCTTCCGGGGAATTATCCTCATAGTAGAAAGAGTCTGCGTCCGGAAGAGTTTTCGGGTCGACGATGCTGCCGCACGATGTGCAGACCAGAGCATCAAAACTCGGATCATATTCCATCGGAGCGCCACACCCCGGACAATTCTTCGACATTTCCACCTCCAGGAAACTCTACATATTTCAAACGTTATCTATGAGCATCTTCGAGGATGCTCTTTCAAAAGCACTTATCGCGGACGCTGATCCACGTCGACGCACTTAAACTTCTTCATGCAGCTCTGGGATTCACCCTCGGAACCGTAGCTGTTGGAGATCCGGAGGATATTCGCTACAAAGAGGAATGCCAGACCGGCGGAAGCCATAATAGAAGCAATATAACCAAGAAGAACGAGTATCATTTGACATCCCCCTGTCTCTTTTTCGAAAAGATAAATGTAACGACAGATCTTGAAAGATCGAGGTTTCTGACGACTTTCTTAAACTGCGTAAACCCGTACCAGAAAAGACCGGACGCCGCAGAAAGGATACCGATTCCTCCCATGATCTCGCCGGTATCGCTATATTCCTGCAATTTGCTAAAAGAGCTGCCTCGAACAGTACTTCTCAATCCGAGTGCCGCAGGAAGGATCCCGGACTGGATGAAGAACCAGGTCGAAAGACCGGCCATCGCTACGAATAATCCGCCGAGCATGATGCCGGCAAGAGCTCTGTTCCACGGAACTGTTCCGACGACCTTTCCTGTCTGTCCGTTTACGAGGAAGGTATACGGTGTTCCCTTTTTCTCAAAGGTGATGAACCAGACAGGAAGCAGTGCATACGAGGAGAATGCGAATTCCGATGTTGGTACCGATGTCACACGGTTGACGCTGCGTACGGAGTTGATCGAACGGATCATCTCCGCATCGAACATCGCGCGGGCACGGCTCTGGACCTGTGCTTTTGCCTGCCTCAGGCTCAGATCCTGGATATTTGAGTAGAAGCCCATGAGATAAGATGTCTCAAACGGAACTTTCTCATTCAGATGGAATGGATCCAGCTGTGAGGAGGTCTGGTCGGCAAGCGCCTGGCAGGCCTCGACCGGAATATCAACGAAATCACAGGAGCCGTCGTAGATCTTGGTCACCTGACCCACCTGGAAACGCTGCGTATCTTTATACCATCCTTCATAGAGGAAATACGGAACGTAGATACCACGAACGACCGTAGGCTCGGCTTTCTTAAAGAACTTCGGGACAAAGAGTCCTGCGAGGAGTTTTCGCTTGACGTTGGTCAGCGCCTCTTCCTTCGTGATCTTAAACGGCAGGATATAATCCGGACGCTGCTCCTTGGCGATACGGCTGAATACCACTGCCGTGGATCCGCAGTAGATACATTTCGTGGAGGCCTCTGTGCCGGATACGATGACTTCACCGCCGCACTGGCTGCAGGTGTAGATGTGGCAGTCATAGGTCTCGCCGCTTAATTCTTCTTCTTCGAGTGTGGTTTCCAGATCGATCGGTTCGTCCGGATCGTAATTCAGATAGAAATCATTTGCATCCGGTAAGGATTTCGGATCGATGATGTTTCCGCATGAGCCGCATACCAGAGCGTCAAAGCCCGGATCATATTCAAGTGGGGCTCCGCATCCAGGACAGTTCTTAGCCATATATTCTTTCTCCCTTGCTGGGTCTGTTATTGTAGTAGGGACAGACCCGACCTGATTATATTTTACATGGAAAAAGCACTGGCAAACATAGGGAAAACCGCAAATTAGCAAAATAATTTTAGCGGCGGGTGAGAATATACTCCGTTTCCCAGCAAAGAAGGTGCGGGTGATGACGCATGAAGACCCGATATTCAGGGACGAGACTCTTCAGGAAAAGAGGGAGCGTGAACAGGTCTTCACTTCTGTGATAACAGGATACGATCAGGTCCGGTTTATCTCTTAGGAGGATGTCGCGGCCTCCCTCAAGGGCTTTCATCTCATTTCCCTCCACATCCAGCTTGATCAGGTCGGCCTTCTGGTCCTGTAACAGCGTTACAAGCGAGACGGCTGTAAGCTCTTCACCGTTTTCGGAGGACTCGGTCTCATGCACTCCTTTACCCTTATTTCGGGGGACAAAAGTGGTCCCTTCATGGTCAGAAACCAGTGCACGGATACAGGAAATCGACACTTTTTCACGGCGGATCGAAGATGGATCCGTGACGTCGGAAGGGAAAAAGGATCTTGCCGTCTCCGATAGCTTTCTGAAGTTCCTTTTATCCGGTTCAACGGCGATGATCGAGCTGATCTGCGGGAAGATCTTTGAGTAAAGAAGAGCAGTGTCTCCGTTATATGCACCGAGGTCTATATATCTTGCCCGCTCCGGCAGGTCAAGAAGTCTTCCGATCTCGTCGGAATCCCTCTCGCAAGGGCGTAACAAAGTATAGTTGCCCGTCAATTTATAGGAAATCACGCGGTCAAAAGTATCCCGTGAAATATCATCTTCAAGCATATCCCGTACCATGCCGAGCTCTTCTTTATGGGCAGTATAAAACGCGGTATCGAAGAGGTTATTTCCATAGACAGGAACATCCGGAGCATAGACTTCGCACTCTTTGGCGATCCGGTCGATATTTCCGAGGACATCGGGGAGGGAGGTGCCGAAGCAGACGAGGACGATCATGTCCGGGAAGCGCTCTTTCAGCGCCTCGTAGGTCTCGACCTTCATGTCTCGGAAGGATCTGTCACGTACAAATCCGCTGCTGGCAAAAACTCCGGATACGGGGATGCTTCTGATAATCAGCTGATCGAGGATCTTGTCGGCGCCGTTTCCGGTACCGTAAAGAACGACCGGTCTTCCTGCGGCCGCAAGGTATCCCCAAAGATCTTCTTTTACTTCTTCCAAGTGATTCATTTACTGTTGTCGGAGATGTACTGCTTGTACTCCTGCGTGATGATATTCCAGTCCAGATCGAAGCGGGCCATATGCTTCTGGAATGCAGCACGTGCCGCCTTCGGGTTCTTTTTCTTAATGGCATCGAAGATCGCTCTGTGGTCAGAAACGATGGTCAGATCCTTGACCGAGTGAAGACTCAGGCTTCTGACGCGGTCGAAGTGGATGCTCATGAGAGAGACCATGTAATAGCACTGCATCGCATTACAGATTCGGTAGATCGTCTTATGGAATTCGTTATCGAGCGTCAGGATCTTATCTACGTCCTTGGAAAGATAGAATTCCTGCAGGGCCAGATTGTCTTCCAGTTCTTTGAGATCGGACTCTTTTGCCAGTTCACAGGCATCCTCGACCAGCGCCGTCTCGACGGTGATACGGAGGAAGCGGGACTCACGGATGAGATCCGAGTCGATCATGGAAACGAGGCAGCCCTTCTGCGGAAGGATGTTCAGGATCTTCGATTTCGACAGTTCCAGAAAAGCCTCGTGGACAGGCGTTCTCGACAATCCGAGCTCATTGGCGATCTCCTGCTCGCCGATCATGGCGCCGGGTTCGATATTCAGGCTGATAATGTTATCCGAGATCGTTCTGAAAGCAAATTCACGGTTGGTTTCGCCGGGGATCTTTTCTGGAATAATCATGAGCCAAGCCTCCTTACCAGTGTGTTTCTTACAGCACCCGGGCCCTCGATCAACTCGGAGAGATATGTCTCGATCTTTTTGGAAAGGCCACAGGCGACAAGATCAGTGCCGAAGACGGATGCATTTGAGAGAAGTCCGTCCAGGTTTCCGGATACGCTTTTCGGATCTCCGAAGTGAACATCGGAGAGCTGTGCCTGAAGAGAGGGAAGGAGCGGATCGGAGCTGAGCTCGATCGGTTTTCCTTCATCATCTACGCCGAGAAGATAACGGAGCCAGCCGGCAATTGCCAGCGGGATATATGTCAGCGAAGCCGGATCCAGATCAGGATCGGCAATATAGGATTTGATCGTCTCACCGAAGCGGATCGGGACCTTGAGGCTGGTATCGGTGGCAATACGCTGCGGAGCATCCGGAATAAACGGATTCGGGAGACGCTCCTCGATGACTTCGGCGATAAAAGCACGCGGATCAAGGATCTTCGGATCGGTGACTACAGGGAGTCCCTCCGTGTAACCCATCTTCGTGATAAGGGACACGAGCTGCGGATCTTTCATCTCCTCGGAAATACGTGTGTAGCCGAGGACGCAGCCGTAGACGGCAAGTGCCGTGTGAAGCGGGTTTAAGCAGGTGGTGACCTTCATCCGCTCGGCCTTATTTACCGTATCTCGGTCGGTCATATAGACGCCGGCTTTCTCAAGCGGCGGACGGCCGTTCGGGAACGAATCCTCCAGAACGAGATACTGCGGAACTTCCGCATTTACAAACGGTGCGATAAAGGTCCCTCTTCCGGTGGTAAAAGGACTCATATCCGAGATACCCATCTCGAGGATCATCTTCTCGACGGATGCATCCGGCCGCGGGGTGATCTTATCGATCATGCTCCACGGGAAAGCGATGCGGGAACTGTCTTTTATATATTCGAGAAAAGCACTTGTCACGAAGCCCTTTTTCTCCCACGCCTCAGCGATCTCGATCACGCTGGAGCGGAGCTTGCTGCCGTTCTGGCTGCAGTTATCCATCGAGGCAAGAGCCAGCGGGGCGGCGCCGTTTTGAAAGCGCTCCCAGAGAAGACTGCATACGATACTCATCGCGTGATGTGCATCGGACGGGCCCTTCTCCATGTCGCTGACGACAACGGGAAGCAGCTCGCCGTGCATGTTATAAAGGGCATATCCTTTCTCCGTGATCGTAAAACTGATCAGCTGCAGGGAAGGACTGACTGCGATCTCTTTAAGACGAGCCATCTCTTCCTGATCCGAGGGATCCGCTTTTCTGGATTCCATGACGCTTCCGATGATCTCGTAGCCGGTGCTTCCGTCAGGTCGGAGATCGACCATCAGTGTCAGGTCATCGTACGGCCGATAGATCCGGTCGATGATCTCGTAGTCAAAAGTATCCGCGGCGATGATGCCGGTACGGATGAGACCCTGGTTCAGAAGATCCTGCGAGAGACGGGCGATAAATCCGCGGAAGATATTTCCGGCACCGAAGTGCAGCCATGTCGGATCTTTCTTCGTATTCTCCCTGATGGAATCTATATCAAAACCGGGGAGACGGATATTCCGTTTTTCCCACTCCTCGGATCTTTTCAGTTCTTCACGTGTCATCGAAAGCATAGCCCCGAAACTCCTTTACATTTGTTTCCAGATAGGAAAGATATCACTTACTGCTCTTTTTCACTGCTTCCCAGAGACCCTCGATATAGGAGGCGCCTAAGGCACGGTCATAAAGACCGTATCCCGGACGGCTGGCCTCGTCCCAGATCTTTCTGCCGTGATCCGGGCGGATATATCCGTCGAAGCCGTTTTTCTGGAGCTCGGTGATGATCGCACACATATCCAGATCGCCCTCGGAAGAAAGATGGGCACTCTCGTGGAAGTCTTTTTCCGTAGTGTGCTTGATATTACGCAGATGTAAGAACGGTACTCTTCCCATAGAAGCAAACTCTGAAGCGATCGCCGGAACATCGTTGTCCGGGTTGGCGCCGAGAGAGCCGGTGCAGAGGGTAAGTCCGTTTCTCTTACTTGTGTTCAGAGACAGATATTTGCGGATCGATTCCTGCGAGCAGACGACCTTCGGAAGACCGAAGAGCGGCCACGGCGGATCGTCCGGATGTACGCCGAAATCGATGTCATACTCCTCGGCATACGGCATGACCGCATCGAGGAAATAGGCGATGTTCTTGAAGTATTCATCCGCAGAGACGTTCTTATAGAACTCGATGTCCTTTTTCATCTGCGGGAATCTTTCCGGTTCCCAGCCCGGAAGTGTCATGTCCCGGGAACCGTCCATCATCGAGGCGATGATGCGGTCCAGATCGAGTGACTGGGCATAGGCGTGGTCATAGGCCATCGCAGCACTTCCATCGGAGAGCGGAAGCTCGAGGTTCGAGCGGAACCAGTCCATAACCGGCATGAAGTTATAGCAGATGCACTTTACTCCTGCTTCATGCAGGTTCTTCATCGTAGTGATGTAATTGGCGATGTATTCGTCACGGGTGGAAAGACCCTTCTTAATATCCTCGTGGATGTTGACACTCTCGATGACTTCCATCTCGAGTCCTGCGTCGTGGATCTCATCGACCAGCGCGCGGATGTCTTCTTTCGGCCAGACCTGACCGGCCGGGATATGCGGGAGCATCGTGGCAACACCGGATACTCCGGGGATCTGACGGATCTGTTTGAGCGTTACTGTATCGTCGCCGTGCGGCCACCAGCGGAAAACCATTTTCATATGGGGATACCTCTTTTCGAAAAAGTAAAAATGCGGTCAGTTATCGCGGGTTCTTTTGAGCGTGTTCCATCTGAACATATTCAGAAGCCACGGAATCAGAACGATCCAACCGAAATGGGAAAGAACGGAGACCAGACATGCGAAGATCAGCTCGGTGAGTCCGCATTCGCCGTTATAGTAGGACTTGTAGTTGTTTGCGAAGTATGCGACGGCCACGCACAGCAGTCCGCCGATCCAGAAGATCGTAGTGCGGATCAGGACTTTTTTCGGGACCATGTGCGCACCTTCGTCCTCTTTAAGCTTCTTGCTTGTTCCTTTAAATCCTACGACAAAAAGAACGGCAGCGCCGACGATCGCGGCGAGAAGGACTAATGCCATGATGATGGTCGTAGTCTTGTCCATGGACGGTGCATTTTCCGCCACAGCAGCGGTTTCCGGGGATAATAGAAATCTCATTGTTCACCTCGTGATATTTTGCGTACTAGTATACAGGACTACTTTATTCCTCGTCCTCTTCTTCGTCAACTGTTTCCGCATCATATTCCGGGTCATCTTCGTCTTCTTCTTCGTCCTCTTCCTCGTCTTCCTCATCGGAATCCTCGTCCTCATCGTATTCTTCCTCGTTATCCTCTTCGGATTCCGGCTGCTCGCTCTTATATTTTTCCGGATGTTCACGCTTGTCCTGAAGAAGGATCGCGTAGTTGAAATCCGGTTCGCAGAGCTTCCAGCAGAGGAACGCGCTGATATAAGGCACAACGAGTGCCAGCGGCGGGAATACGACGATCAGGGCGATCGAGGCAAGGAAGATCAGCCACATGAAGATCGTGTGTCCGAGATACATCATAGAGAAGGTAAAGCAGTGAAAGATCGTGCCGACGACAGTATTTGAAAAGCGGGCAAGATATGGGAAAGTGAACATCGTCATAAAGAACGCCGGGATCATAAGGAATACGGCGACCGGCAGACACCAGCCCGGCGGCGCGGTCCGATTCAGGCCGAACAGGGAGTAATAAAGGAAAAATCCGGCGCCTCCGATATAGGCCAGAAGGAATATGGTCAATACCGTTCCCTGGCGGAGATTCTTGCGGAAGGACCGGAAAAAATCGGATGCCGGTGTTTCCGAGCCTTCTTTATACCGCTTATAAACTGCAAAATACAGCGCGGTACAGGATACACCGAGTGTGATGACCGGAAGAGAACAGATCACGAAACAGAAACTAAGAAGGACCGCATCTCCGACCTTTGTCAGAAGCGATCTTTTCTTGGGTGTGATATGTGTGAATGTTTCCTGATCCATGATGCCCGTTCTTTCTCCTTTTCTTTAAATATAATAGAGGCAGCAAATAGAAAAAACAAGTCAACGGGGAAAGAAGAGGCTTTTCGGAAGGACATGGAAAAGAACACCCGAGTGTGCTAATTTATTAGTAGTAATTATTCGTTGGCAAAAGCACCCGGCCCTATGACCTTAGCTTTTCGGAAGGACATGTAGAGAAATGTTGAGACTGGCAGGTATTTTCGGAGATGGAATGGTACTTCAGAGAGACCGTATCTGTACGGTCTTCGGGAAGGACGACCAGGCATCTGAGGTCGTACTTTCTTTCGAAGGAAAAGAGTACAGATCACCTGTGAAAGATGGTTCTTTTCTGATCTCTATCGAACCGCATGCTGTATCTACCGGTCTGACCATGACGGTTAAGGGAAGCACGGAGATCGAGATCAGGGATGTCTGCTTCGGTGATGTTTTCTATCTGGGCGGACAGTCGAACATGGAGCTTCCCGTTGCCCGTACGCTGGATGTATCCGCCGATGAAGTGGCCGCATCCGATTACCCGTATATCCGCCAGTACCGTGTAACACCGCAGTACAACATGGCGGAAGATGAGATCGCGGAACTTCCAAGAAATTCCTGGACGGCAGCTGTTCCCGGGAAGATAGGCGAGATGAGTGCGACCGGTTTTTACACGGCAAAAAGGATCTATGACGAAAAGAAGATCCCGCTCGGCCTCGTACTCGGTGCACAGGGCGGATCGACCATCGAGTCATGGATGCCGGTGGAGATCCTTTCCCGATTTGGAGATTTCGAGGATCAGATGAAGCCGTTCATGGGGAAGAATGCGCTGACGGACTACCTGAAAAAGCGTGATGCAGGGATCGCCTCCTGGCGTGATGCGCTTTCTGAAGAGAACGAAGAGAAATATATCCGGGATATTCCGGAGGGAGCTTCGGACTTTACGGTACCGGGACTTCTTCTGAAAAAAGACGGAACAGAGCACATCGGCGTGGTGTGGTTTTATAAGGAATTCGAACTGAAAGAGGAGCCCGGAACGGATGCTTTCCTCTATCTCGGAAATCTGATCGATGCGGATCAGACCTTTATTAACGGAACCCCGGTGGGCAGGACGGAGTACCGCTACCCGCCGAGAAAATATCCATTTGACGGATCGATCCTCCGTAAGGGAAGAAACCTGATCTCCGTGCGCTTGATCCTTGAGACAGGCGAAGGCGGATTTGTTGCCGAGCATCCTTACTATCTCCGTACGGAAAAAGAACAGGTGGATATTGCCGGCAGCTGGAAGATGGTCCGCGGGGCAAAAGCTGATGCTCCGGTCCCTGTATTTAAGATGGGCCAGGAGATCCCGACATCTCTTTATAAGACATCAGTCAGAACGCTGAAGGCGAGTGCTTTTGCCGGAGTATGGTGGTATCAGGGAGAATCGAACTCGGATGCCCCGGAAAAATACGCTGAGAAATTCTCCGCCATGATCAGCCACTGGAGAGAACTCTACGGACAGAAATTACCGGTCATTACTGTCGAGATGTGCGATTATGTGGATCCGATCTCGGGCATCATGACCGCTGGATGGGAGAGTATTCAGGCGCAGCAACGTGCCGCAGAGCAGGATGTACCTGACTGCGTAGTTGTCTCGGCAAAGGATCTGGGGGCACCTCTCGATCTGCATCCGCAGAGAAAGAGCGAACTCGGCGAGAGAATGGCGGAAGCGGCGCTTAAACTCTATTACTGATCCCGGAATTTACGAATCATTTGCGACCCGACGGTCGAGCTCTTCCTGCATATCCTGAAGGAAAGATTCCGGATGGCAGTTTTCGTATGCTTTACAGTATTTATCCCAGGTCGAATCGAACTTCGGGTTTTTCACCAGCTCGGGGATCCAGGTATGCTTACACTCCTGCATATCCATGAAGGCCTTGCCGGCCGGAGTTCCGGCGGAAAGTGAATTGGAGTACGACATCATAGGATACCAGCAGTCACGTTCTTCCTGAGGAGATCTCAGAAAATCGACATAGGTCGTATAGCCGTAGGCTGACATACACTCGAGCACAGGTTCAGGCAGGGTCGAGAAGAACTCGGTCGTCTGCTCTTCCGGAAGCATCGCATTTATGCCATCATCAGAGGTTCCTTTCCAGAACGGAAGATAGCCGTAGGTGCAGGCATGAGAAGCCAGGTACTGGTCGTTCGCCCAGCTCGCCCGCATTGCATCTGTCCGGTAGAACAGTCCGTTGGAGTCCACCAGATAATCCTCGCCCTCGATTCCCCAGAAACGAAGGTTCTGGATATCCTGATCGAGGCACATGTCCATAAAGGAAAATGCCAGATCCGGGTCATAGCAGGCGGTGGTTACAGCGACACCGGAAAGATTGTTGATTGCCGCGTAATAATCGTGATAGTGATTCTCGGTTCCCTGATCGATCGTTAATCCGAGAGGCACATACGTATAACCGAGCTTATCGAAGCCTTTGTCCTTGAAGATCATGTCCATGGTGTATCCGAAATCCCAGTACTCATCGGACAGACCCAGTACAGATCCGGTAGAAAGAAGCTCGATATATTCGTCATAGATCATCTTGTCGAAATCCGTTGGCATCAGGCCCTTCTGGTAGAACTCGTTCAGTTTCTGATAATACTTTTTCGCTGTCGGTGTGGTGTTATAGTCTTCTACTTGAGGCAAGGAGGGGTCCGTCTTGTTTACGATCACCGAACCGTCGAACGGATATCCGTCCAGAAGCTGTGGAGCAGACTCGATCGCGATGTAGCGCCAGTCACTCGCGATCGTCGTAAACGGGACGATCGGGGTACCGTCTTCGTTTACTTTATTCGCGCTGTAATAGTTCTCCAGCAGGGTAAAGTAATCGTCGAGTGTACTGATCAGCGGATATCCGGCCCACTGCAGCACACGGACCTGGATCCAGAAGGCAAAATCCTTATGAAGCGTCTCCTTGGACTCTCCATGGATATGATCGAACGAGTTCGCCCAGTAGATATGACCATCTTCCTGACGGAAGAGTTCCCACTGCTTATCTGTGTACAGAGCACGGAGATTCTCATATTTATAAAGATAGTCATCCCATGGTACCAGCCAGTCTTCCGTGTAGAGATCTCTCAAGCCGGCTCCGGCATACAGAAGATCCGGAAGATCTCCACTGGCAATCATCACGTCTATTGCCTCATCTTCCGTTATGCCGGAAACAGATTCTTCATGCAGCCTGACACCGGTCTTTTCGGTAATGATTTCCTGGATGTCATTATGATAGTCATCTATTTCTTTATAAGGAGAAAGAATAGTCATCCTCAGTTCGACGGTACCGTTTTTATCTACCGGATCCGCATCTGTCGGGGGGATCGTCATATCGGATGGTGAGCTTTCCGTCTCGGTTTCGGTCTCGGTCTCCGATTCGGTCGTCGGTATGGAAAGATGGCCATACCTTTTTTGGTCGGCAATTTTCTTGCTGCAGGATACGGAAATTGTGAACAGACCCAGGCAAAGAAATATGGACAATGCTCGTTTCATTTTCAAAATTCCCCCTTTCTTTGTCTAAATTTTACCGTCAAACCGAAAAAATAGCAAAATTTCATATAAAAAAGTATGAATATTGCATAAATTTTTGTAAAAAACGATTGCATCTTAAAAAATACGAGAGTATAATTGTGACATAATTGTGAATGAACTGTGAATAACCATCGCGTGTTCAGGAGGTATGGGGTATGGTTAAATTACATAAGTCGAAAAAGGGTTTCACATTGATTGAAATGGTGCTGGTTATTGCCATCTGCGTTATCCTTGCAGTAATTGTTTGGTACAGCGTAGCTACGTATATGGGTAAGGCTCAGTCTGCAACTAAGTCGATCAACGAGCATAACAAAGCTGTTGAGGACGTAACTGCAGAAATCGAGAAACACACCAAGTGATTTTTACGGTAAAAACATTTGCATTATTCTGAGGATAATGTTCTCCCACATTATTCTTAAACCGTCTTTTTCATTTTTTTCGAAAAAAGAACTGCCGACGTGGATGGGGCTTCCACGATGACAGTTCTTTTTTTACTTCTTAATGATGACGTCCGGACGGAATTCTGTTTAGGAATCCGCTCCGGGAAAAGCACCGGAAATCATTCTTCCGGAATAAAGATCCTTCTTGCGTTGTTGTAGCAGATATCCTGAACGATGGCACCGAGGATCTCCATGTTCTTCACAAACTCGCCACGCTCGACCAGTCCGCCTAAGAAATCGCAGAGGATCCTTCGGAAATACTCGTGACGGGTATAAGACAGGAAGGATCTGGAGTCAGTCAGCATGCCGATGAAGCCCGGCAGGTAACTCTGTGCGGCAAGAGAACGCAGGTGATTTCTGATTCCCTGTTCATTGTCGTTA
Organism: Clostridiales bacterium; assembly: GCA_017519205.1. Lineage (GTDB taxonomy): Bacteria > Bacillota > Clostridia > Saccharofermentanales > Saccharofermentanaceae > Scatonaster. Next base: position 27,864 of record JAFWSW010000177.1, on the reverse strand, counting down.
AACCACCATGCAGCACCATGCTGGATCCACATGGATTCGTTTCCGCTCTGGAAGCAGCCGATCAAAGTGTCGATGATCGGATCGTCATGCGGATTGAGGCTGTAGATGATCATTCTCGGCAGGATCTCGTGGTCCTCAAGTAGGCTCATGAACTCGGCCATAGGAGCGACAAAATTACTGTCGCCGCAGATCGTATCAAATCCGGTATTTGCGCCGAGTGCACGGAACTGACGGGCATTGTTGTCACGACGGCAGCCGAAGTGGATCTGCATCGTCCATCCGCGTGCGTGATACTCTGTTGCGAAGAACAGAAGAAGCGCACTCTTATAGACCGCTACTTCATGATCGGTGAGCGGCATGTCCGGATTCTCGAGCTTCTTATGGAAGACCTGCTCCGCATCAAAGTCGGAAGTCGGAATAAATACGAATTTCTCCATCGCATGGTCCGCCAGACGGCAGCCATGTGTAGCGAAGTGCTCCATACGTGCGGTCAGAAGGATCTTCAGATCGATCCAGCTGGTGACGGAGCCGCTCGGGCCGGCGAGTGCACGGAGATAATCGGAGTAACCGATCTTCTCGATATCCATGATGCGGTCCGGACGGAAAGTCGGAAGAACAAGAGTCTGGATGGAGAAGTCCTCGGCGATGGCACGGTGTGCGGAAAGGTCGTCGATCGGATCGTCCGTCGTGCAGAGAAGTTCAACATTGGAACGGTTCAGCAGCTGACGGGCACTGAACATCCCGCTCTGGATCTTCGCATTTGCCATTTCCCAGACCTGGTCGGCATTGTCCAGCGTGAGAGGTTCTTTGATGTCAAAATAACGATACAGCTCGAGGCTGGCCCAGTGGTACATCGGATTTCCGACGGCGCGCTCGATCACAGAAGCCCAGGCAAGGAATTTCTCATAGTCGCTGGCATCTCCAGTGATGAATCTTTCTTCGATACCGGCGGAGCGCATCAGTCTCCATTTATAGTGATCTCCGGCGAGCCAGAGCTGGGTGATATTCGCATATGTAACATCATCGGCGATATCCTGCGGATCAAGATGACAGTGATAGTCGATGATCGGACAATTCTTCGCATAGTCGTAATACAATCGTTCAGCGGTAGGGGATTTAAGCATAAACTGGTTATTTATCAAAGTAGCCATACTGACCTCCTCGTACAGGTTCTTCAAAGACCTTACTCTATATATTCCTCATCCAAATATAATGATAACAGAGAAATCATATTTAAAGCAAAGAAAAATCGTTTTTTCGTAAAGAAGATGATAGAATATTACTCGTTATGAAGATTTTCCTCGGGAGGCAAATCATGGAATCGGATATCATCTTACAGAGGATGGAGAAAACGGGACTTGTTCCGGTCGTTGTGATCGAGAATGTGGAGGACGCAGTTCCTACGGCAAAAGCACTCTTAGAGGGCGGCATCGATATGATGGAGATCACCTTTCGAACGGCTTGTGCGAAGGATGCGATCGCAAAAGTGAAAAACGAAGTTCCCGGCATGTTAGTCGGCGCGGGAACGATACTCGATATCCGCCAGGCGAAAGAGGCGGTCTCGGCAGGTGCCGAGTTTATCGTATCTCCCGGTTTCTCTGAAGAAGTCGTCCGCTGGTGTGTGGAGAATAAAATTGCCACCGTACCCGGATGTGTCACTCCGACAGAGATCATGGCGGCAAGAGCCCTCGGTCTTTCTGTCGTGAAGTTCTTCCCGGCGAACCTTTTCGGCGGGATCAAAGCGATCAAGACACTTTCCGGTGTATTCCGCGATATGCGGTTCCTTCCGACTGGAGGCGTTAACCTCGATAACATTTCGGAATTTGCAGCGGAGTCCTGCATCGTCGCTATCGGCGGCAGCTTCGTATGCACCTCGAAGGATATCCGCGAACACAATTTTGAAACGATCACGAAGCTTAGTAGAGAGTCCGTGGAGAAGATCCACGCGGCAAGAGTATAAGGAGGATTTCCCATGGCAAAAGTACTGACAATGGGTGAGATCATGCTGAGATTAAAGACGAAGGGGAACGAGCGTTTCTTCCAGAGTCCGGAATTTGAAGCGACTTTCGGCGGCGGTGAAGCAAATGTGGCAGTATCGCTTGCTAACTTTAATATGCCTTCGGAATTCTTGAGTGTCCTTCCGGAAAACCCGATCGGAGATGCCTGCGTCGCTGAACTGAGAAGATTCGGAGTAGGCACGGAGAAAATCAAAAGAGCACCCGGCAGAATGGGGATCTACTATCTGGAGACCGGTGCAAACCAGCGCCCCAGCAAGGTCGTCTACGACAGAGCAGGATCCACGATGGCCGAAGCAAAATCCGGCGACTTTGACTGGGAGAGTGCTTTTGCCGGAGTAGACTGGTTCCATATTACCGGTATCACGCCGGCGATCAGCCAAAGCGCGGCAGACCTCTCTCTTGAGGCGGTGAAGGAAGCAAAGAAACGTGATATCACGGTATCGGTCGACCTGAATTTCCGTAAGAACCTGTGGAAGTATGGCGTCGAGGCAAAGACCGTGATGGCGGAGATCACGAAGTATACCGATGTTGTGATCGGAAATGAGGAGGACTGCCAGAAGTCTCTCGGCATCGTTGCCGATGTTGACGTCGAAGGCGGATCTCTCGATACTGCGAAATATGAGAAACTGACGAGCCTTCTTCTCTCGGAATATCCGAATGTGAAGAAGGTCGCGATCACACTCCGTGAGAGCCACAGTGCAGACCATAACGGATGGGCCGCATGCATCAATAACGGTTCTGTTTTCTACGTCAGCAGAAAATATGAGATAAGAGATATCATCGACCGTGTCGGTGGTGGAGATTCCTTCGCGGCAGGTCTGATCTATGGACTGAGATCCTTCGAGAAGGATACGGAAGCGCTGGAATTTGCAGTGGCGGCAAGCTGCCTGAAACACTCGATCCCGGGCGACTTCAACAGAGTATCCGTGAAAGAAGTCGAGACGCTGATGCGCGGCGACGGTTCCGGAAGAGTACAGCGATAAGCATTATACATACAACAAAAGAAAAAGCCCGATAAGAAATATCGCAGGCGCGATTCCGCAGACGCGAAGCGGCGAGGACCAGCGCCAAGTTTTTCTTTCGGGCTTTCCTGTTGTTTTATTGATTTATCGCGGTACACTGCCGGAAATGTTAGTCTTCTCGACGAGGTCGATCGCTTTCTTTCCGACTTCCAGGATGCAGCCGCCGGTGGTCTCGGTGCCTGCCTGCTCCGGCGTGATGAGTCCGGGGCCGATCTCGAGGTAGAAGATCTTATAGTTATCGTTATCGAGCGTGAAGCCGTGCTGGCCCTTCTTCATGGCGCCGAAGGTGTAGCCGGGGATCGGGGTGAAACCTAAAGAGAAGCCGGCTTCGATGGCACCGCTCTCTTTCATCTCCTCTTCAGTGAGTCTTCTTTTTACGCCCTCTGACTTTTCGAATTCCGAAAGGAAATTATCGAGTTTTTCACGAGCTTCTTTACTGATCTCCGGAGAGATATGCAGGAAGCATGCGCCGTTCACAGTCTGGAACCATGCGGACTCCGGCTGGATCCCGCTCTTTTTCAGAAGATCGTTCGGCAGGATATTCGTGTGAATATTGAAGCAGGCATGGTCGCTGAAGAGAAGGATGTCGAAGTGAGAGATCCCCTTATCCGGGTCGCCGCCGGCATTCCGTTCTGCAGCTTCGATGCCCTGAAGGATGAGCCCCAGGAGCTTGTCATCGTACTCGATCGACTTCTTAACATCCTCCGAATCGATGCCGGAGTGATGCTTCTGATGGTCGGTGTCCTGCAGATGCAGCATATAGAAATCCGCTTTTTCCTTCGCGATCAGATCACGTGCGGTAAAGGCGATAAAAGTATCGATGCCGAAATAATTGAAGGACTTGCACTTCTTCATGTATCGGAAGAACTTCGGACAGAGACGGAAGGTCGAGCTGTAGTGGACGAACTTGATGCCGCGCAGAAACATGCTCTCGGTTCCCGGAACCTCTGCAAGGTGGTAGCGGATCTTCTCGCCGGGAGTGCAGGGGTACATCATCGCACAGGAGACGAGTCCTTTTTCGTAGGCACGTTCCGGAAGAGTCTTGACCTTGATGAGCTTCTTATGTGCACGCCACTTCTCAGAGTTCTTGACCGGATCGAAAATAACATTATCGAACAGTCCGTGTTCTCCCGGCATGACACCGGTGGAGATGCTGGTATGTACGGGGTAGGTGTTTGAGATAAACAGAGACTCGACCTGCCGGTGCAGAAGTCCGTAGGAGGCCAGTTTCCGGAAATTCGGAAGAGTCAGGAGATAGTTTATGTCGGTATCCGAGATGGCGTCCAGGGAGATCATGATGATCGGGCGCCCGTTGAGATTTTTGCGCATGGGTTATTCCTCCGAAACGATCGTTTTCGTTCACATATACGATATAATAAGAAGTGCATTAAGTAAACAAGAATCAAAAGAGGAAAAGATATGGGTAAGAGAGTTATCTTGATCGTGCTGGACAGCGTCGGGATCGGCGGTGCGAAGGACGCGGCGGCCTTTGGAGATGAAGGATCGCACACACTTGCCGCATGCTCGAAGGACAGTGCTTTTTCCATAGCAAATATGAGACGGATCGGCATGGGATGCATCAAGGATGCCCTGCCGTATGATACGCCGGACGGAAAAGGAGTCGGCGCCTGGGCGAGACTTGAAGAAGCTTCGATGGGAAAAGACACGACCATCGGGCACTGGGAGATCGCCGGCATCATCTCGCCGGAGCCGATGCCGACCTATCCGGAGGGATTTCCGGAGGAAGTGATCTCCGAATTCGAAAAGCAGACCGGACGGAAGGTGCTCTGTAACAAGCCGTACTCCGGAACCGAAGTCATCCGCGATTTCGGACAGGAACACGTAAAGACCGGAGACCTGATCGTCTACACATCGGCGGACAGTGTCTTCCAGATCGCGGCGCACGAAGAGGTCGTTCCGGTAAAAGAACTCTACCGTTACTGCGAGATCGCAAGAAAGATCCTGACCGGAAAGCACGGTGTGGGAAGAGTAATTGCAAGACCATTTGTCGGTGAGTATCCGAACTTCGAGAGAACTTCAAACCGCCACGACTATTCGCTGATACCTCCGCGTGAGACGCTCCTTGATGATCTGACGGCGGCCAAGATCCCGGTCTTCGGTGTCGGAAAGATCTTCGATATTTTCGCCGGAAAAGGCATCGGAATGTCGGTTCGAACATCCGGAAACCAGGACGGGATCGAGCAGACACTCGGTGCGATGGATGCTCAGAAAGAAGGCCTGATCTTCGTTAATCTCGTGGACTTTGATATGCTCTACGGACACAGAAATGATGTGCACGGATACGCCGAGGCACTGACATATTTTGACGACCGTCTGCCGGAGATCCTGTCGCGTATGCAGAAGGATGATATCCTCATGATCACGGCCGATCACGGATGCGATCCGTCGACACCTTCGACCGACCATTCCAGAGAGAATGTACCGTTCCTCGCCTATGGTGAGAGAGTCCGTCCGGGCACGGATCTCGGAACCAGATCGAGCTTCGCGGACATCGCGAAAACAATCGGTGATTTCTTCGGGATCAACACGAATAATCTTGATGGAGAATCGTTCTGGAAACAGATAAGGAAAGGATGAAATCAATGACGAATTACACTGATGAAGAAAAGAAAATACTCTCGAAAGTAGACCATACTCTGCTTCGCACAACAGCTACACTGCCTGAGATCAAGGCACTCTGCGAGGCGGCACTTAACGTCGGCACGGCGAGTGTCTGTATCCCTCCGTGCTATGTGGATGATGCAGTGCAGTTCCTGAAGGGAAGACTTCCTGTATGTACGGTGATCGGTTTTCCGAACGGATACTCGACCGCGGCAACGAAGGTCTTCGAAGCCAAGGAAGCGATCCGTCTTGGTGCGCAGGAGATCGACATGGTCATCAATCTCTGCGATGTGAAAAACGAAAACTACGACCGTATCTATCTGGAACTTCTGGCGATGCGTGAAGCGTGTGAAAATGTGACTCTGAAGGTCATCATCGAGACCTGCCAGCTGACGGAAGAAGAGAAGATCAAGATGTGCGAACTCGTGAGCAGAGCGAAGGCGGATTTCATCAAGACATCGACCGGTTTTTCTACCGGTGGAGCGACCGTCGAAGATGTACGTCTCTTGCGCCAGTATTCTGCTCCGGAAGTGAAGGTAAAAGCCGCCGGCGGTATCAAGGATTTTTCTGATGCGAAGGCCATGATCGAAGCCGGTGCAGACCGACTCGGAACGAGCCGTCTGGTGAAGTAAAAGAAAGAGAAAGGCGGAGTGAAAATGGATAAAAAAATCGATGGAAAAAAGCTTCTTTCTGAAGCAAAAGAAGCTCGCAAAAATGGCTATGCTCCGTTCTCTTCTTTCACTGTGGGAGCGGCACTTCTGACGAAGGACGGAAAGATCTACAGAGGCTGTAATATCGAGTCCTCCGTGATGTCCCCGAGCCTCTGCGCAGAGCGTGTCGCACTGGCAAAAGCAATCAGCGAAGGCGAGAAAGAATTCACGGCGATCGCTATCGCCGGCGCACCTTCCGGAGAAGATCCGAAAGACCCGTGTTACCCATGCGGAGTCTGCCGCCAGGTCCTCTCCGAACATGCCGACTTAAACACATTCCAGATCATCACAGAAGAGAACGGAAAGCCAGTCTCGTGCACGCTTTCCGACCTTCTCCCTAAAGCATTTATTTTCCAAACTTAAACGAAACACCAGGTGATGAAGGCCATCACGACATAGCTGCCTGCCGAGTACCAAAGCCACGGGGCAAATGTCTTTTTCTCTTTCAGAAGATGGACGATCGCAAGGACAGATCCGACGAAGACGACGGATGTTCCCCAGAGTCCGAGTGTTCTTGAGAAGGTGTATCCGAATCTCGACATGTAGAGGATGATCTTCGAAGCGGAGATCGTCGCGAACATCATGCTCTCCCCCATAAGGATCACACTCAGGCTGCGGAGTTTTTTATTTTCATGCGATCCGAAAATGCGTACGGTTGCCAGCAGAGCGAAGTTAATAAGAACGACATTGATCAGTTCGTGGAACCCGCTGACCGCATATTCCGATGCGGTGAATGATTCCGGTAATACTCCGGCAAAAGCACTGAACATGTAACTTGCCTGCGATACGAAAAACATAATATACATCACACTGAAAAGAAGAAGTACAAGGGAGAGAAGTGCATCCGGCATGAAGCGGCATTTCGACGAAGCCTTCGCGAGGAGCCCGCATCGCTTTTCCTCCATGGTCCTGTCATGGTTCGCGCTGCCCTGGAAAAGTCCGAACAGGAAAGCGCCGACGGGGATACTCGGAAAGATTTTTCTTATAGAAGCTGACACGGAAATATTCTCGAAAAAGTGCTCGATCGAGAGCATGGCATCACTGAAGTGATTGTCCACGGAAGCGAGGTTCCCGAGGGCGGCGAGGAAGAAACCTGCGATGATGATCAGTACCAGAAGGATACCGACAACATTGACCGGTTTTTTCTCCGCTTTCTTTCCCATTACCGTGGAGCCGTCGGGAAGCACGACTTCGACCATCTCATCCGGAGAATGGAAACACTCATAGATGGATACGACACGTGCGTAAATATTTGCGAACGGAAGCAGGCAGCCGCCGTTTGCCAGGTCCAGCGGAAGCAGGCAGGAAGATCTTCCGGAAAGAAGATGGCCGGTTCCCGAGAGCACCATGTAGATGACCACGATGTGCATAAAGAACAGGCTTAACGCTTTCATATCTCCCGAGAATGTACTGAGTGAAAGAAGGACAAGGATCACTTCCCAGAATCGTGTCTCACATTTCTGGAACCTCGTCGGCATGTATTTTCCGAGAAGCTGCTGCTGTTTCATACTCAGCTCCAGCCAGACGATGGCGCCCAGGCTGAGTGCGGTCAGAAAGCCCGTGACAGCAAGACTGTTAAAGCCAAACGTATCAATAAATAAACTGATGTATGCGTAGGAAAAAGCGTAACTTAACCCAAGGCAGAGCTTCTTAAGCTGCCCTGCCTGCTTTACGTTCGTATTCATTTTTTCGTAACTCCTTCTTTGGGAAAAGCACCCGGCCGGCGGATCTTAGATTCGGATCCGCCGCCGGTGTGGATGAAATATCATTTCTCGTCCGGCTGGTATTCCAGTATGTCGCCGGGCTGACAGTCGAGCGCCTGACAGATGTCGTTCAGTGTAGAGAAGCGCACGGCTTTTGCCTTCTGATTTTTCAGGATAGAGAGGTTGGCCGGGGTGATGCCGATCTTTGCGGCAAGGTCACCTGCGGAGATCTTCCGCTTGGCCATCATGACATCGAGATTAACGATAATTGCCATAATCATGCACCTCCTTTATACTGTCAGATCCAGTTCGGAGCGCATGTCGATGGCTTTATCCATCACGAGGCGCACACACTGGACGATCAGGCCTACAAACAGTCCGATCAGCGAGATAAAGAACAGCGCATAGGAAGCGAAAGAACCGATGATGCAGATCAGGCAGATGAGGAAGCAGCAGATCGATACGAGGGACATATAGAAGGTGTTCTTCTTGTCGAAGATGACGCCCTTTTTGATGTTACGGAGCAGGTTTACCACACCGAAGATGATGAGGTAAGTGATACCTGTGGAAAGATAAAAGCATGTCATAAATACGACGAAGCGGATGTGCTCATCTTTCAGGAAAGAAAGGCACCGGAGATAATCGTTCTTGAAAAGACCGGAGTCCCAGCAGTATTTGCAGAAAGAGTATCCGAAGATATCTCCGAGAAGACAACAGATAAAAAACACGCCGCTGGCAGCAAGTGTCAGGTTCAGCCATACGGAATAACTTGGTTTCGATGAAGTATTCATTTCATAGTACCTCCAGTAAAAGGATGCGGATCTTCACAGTTCCTTCCCGGGAAACAGAATCTGATGCGATCCTCTGTTGCCATCATAATAACACGGGCATTATTGATATGCAAGTATTTTTTATCGAAAAACGATAAATTATTAACGAATAACGTTTTAAACGTGGAAAACTGTGCAATCTTACAAGCCTGCCTCCATTGAAAGAAAATAAAAACGCCTTATAATAGGTATGATGCAAATATAATAGGGCAGATATGGGCATTCTCCCTGATCTGCCGGCAAGGGAGTCAGAATTTGATCAAGTTTACGAAAAAAGCAGTAAGCTTCACAAGAAACAGAGTCCGCTGGGCAATCGTTGTCCTCGTGATGCTGGTGATGCTGTGCATTGTTATTTTCTGGTCTTCCATTTTTGCGTCAAAAAAGACGGTATCCTGTCTTGGTCAGGGCCCGCAGCCGAGTGGTAAATTAAACGGCGGCACACCCTTGATCCAGACCTTTACTCCCGAGCAGATGCATGTCGATTATATCGAGATCCGAATGGCGACGAATATCGAGTCCGGAAATGTTCTTGCTCCGCAGGGAAATCTCCACTTCAAACTCACGAAGATGGACGGGAAGGTCCTCTACGAAGAGACAGTCCCGATCCGTAATATCAAGGACAACGAGTACCTTCGTTTCCGTGTAAGAAAAGATCTGGATATCACGAGTGAATACATGATGATCCTCGAGACCGAAGATACGATCGGTGAGGAAGTTCCATCCGTATGGATCTCTACAAACGTTCCCGATGAACTAAACGATGTCATTTTCCCCGGACTTCCATCCGGATCACATATGCAGTGCAATACGCAGATCCGTTATTCCAGAATGGATTATCCGGCGATGATCATCAGTATCCTTCTGGTATTCCTCTGCGGTCTGATCGCCGTCCTGCACTTCGATCTGTCCGAGAAGAACAGAGAACATCTGACGATCGCCGTCATGTATTTCACGCCGATCCTGATGTTCACGATCGTGGAACTTCTGAACGGTAATTCCGTCCTGAAAAAGTCCCCGCCGGCATACATCGTTAACTACATCTACTACCTGGTGATCTATGTCCTGCTGCTGGTGCTTTTCAACAGGTTCCGTCTGACAACGATCATCGTCAATGTGATATTGTTCACCGTGGCGATCTTCAACTACTTTAAACTTCTGTGGCGTGGTGAACCGGTCCAGCTCTGGGACGTAGTTACGCTGAAGACGGCGATGAACGTATCCGATAACTACCACATCGAACTATCCCCGATACTGATCATCGCGACGCTTCTTTTCATCCTGTCGATCCTTCTGATCTCCAAGTGCAGATATGCGATCGTTTTGAAGAGAAACCGTGCATACATCGGCGGAGTATGTGTTATCCTGATCATCTTCCTGGCGCTGACACTTGTGGATACGAGACGTTATCAGAATGCGGATTTCAGCCTGATGGAGAAGATGGGCGTTGTGAATAATACAGGTAACCCCGCACAGAACTTCAGTAAGAACGGTATGATCGTGGCGCTGACGATGAATGCGCAGCACCTGGCGGTAGAAAAACCGGAAAACTATAGTGTCGATCAGGTTCAGAGAGTCGAGGAAAAGATCGAGAACCAGATCGCTCACTCCATTCTCCCGAACGATGTCGTGAATGATTGCGAGAATGGAAAGAAGATCCGTGAGGCATGCGGTGAACGTATCCTAAAGGAGGACGAGAAGCCGACGATCATCTGCATCATGAACGAGTCCTACTCGGATATGTCGACGGTCGGAACTTTTGAGACGAACCTGCCGATGCATCCGTATATGGATTCTCTTTACCAGCAGCAGAACGTGATCCACGGAGACCTCTGTGTATCTGTTTACGGCGGTGGTACGGCGAACTCGGAATTCGAATTCCTTACCGGTAATCCGATGGCGTTCTTCCCGACCGGCAGTATCCCGTATCAGCAGTATATCGGCTCCATGACCGGATCTCTTCCGCGTTACCTGAAGAGCCAGGGATATCAGACGGTGGCCGTACACCCGTATCTGGCCAGCGGCTGGAACCGTCCGAGCGTATATACCAGTATGGCTTTCGACCGTTTTATCACGATCGATGATTTTACCGAGAACAATGAGTATCTCCGCTCGTATATTTCCGATCGGTGCTCGTATAGAAAACTGATCGAACTGTATGAGGAAAGGGACCCGAATCATCCGCTGTTCCTCTTTAACGTCACGATGCAGAATCACGGATCTTACACCAGTAACGATCCGAACTTCAACCAGGATGTCCGTCTGGTCGACTATCCGGATAAGTTCCCGGAGACGGAGCAGTATCTGACTCTGGCAAGACAGAGCGATATGGCGGTGAAGGATCTGATCGACTACTTCAGCAATGTCGATGATCCGGTCATCATCTGCTTCTTCGGCGACCATCTGCCGAGCATGATCAACGGTTTCTACGAGACGCTTCTCGGAAAAGAGATCGTCGACCTTACGGGAGAAGAGATGCAGAATCTCTACAAGACGGATTTCTTTATCTGGGCGAACTACGATATCCCGGAATACGAAGTTCCGGAGATCAGTCTGAACTACCTGTCGACACTTCTTCTCCAGCAGACCGGCATGGATCTTCCTATGTACAATCTCCTTATCGCAGATGCGTACGATCACTATCCGGTCATAACATCAATGGGTGTCTATGACAGCGATGGAAACAGATATGATACGGTGGCGGATGTACCAGATAAGACCGGTGTCCTGAATGAGTACAACATCCTCACGTACAATAATCTTTTTGAGTCGAAGAAGCGGCGCTCGGAGCTCTATGACGTAGTCTATTTCGTGCCGCAGAAAAAGGAAACGGAAATCGAGGAATAAGAATTGGAATACACATCTTTCGAACAAATGGATCTGTCCGAGGAGGTCATGCGTGCCCTGGATAAAATGGGCATGAAGACACCTACCTCTGTACAGAAACAGGCAATACCGCTGCTTATGGATAACCGCTGTGTGATTGCAAAAGCACCGACGGGCACAGGTAAGACCTTCGCCTTCGGTATCCCGATCCTGGAGTATCTGAACATGGACGCGGACTTCGTCCAGGCCCTGATTCTCTGCCCGACAAGAGAGCTGGCACTTCAGATCTGCACGGAACTTCGGGGACTGGGTGCTTTTATCAAGGGACTGAAGATCTGCGGCATCATCGGCGGACAGAAGATGGATAAGCAGGTACAGATGCTGAAGAAAAAACCGCAGATCGTTGTCGCGACTCCCGGGCGTCTTCTTGACCATGTGCAGCATAAGAACATCAACATCTCCGACATCTACACGCTCGTTCTTGACGAGGCGGACAAGATGCTCGACATGGGCTTCATCAAGGACATCAGAAAGATCATGAAGATCACTCCTTCTGACAAGCAGATCGCGATGTTCTCCGCGACGATGTCCCGTGAAGTCATGAACATCACCTGGGAATATATGGAAGGCGCCGACGAGATCGAGGTCGCACCGAAGGCGGAAGATATGCCGAAGATCAGCCAGTATATCCTTCATCTCGAAGAAAGAGAGAAGATGGATGCATTTGGAAAGATCATGGAAAGATATAACTGCAGCCGTGTGATGGCTTTCGCCAATACCAAGACCCGTGTGCGTGTCATCACGGAAGGCATCAAGCGACTCGGATTTAAGGCGGAGTGTCTCCATGGCGATATCGGACAGGGTGCGAGAAACCGCATCATGGATGACTTCCGAAGAGGCAAGTTCAATATCCTGGTCGCGACGGATGTTGCCGCCCGCGGTATCGATGTATCCGATATCGATACGGTCTTTAATTTCGAAGTGCCGAATGAGAATGAATACTACCTGCACCGTATCGGGAGAACGGGCCGTGCGGGACGTGCCGGACAGGCGTTTACTTTCGTGAACTACTCGCAGAGTCTGCGAATGGACGATATACTTCACTACACCAAAGTACAGACACAGGAGCTCGATCTGAATGAAACTGAAAGAGATGAAGAGTAAACTGAAGATTGCCGTCCTTTGCGGCATTTTTCTTACCGTCGCACTTGTGATCGGCGGTGTCGTATTCGCATGGAAAAGCACCTTCGGCAAGAAGAAAACCGACGATGCTTCATCCGTTTCCACTGTGACGGAGTCGGTCTCCGAGGATTCCGTAGACTCCTCAACATCGTCCGAAACCACACCGGGTATTTCTTCGGAACTGATCACCGGAACCGAAGAAAGTACGGGTGAGACATCTGCTCCGGATGCGACTCCGGTCAGTCCGAAAAAGATCGGTACCATCCAGGGTACGGGGTACGAAGGAACCCAGGGCACCGGTAAGTATAACTACGGTGAGGCGCTCCAGAAATCACTTCTTTTCTATGAGCTCCAGCGCTCGGGAAAACTCCCTTCGGAGACCCGCTCCAACTGGCGCGGAGATTCCTGCCTGAAGGACGGATCGGACGCAGGTGTCGATCTGACCGGAGGCTGGTTCGATGCAGGTGATAACGTAAAGTTTAATCTTCCGATGGCCTATACGGCATCTATGCTCGGATGGTCGATCTACGAAGATAAAGACGCATATGAGGAGAGCAAGCAGCTCGACTATGCGCTTGCGAATATCCGCTGGGCAAATGAGTATTTCATCAAGTGCCACGTGTCGGATGAGAAGTATTTCTACCAGGTCGGAAACGGCTCGGCGGACCACAGCTGGTGGGGATCCGGCGAGTGTGTCGAGTACCAGATGAACCGTCCGTCATACTTCGTAGACGGAAGTAATCCGGGCTCTGCCGTAACCGGTGAAACGGCTGCATCTCTTGCGGTCTGCAGCATCCTCTTTAAGGATGTCGATCCTACTTTCAGTAAGACTTGCCTCGATCACGCGAAGTCTCTTTATGCCTTCGCGGATAAGTATAAAAGTGATGCCGGATACACACAGGCAAACGGGTTCTATGATTCCTGGAGCGGCTTTTACGATGAGCTCTCCTGGGCAGCTGTATGGCTCTACCGTGCAACCGGTGATTCCGCTTATCTGAACAAAGCAAAAGAGTACTATCCGAAGGCGAACCAGGACTTTAACTGGGCACTCTGCTGGGACGATGTGCACATCGGTGCAGCAGTGCTTCTCGCTTCGGAAACAGGAGAGAATACCTATAAGCAGGCAGTCGAGAAACACCTCGATTTCTGGACGACGGGAACCTCTTCCGGAGAGAGGATCACCTACACGCCGAAGGGCCTGGCATGGCTCGACAGCTGGGGCTCTCTCCGCTATGCCACGACCACGGGATTTGTCGCGGCAGTATACAGCGAGAGTGATGCATGTCCTTCCGCAAAGAAAGATACTTACTGGAATTTTGCGGTGAACCAGGCAGGCTATGCGCTGGGTGATACCGGAAGATCCTTCATGATCGGATTCGGCGAGAACTACCCGCAGCATCCGCACCACCGTACGGCGCAGGGTTCCTACTGCGACAACATGAATGAACCGGGTACTTCCCGTCATGTTCTCTGTGGCGCACTGGTCGGCGGACCGGATGCATCGGACGGCTATACCGATGAGGTCAGCAACTACAATACGAACGAAGTGGCATGTGATTACAACGCCGGTTTTACAGGTCTTCTCGCAAAGCTCTACACACGTTATCACGGACAGACGCTGACGGGATTCGGCGCAGGAGAAGCGGTCGGTGAAGAGTACCGTGTGGATACAACGCTCAATGCCGGAGGCGCGGATTTTCTGGAGATCAAGGCACTGACATATAACATGACCGGATGGCCGGCAAGAGCTCCGAAGAATCTCGAGCTCCGCTACTATTTCACGATTCCGTCCGGAAAGACAATTTCGGATCTCTCGGTTACCTCCTCCTACGGACAGGATGTGGCATCGATCCAGCTGCTTGCAGGTGAGAATAATACTGCATGTGTACAGGTGATCTTTAAGGAGTATTCCTGCTATCCCGGAGGTCAGGAAGAGTATAAGAAAGAAGTGCAGTTCCGCATCAACGGACTCCCGCAGGATGCAGCAGGCGATGCGAAGGTATGTCTCTTCGAAGACGGATCTCTCGTCTTCGGACAGCTACCGGACGGTTCCGGAAATGTCGTGACGCCGGATCCGACTGAGACGACAGAATCCGCAACACCGACACCTACACCGGCATCTCCGGTGATCGTCGGAGGACGAGGCATCGTGATCGATATCGAGTACAACATGCGCGGAACAGGTACGGCGATCTCGGGGAATCTGCTCATTGTGAACCAGAGCAGCGAGCCGGTCGACGTCGGCTCTCTCTCGGTCCTGTATTATTTTACGAACGAGAATTCCACCGAGCTGGTCTTTGACTGCTACCATTGCGCAATCGCCGGAAAGGACGGAAAATACGAGGCAATTAACGGTGTTACAGGAACTTTTGCCAAGTTTGATCCGGCCAAAGACGGTGTGGATACGACCTGCACGATCAGTTCTTTTGGATCGGGACAATTAAGAGGCGGCGACCAGCTGGTCGTTCAGTTCTCGATCCATCATGCAGACTGGACCAACTTCAATCTCAACAACGATTATTCGAGAGCGGGGATCGACAGGATCGTCATTCTTGAAAACGGAAAAAAGATCTATGGAAAAGAGCCTTCTTGACGGCATAATAAAAAGGATGGTTGTATGATTTTTCTTCTGGAACTTCTCGGACTGATTTGCGGTATTCTCCTTTTCGGATGGATCCATGTGCTGGTCCACTATCTTATCTACCGGGCGAAGGGATATTCCTGCGACCATGTGGCGGGGATCTTCATACGTTGGCAAAGGGATTATTATGATCCGGATGAGCCGGGGAAAATGAAGTTCCGTGTGACAAGGATGAATCAGACCTACCCGACGATCCTGATGATCAAAAAACCGGCAGACAAAAGGAAGAAGCCGACTTGTCTCAAGCTCGTGATCTTCATTCTTTTAGCAGTTGTTTTCATCGCTTTGTCAATAATCAACGAGGTCTGCTGGTATGATGCGGCCGGCAAGTATCTGGGAGGCTTTATCACCGGTGTTTTCATCGGAGGCGCTGTCCTGTTCCTCCAGATGATTATTTTTGAAGTGAGGAACCTGAAAGATCCGACGGGACTTCGTGCGAAGATTCTGGCGATCAGAGACTCGCTCATGACGGCGGAAACGGCTGCTGACATCGTCGCGGAGCCATTTGATTTCGTTAGTTACGCCAATGCTTCCCTAAGTGATAAGGTGAACTATCTGCATGTGTTTTTCTTCTCTGCTGAGATAAGAAATGACCTGACTGCGATGTCTGTTTGTATCTCTGAAATAACGAAACTGAATACGATCGGCCTTACGGATACCGGACACTTCGCACTCGACGGGATCCTCTTCGAGTACTATTCTTTCCGCCATAAGATCCCGGAACTTGCGACCCGGTACTATCAGCACTCGAAGAAGAATATCGATAACGACACCGACTTCAACGGCAGAAGAAGACTCGCTTACTATTCGTTCTATATCCTGGGAGACCGGGAAGCGGCCCGCCGCTATATGGATGAAGGCTTCGCCGCACTCTCTGTCGATGATCCGAGACACTTGAAGATCAGTAGAGTATACGAGGAGAAGATGCTTCGTTATCTGAAGTCGCAGCTTGACGCATAAAACCTACGACGGACAGTGCTTTTGGAATTGAAAAGGCCTCCTTATAAGAGTATAATATTTAGGCGTGATTTAAATTCTTAAAGTAAGGCAGGCGATAGTTTTATGGCATTCATTGATGAAATTAAAGCAAAAGCAAAGAGTAACAAGAAGACCGTCATTCTTCCTGAGTCTATGGACAGAAGAACTTTTGAGGCGGCAGCAGAGATCCTCGCTGAGGACATCGCAAACCTGATCATCATCGGTACAGATGAAGAGGTCAAGGCAAACAGCGAAGGACTTGATATTTCCAAGGCAACAATCATCAACCCGCACACCTACGAGAAGACACAGGAGTACATCAACGGCTTCTATGAGCTCCGTAAGGCAAAGGGTATGACACCGGAAGAAGCAGAGAAGACTCTCCTCGGTGACTATATGTACTATGCCTGCATGATGGTTAAGATGGGTGACGGTGACGGTATCGTTTCCGGTGCATGCCACTCCACAGCAAACACACTCCGTCCGTCTCTTCAGATCATCAAGACAGCTCCGGGCACTAAGCTCGTTTCCGCTTTCTTCGTAATGGTCGTTCCGGATTGTGAGTACGGTGAAGACGGTGTATTCGTATTCGGTGACTGCGGTCTCGTTCAGAATCCGAATCCGGAAGAGCTCGCTGCTATCGCAGGTTCTTCTGCAGCATCCTTTAAGCAGCTCGTCGGCAAAGAGCCGGTAGTCGCTCTTCTTTCCCACTCTTCCATGGGATCCGCAAAGCACGACGACGTTACCAAGGTCGTTGAGGCAACCAAGATCGCTAAAGAAGAATATCCGCAGTTTGCTATCGACGGTGAGCTCCAGGCAGATGCTGCTATGGTTCCGTCCATCGGCGCAAGCAAGGCTCCGAACAGCAACGTTGCAGGTAAGGCAAACGTTCTTATCTTCCCTGACCTCGATGCAGGTAACATCGGTTACAAGCTCGTTCAGCGTCTGGGTAAGGCTGAGGCTTACGGCCCGATGTGCCAGGGTATCGCAAAGCCGGTCAACGATCTGTCCCGTGGATGCTCCGCGAAGGATATCGTTGGTGTAATCGCCATCACAGCTGTACAGGCTCAGAATTCCTAAGAAAAATCGGGTGGAGCGGGAAACCGTTCCACCCTGTTTTGATATAACGACACTAAAAGGAGAAAATGAATGAAGATTTTAGTTATCAACTGCGGAAGTTCTTCCTGCAAGTTCCAGCTCTTTGAAACATCCACAGGCGATGTTCTTGCTAAGGGTAATGCGGAGCGTATCGGTATCGACGGTAAGCTCACATATAAGGCTCCGGGCAAGGAAGACTTCGTCTGCACAGATCCGATGCCGGACCATAAGGTTGCCGTTAAGATGATCCTTAACGCTCTCGTTGACAAGGATCACGGTGTTCTCGCTGATATCTCCGAGATCAAGGCAGTCGGCCACCGTGTACTCCATGGCGGTAAGTACTACAGCAAGTCCGTTATCGTTAACGATGACGTAAAGCGTGTTATCCGTGAGTGCTTCCCTCTGGGACCTTTGCACAACCCGGCAAACCTCACAGGTATCGAGGCATGCGAGTCCGTACTTCCTGAAGGAACTCCGCAAGTTGCAGTATTCGATACCGCATTCCATATGACCATGCCGCCGAAGGCTTACACATATGCACTGCCTTATGAGCTGACAGAGAAGTATTCCATCCGCCGCTACGGTTTCCATGGTACTTCCCACCGTTATGTTTCCCGCCGTGCAGCTGAGTTCCTCGGCAAGGATTATAACGACATCAAGATCATCACATGCCACCTCGGTAACGGCTCTTCTTTCGCAGCTGTTGACCACGGTAAGTGTGTAGATACATCCATGGGTCTTACACCTCTCGCAGGTATCTGCATGGGTACCCGCTGCGGTGACATCGACCCGGCAATCGTTCCGTTCCTGATGACGAACGAGAACCTGAGCCCGGATGATATCGATGTACTCATGAACAAGAAGTCCGGTGTAGAAGGCCTGTCCGGTGTTTCTTCCGACTTCAGAGATCTCGAGAAGGCTTCCCGCGAGGGTAACGAGCGTGCGACACTGGCTCTCGAGATGTTCGAGTATCAGGCAAGAAAGATCATCGGTTCCTACGCTGCTGCTATGGGCGGTGTGGACGTGATCGCATTTACTGCAGGTATCGGTGAGAACACCGACTACATCCGTGCAGCTGCCTGTGAGGGTCTCGAGTTCATGGGCGTAAAGATCGATCCGAGTAAGAACGATGGGGTACGTTCTGAAGCGGTGATTTCTTCGGATGATTCTAAAGTTACTGTTGCGATCATCCCGACCAACGAGGAACTGGCGATCGCTCAGGAGACAGAGGAACTGGTAAAATAATCAAGCGGATCATTCCGTTCGGATAGAGAAAAATGAAATAGGGGGTATCTTCCGCACGGCGGGTTTTTGGTTATAGCAAAAACTGTCTGATTTCGTGCGGAAGTTACCCTTTTATATCGGGACGACGAGGAGAAGAGGGAAATGAGAATTATTCTGGTAAGGCATGGACAGCCAGATTATGAGAAAAACTGTCTGACTGAACTTGGGAGAGTTGAGGCGAAGCAGGCAGCAGAGAGACTGGCGGAGGACAGGATCAGGGAGATCTATTCTTCACCATATGGCCGTGCTTATGAGACTGCAAAGGCGTTTTCGGAGCTTTCCGGGATCGATAATATCCAGACGCTGGACTTCATGAAGGAGATCCGTTTCAGATACGGCGAGGCTTTTTATGATGGCGGTAACCCGTGGGATGAAGTCGATGCGATGGCGGAAAGAGGAGAACTGATCAACGATCCGAACTGGCATGACTGGAAGTTCTTCGAGGGCAATATCGCGACAGCGGATGTCGATCTGGTCATGAAAGAGACCGACAACTGGATGGCATCTCTCGGATACAAAAGAGATGGTCTTTACTACCGCTGTGAAAGAGAAAACGATGAAGAATACACGGTTGCTCTTTTTGCGCACGGAGGATCTTTGACCGCGATGCTCTCCCGTCTTATAAATATTCCGTTCCCGTATCTTTGTGCACTGGTCCGCATGCGTCATACGGCCATCACGATCGTACGAATGAACAGCAGACCGGGAAGCTGCACGACACCTGTTGTGGAACTTCTTTGTGAGACCAGACATATGGGTCGGCCGGAGAGAATGTAAAGAAAGGTTAATTCCGTTTTCAGAATGTTCACAAAAACTGAAACTTTGCTTTACCCTATACGGATAGTGCCTTTTTATAATGAAATCAACTACTCTTTAGTTTGAGGTTTCTCATGCGGCACACGATCACGATTTTAAAATGGGAGATGAGCAAGATCATCAACAACTGGCAGAAGACCCTGAAGGTCTTCCTTCTGCCGGCGCTCCTCCTTTTAGCCGCGATCAATGTATTCCCGATGCTGATGAACTACCTGTCGACCGGATCTCTTCAGAGCCGTCCGGTGACGGTGGTCGATGCACCGGATTCTTTTGTGGACTATGTTGATTCGAACGCGAAATCATCTTTTTATTCCTTTACCTGGATCTCGGAAGAAGAGGCGGAAGACCTCGATGAGACTTTTGCCAAGGAAGTCACGGACAAGGGCGGGATCCTCGTTATCTTCTATGCTACGGATAAAAATACTCTCGTAGATTTTGATTCGTGCGTGGAAAAGTATTACTCCCGTCTGGCGAATGGAGAAAGCACGAGAAGACTCCATATGATCGCCGAGATCTACCACAAAGGGGATTACAACAGTTACCTTCAGGCGGAACAGTTTAATGCGGATCTGGGAGAAGGATATTCCTCCTATCTTCTGGAGCATCTCGGTCAGGCTTATCTGGATGCGGGCGGCGGCGACCGATGGGACGTCGATGCCTTTAATCCGTTTTCTTTCGTAACGGATCACCGCGCGGTGGCAAACCTTGGTGCAGCGGGAACGATCCCGAGCATGATGATCCTTCTGATGTATTACTGCATCTATTCCCTGACGGCCGAGACCCTGGCTTCGCAGAGACAGAGCGGCTTCCTGACGAAGGTATATCTCTCTCCGATCTCCAAGAAAGCTCTTCTTACGGGAAAAGCACTCATGGTGATCTTTGTCGGCGTGATCAGCGCCGTGGTGACATTTTTCCTGCTGTTTATTTCTTCGTGGCTGAACCGGAGCAACAGTGCGTATTCGCTGCTGCCGTTCGGCTTATTCCTGACACCTTCGCAGCTTCTGGCATTCTTTATTCTTCTTGTGGTGGCTGCGATCATGATGGCGATGCTGTGCTTCGGTATCACCTTTATGGTACGTCGTATGCAGGATGTCATCATGAACCTTCAGGTACCGCTGGTACTTCTTATATTTGAATTTTTCGGCAATATGTTCCGCCCGTCAGACGCGCTGTTTGCCGAGTATCTGATCCCGGTCCACAACTCGATCATGGCGATCCGGGATATCTTCAAAGGGACATATTCCTGGTGGACCATACTACTGGTAGTTTTCGTAAATCTTGTTTTCGCAGGAGAGCTGTTCATCATCTGTCTGAAGAGTAAAGACGGCATGCTCCATATAGCGGAAGAAGGAGGCGCCAATGATTTCGGTAAATCACGTAAGTAAGAGATATAACAAACGCGACATGGTCGTTAACGATGTCTCGTTCCAGGTGGAGAAAGGAACGATCTTCGGACTTCTCGGTCCGAACGGTGCAGGTAAAACGACACTGATGCAGATGATATCGACACTCCTTCTGCCGACATCGGGTATCATCTCGATCTGCGGTCTGGACACGCAGGCATCTGCGCAGGAGATAAGGAAAAAGATCGGATTTCTGACGACGGAGATCAAGCTGGATCCGCTGTCGACACCGAATCAGCTCTATTCCTTCTTCAGTGAACTCTACGATATTCCGAAGGAAGAGATCGAATCGAGAAAGCAGGCAAGTTTTGCCAGATTCGGTATCACACCCTTCGCCGATAAGAGGATCGTCGAGCTGTCGACCGGTATGAAGCAGAAGATCTCGATCGTTATTTCCCTGATCCATAACCCGGAGGTGATCATATTCGACGAGCCGACGAACGGCCTGGATATCCTCACATCCAGACAGGTCATGGACTATCTTTTGGAACTTCGTCAGAAGGGCTGCTGTGTACTTCTGTCGACACATATCTTCTCGGTCGCGGAGCAGCTCTGTGATGAGATCGCGATCCTTGTTGACGGAAGGATCGTTGACCAGGGATCCGCTTCCGCACTGACCGAAAAGACAGGAAGCAAGAACTTTGAAGAAGCATTTTTCAAACTCTATTCAGAGTATCACCGGGAGGGGTAAAGATGCGTCGCTCGCTGAAGGCACTGATCCGAAAAACGTTCGGAAAGAACCACACCATGAAGTCACAGGCATCCGTGATCACGTTCCTTGCCTGCGTGGCCTTCATCTTTGTTGTTCTGTGCTTTTTCTTCAGTTTGTATGATTCGTTCTACCACAGGTTTGATGACGATATGGACGATTCACTGGCGAGCAATATCGTCATGGTCAATCCGCCGGATTCCTGGAAAGAATACGCAGAATCGAAAGATTATTATTTCTGGCTGGGTCTCGAAGACAAGGAGACCGATGCACTCTTTGATGTCTTCACTTTCTCGAAATGGATGAAGGAATACGATGCGTTCATGGTAATGGTATTTCCGAAGGATTTCGATGAGAAGATCATGACGACAAAAGTCGAAGAACGTCCGGAGATATTGACGTTCGTTTCGACAGATCATCTCGAGTACGTGGACATCAAGGACTCGTTCCTGAAGTTCGAATTCGAAAATTACTATACGTATATCTCCGAAAAACTGGGCGTGAACCTTCCGGACCGGGACGAACCGTCGATCTATATAAATGCAATCGACGATGACGAAGTAGACCGTGTAGGACTGATCCGTGACCGTCTGTCGAGAATGGTTGCCCCGCTCCTGTTCTTCGTCACGATCATGTACACCTGCATGCTCATCGCGATGAATGCGATCGCCGGAGAGAAGGAGAGAGGTACATTTGCTGCGATCCTTATGACCCCGATGTCACGCGGAACGATCGTGCTCGGAAACTTCCTGGGCGTGGCGCTTCATGCAATGATCCCGAGTGCTGTATGTATGCTCGTTTTCTTCCCGACATCGATCGGCGGATTCATCGGCGTGCTGATGCTTTCGCTTTCCCTGATCGCACTGATGTCGGCGATCACGATCATGATCTCCTGTATGAGCCAGTCGATCGTTTCGGCGCAGACGGCATTCCTGCCGATCTTCCTGATCGTTCTTGTGGCATGCGTGACCTGCATGCAGCCGGCAACGGCCAATGAGATCAATTCATTTATCCCGATCTACGGACACTTCTTCGGCATCGGCGACTGCCTGATGAATACGGCGGAATTCCTGCCGGTCTTCGTCTGTGTTATGTCCTCGCTCCTTATGGCGGCGATCTGTCTTCTGGTTTCAAGAAAGCTCCTGACCACCGAGATGTTTACGGTCGCTGTCGAGTCGAAGTCCGACCGCGAGATCCGGAAAGCGATGGAGCGTGCCAAGAAGCAGGAGAAGGATTATGTTTCCAGAGCCCGTGCAAATGTCTTCGGCTACCGTCCGATGAAGAGAAAATCGGTCGGAAGCTTCCTGATCGGGCACGCCTTTTTACCGCTCGCACTTCTTTCCTTGTTCCAGACGCTCTCCATGATCCCGGCGATCATCTCCTACATGAAGACCAAGGATTCGGTACGGTTCCTCCGTCTTTTCAGAGACCTCGCCGGACTCGACAAGGTGAAGGATGCGGTCTCTGAATCGGCCTCTCTGTTTTCCGAGTTTATGGAGAACAGATGGTTTATCTTCTTCATGGGTCTGGGCTACTGGTGTATCATCGGATGCTATATCCTGATCGTGAAACTTCTTGAGAGAAACCGTCTTTCCGCGATGGGCTTTTCCTCTCGAAAAGAACTCGTCGGGGAAGATGAAAGGGTAAGAAGCTGGACGCCTGTTCCGTCCGCGCTGGACCGTAATTACAGAGCTCCGTGGAAGAATTATCTCAGAGGTCTCCTGTTCGGATTCATCCTGATATCGTCTGTATATGTTGTCATGTTCCTGACCGGTCAGGTATCCTTCAAGGGATTTGCACTGACATCCGAATCAACGCCGCTGTTCTTCCTCTATCTTCTGATGTGGATCCCGCAGGGTGCAACAGAAGAGATCATGATGAGAGGCTATATGCTGCCGCGTGTAGCCGGAAGATTCGGCATCCCGTTCGGCATCTTCTTCTCGTCGCTGTGCTTCTCTCTCATGCACGGAATGAATGCCGGATTCTCCGTACTTGCCTGTATTAATCTCATGCTGATCGCCGCGCTGTTTGCCTGTATCGCACTCCGTCAGGGTCATATCTATACCGTCTGCGCGATGCACACGATATGGAACTTCTGCCAGGGCAACCTCTTCGGACTGGAGGTCAGCGGTAACCCGCAGGCGGCAACGATCTTCTCGTCCGACTATACCAAGTTCTCCAAGGACATCATGACCGGCGGCAAGTTCGGTCCGGAGGGCGGCCTCTGTGTCACGATCGTGATCGCAGTCGCGTTCCTGGTGCTTTTCCTGACGAGAAAGAAGAAGAGTCCTGCTCCCGTTAAGGAAGAAAACTCTCCGACCGAAGCAAATGTGTGAAATTAGTCACCCACAGCCCTCATAAAAAAGGTAAAATAGTATCAAGAGAAATCTGTGGAAGAGGTTGTTTTATGGGACGTATTTTACTCGTAGAAGATGATTCGAGCATTGTTACTACGCTGTCTGCTTTTCTGAAATCCGAGGGCTTCGAAGTGATCTGGGCGCCGGGACAGACGACGGCGATGACCAAGATCGAGAATGAGACCTTTGATCTGGCCCTTATCGATATCTCCCTTACTGATGGAAACGGATATGCCGTATGCGCGGCGATCAAGGCGCAGAAGGCGGATATTCCGGTTATTTTCGTAACGGCATCCGGAGATGAATACAGCGTAGTTACCGGCCTCGATATGGGTGCGGATGACTACATCAGCAAGCCCTTCCGTCCGAGAGAGATGCTGTCCCGTATCAAGAGCGTCATGAGAAGATCCCATAAGTCTTCCGATGTCGTTGAACTCGGAAACGTGAAGATCGATACCGCACGCGGTAACGTCAGTAAGAACGGAGAGGAGATCATCCTGTCCGCACTCGAGTACCGCCTGCTGCTTCTCTTTGCAAATAATCAGGGCATCGTCCTGACACGTGCCAAGCTCCTGCAGGATCTGTGGGATGTCGGCGGCGAATATGTTAACGATAACACACTGACGGTGTACATCAAGAGACTTCGTGAGAAGATCGAAGATGACCCGGCGCAGCCTATACTGATCCGTACGATCCGCGGTTTCGGCTATAAGGCCGGGGAGTGAGCATGATCCGCAATAACGCAGAACTCCGACGTGAATACTTGATCTACATCGTGATCACGGTGATCCTTGCTCTGGGAGCTTCTTTCCTGGGAAGGAACAGCGTGATCGCTGTTGTTGTGACCTCAGTTACTCTGATCCTCGTACGTCTCGTCGCGGACATCCGGAGATACAGAAGGATCGCAGACCTTTCCGACAGTATCGATAAGATCCTTCACGGCGCGGAAGATGTGAAGTTCGAAGAGTATCAGGAAGGTGAAGTCGCGATCCTCAGTTCCGAGATCCATAAGATGGTGATCCGCCTCCGCGAGCAGGCTTCCCAGCTTCTGGCCGATAAGCGCTTCCTCTCCGACTCCATCGCGGATATTGCGCATCAGCTTCGTACCCCGCTTACTTCCATGAACATCATCGTGGATATGTTCTCGGATGCCGAGCTCTCCGATGAAAAAAGATTCGATCTTCTTGCCGAGATGATGCAGAGCTTAAACCGTATCGAGTGGCTGATCAATACGCTTCTTAAGATGAGTAAGATCGATGCGGATACGGTCTTCTTCGAGCAGAAAGAATATAACGTCAAGCAGATGATCATGAAGGCGAGCGAGCCGCTGGCGGTACCGCTGGATATTAACGGAGTTGCACTGAAGATCAATGTGCCGGACGATGCTGTGGTCCGCGGTGACATGATGTGGACCTCCGAGGCGATCGGAAACATCCTCAAGAACTGTATGGAGCATACCCCGGAAGGCGGCATGATCGAGATCAACGTCAAGCATACTCCGATCTACACGGAGATCGTCATAAGAGATACCGGAACGGGATTCGATCCGGAAGATATCCCGCATGTGTTCGAGCGCTTCTATAGAGGAAAAGTGGCGCTGAATACCAGCATCGGTATCGGTCTTGCGCTGACGAAAATGATCGTCGAGAGACAGAGCGGTACGATCCGTGCAAGCAACCGTGAAGCACCGGAAACAGGTGCCGTATTTACGGTGCGATTCTATCATACGAAGAGGTAAACCATGGAACTACTTAGAGCGGAACATCTTACCAAAACATACGGCAAGGACGAGAACGTCGTTGCTGCTCTGAACGATGTTTCCCTGAGCATCGAAAAGGGTGAATTCGTTGCCATTATCGGTGCTTCCGGTTCCGGTAAATCCACACTTCTTCACATGCTCGGCGGTGTTGACCGTCCGACTTCCGGCACGGTCCTCGTGGACGGAAAAGATATTTTTAAACAGAACGACGAACAGCTCGCGATCTTCCGAAGAAGAGAGATCGGTCTGGTGTATCAGTTCTTCAATCTGATCCCGGTCCTCTCTGTTGTAGAGAACATCACGATGCCGGTCCTTCTGGATCATCGAAGAGTCAATCAGGAGCGTCTAGAGGAGCTTCTTTCCCTGCTCGGACTGAAGGAGAAGAAGGACGCTTTTCCGAGCCAGCTCAGCGGCGGCCAGCAGCAGCGTGTAGCGATTGGCCGTGCACTCATCAATGCACCGACGATCCTTCTGGCGGATGAGCCGACCGGTAATCTCGACTCCAAGAACAGTCAGGAAGTCGTCGAGCTTCTCCGCTATTCAAATCAGAAATACAATCAGACCACGGTACTTATCACGCACGATGAGAACGTGGCACTTCAGGCAAAGCGCATCATCACGATCCAGGACGGACGGATCCAGCACGATGAGGTGATCCGTAAATGAACCGCTCCTCCAATATCGTCAGCAAATATGCCAAGCGAACGGTATTCAAGAATAAAGGAAGATCGATCCTGACGCTCATCGGAATCATAGTTGCGACGATGATGTTCTCGATCGTTGCTTCGGCGCATCAGAGTGCGATCGATATCTTAAGAAGCTTCGCCAGTGATAAATACGGAACATGGCATGTCGAGGCATATTCGATGACGTCTATGGACTTCCAGAAGACCATTAAGGATGAGCGCATAAAGAACGTCGAGTATATCCAGGAACTCGGATACAATGCCGGTTTCGGCTACTCGGAGGAGTATGCGGATGGTGCTCTTCAGTACTACGATCAGTACGAGTATTTTATCGCGGCGATGAGTCCCGGCTTTGAAGATATGTGCAATATCTCCCTGGTAAGAGGAAGAATGCCCCAAAACAGTAACGAAGCGATCATTTCCCTGGAGATGTTTTCGGATGACCGGGAAAATCTTGTGATCGGATCATCTATCGTTATGAAGTACTATGCACGATATTCGGAAGGGCATAAGGTCATGAACCTCGAGCATCTCCAGAGAGACAAACGGGGACTTGTAAATGAACAGTTCTATGCGATCGGTGAGCAGGAATATACGATCGTCGGATACTTCGCTGTCCCGGAATATGCGACGTGGAAAAATATCGCAAAGAATACGATCCTCACCCGATCTGACGCGGTAATGGCGGGATCGGCTGTCAATGCCTATTTTGAGTTCACGGATCCAGCGGATTATATCGCTTTTACTTCCGACAATTTCGATAACGAGGATGAGTGCCTGTATAACAAGGATTTCATCCGCATGGAGAACTCCGCGGATGACACCAGGATCCAGAGGATCATCGCTGTTGTATCGGCAGGAACGATCAGTGTGATCGCGCTTCTTGCCATCATGCTCATCTATAACTCGTTTGCCTCATCTTCCGCGGAAAGACTCCGTGCAATCGGTCTTCTGAAGTCAGTCGGCGCGACCAGAAGACAGGTCAGAGAACTCATGTTTACGGAGGCACTTTATTACTCGATCATCGGTATTCCGATCGGTCTTGTTCTTGGTCATGTAAGCAGCTTTTTCCTCTTCCGGGCTTTAAGTGAAATGAGCAGTAATGCGGCCAATTACTTCATCTTGAAGAACATCGATCTGCAGTACCGTATCGGATATCAGAATGTGCTCGGACCGCTGGCGTTGTCGCTGCTTACTATTTTTGCCGCCGTTCTGATCCCGGT
>JAFWSW010000176.1 GCA_017519205.1 Clostridiales bacterium | reverse complement strand
CATGTAACTTTGACACTTTACCGTGTAATTTTATTGAAATACAAAATGATTTTATGTAATTATTTGTGCAAAAATCACACCGGATCCGGGTAATCTCTTTTCCCGAAAATCGCAGTTCCGATACGTACGTGAGTGGCTCCGCAGATGATCGCATCCTTATAATCGCCACTCATACCCATCGACAGATATTTCCATGAATCAGGATCTGCACCCAGTGTCTTCATCTCATCGAAAAGCACCCGTGTCTTTTCAAAGACACCTCTTGCTTCTCCTTCTTTCTGCTGGATCGGGGCCATGGTCATAAGACCGCAGACATCGATTCCCGGAAGCTGAAGAATATCCGAAAACTGTGCCTTTACCTCGTCAGGAGTAAAGCCATGCTTACTCTCTTCACCGGAAACATTTACCTCCAACAGAATCCTTGCCGAAATATCGTTCGCGGTATATCTTTTCGAAATCTCTTTTGCGAGTGAAAGTGTATCCACCGAATGGATCAGATACGGATCACCAACGATCATGCGGACTTTTCTGCTCTGAATGGTTCCGATAAGATGCCAGTTCGGGCAGATCCCATCCGGATCCAGGATAGATTTCTTTAAATGCAGTTCTTCGGGTCTGTTCTCACCGAGATCATATAGTCCGAGAGAATACGCCTGCGCCGCATATTCCGCAGGAAAAAACTTCGATACACCAATAAGCGTGATCTCCTTGGAATCTCTTCCCGCTTCTCTTGCGGCATCAGCGATCTGTTCACGCACTCTGTCGATGTTTTCTTTCATCTGTTCGGGGCTATACATCTGCATAACTATTTCTCCACCTTATCCCCTTCTTTTACCGTCTGGGGATTCGTAATAACGATCGTACTGATACTCGGGATCTCCGCCTTTTCGAGCGGCGCAATGATCGCATACTCTCTATCATAATCCTTGATCTGTACAGTGTATCCACGGGCATATCCGCTCTCATTTACAAAGATCGTCGCGATGCCACGATCATAGTCCGCATTCGCCAGTGAAGATACAGGAACTCGGATACCGGTCGTCTTCGTCTGTACGATCTCAATATTCACCGTACGGCGGTCAAGAAGACGCTCCACCTGATTTGCGGTCTGGAATACGACCAGGATACCATCGCGGGTCACCGAACAGCGGATCACTTTACAATCGGAAATGGAAATACCTTCTGCAGGAATACGGATCACGTGGTCAGAACCCAGCTGGAATTCCTCCATAGGTGCATTTTTCAACAGACAGGAAAAATACTGAACGTCATTCTGAACGATACGGAGTACCGGCTCATTCGTCTTGATCTGCAGGTCACCCGTAATGATACTGCTGCACTGCGAGATCAGCTCTTCACACTTCGAATCCACCATATCCATCAGAAGATCATAGTTAAGTTCAGTCTCATGTCCATCCAGCTTATATGAGACGATTCCCGGCGCATCCGCGTAGATCGAGTTCGCACGGTTCTCCAGCTGCGTTCTAAGAGCAGTTTCGCTGGCTCGAAGAGTCGTCAGCTGTTCATCTTCAAAATCGATATCTTTCAGTTTTGTATCACGCTTCTCCATCAGCACACGGATAGAGGAAGAATAACTGGTCATATTATTCAGCTGATTTAAGATCGCGTCCTGACGGATCATCGTAATAATCGGCTTGATCTCATCCTTGGCCTCGGTGAAAACTGTTTTTGCAGCAACACCCTTTCCCTGATTCATCAGCTGTCTTTCCAGATCAACGATCTGCTGTTCGACATTCTGAAGATCGGCAAGCGTCGACTCCATGCCGGTCGGAATAACCATCGCCAGATGCTGTCCCTTAGCAACACGGCTTCCTTCGGTCGCCTGAGACATAAGTTCGCCGGTGTGGGTAGATGTCATGACGGTCTCATTTCGGACGACAAGCGCCGTAGCACCGATGGTATGTTCGATCGAGCCCTGTGTCGCAAATGCATATTGCGGTTTTGCCGCTACATAATCGACCAGATAAAGAACGGCGATGATCATCATGCCGATGAGGATCAGTACACACAGGAAGCCGTTAAAAGCAGCGCGCAGGGATTCTCTTTTGCGCATCTTCGCCATGTGCTTTCTGCGTTCATCGACAGACTCCGGACGCGTTTCCTCGAAGGACTCCGGAACTTCCGCTTCCTTCTTTGCTGCCTCTGCTTTCGCCTTTTGATTCTGTTTCTGGATCAGCTTATTCTTCTTATGAACTTTACGGACCTGCCACCAGGAAAGCTTCTTCGGCGGAGTATTCGGCTGTTCTTTCTCGACAGCATTCTGCGGTACAGCCGGCTCATCACCGAACAACGGTCTGCTGTACTTCGGATCCATCATATCCGCCGCACGGCCGGAAGTCCTGTTCACAGAAGAAGCATTCGCCGGACGGTTCACCGCGGTTTTATTGGAAGCGCTGATTCCGGAACTGCGTGTCGGGGTTGCTGTCCTATCCGTATTCGGACGGAACTCCTTCTTCTGAGGCTGTGCCTTCTTCGATTTAAATAATCCAAAGAAACGCTTTTTCCGCATCGGGGTTTCCGATGTCTTTTTCTTTGTCTGATCTGCCTTGACAGGCGAAGCAGAACGAACAGCAGACCGATTCGCCGGCTGGGCAGACGATCGGTTTACCGGGCGATTCGCCGGACGGTTTGTCGGACGGTTCCCCTGTCGGTTAGCATTATTCGGGCGTTTGCCGTTGTTCGGGCGCTTCCCATTTGCCATATCAGTTCTTCTTCTCCATCATACCTGTAACGGCCTGCATGACCGCCAGTTTTACCTGTTCAAATACAAGACCGCCCTGCATATATACGAGATACGGCGGTTTCACCGGACCATCGGCCGAGAACTCGATCGATGCTCCTTGTACAAAAGCACCCGCCGCCATAACTACCTGCGCGTCATAACCGGGCATCTCCCACGGCTCCGGCGATACAAATGAATCGACCGGTGAGCAGCTCTGTACATTCTTACAAAAGTTTACCATTTGTTGTTCATCCGGGAAAGCCACACTTTGCACGATGTCTCCCCTTCTATCGTCAAAGGAAGGTTCACAACGGCATCCGGCCATTTCGAGCATCTTTGCGGCAAATACCGCACCTTTCAGTGCTTCCGCGACAACGTGCGGAGCAAGGAAAAGACCCTGTGCGATCTGTCGGTTAAAACCAAGACTTGGTCCGACATGCGAGCCGAGACCCGGAGCCGTAATGCGTTCCGCAACACGTTCGACCAGATCCTTACGTCCGGCAACATATGCACCGGACGGACAGAGTCCTCCTCCGGCGTTTTTAATCAGCGAACCGGCACAGAGGTCAGCACCGAGAGCACAAGGCTCCTGACGCTCAACAAACTCACCATAGCAGTTATCCACGAAAACGATGATATCTGAACGGATGCCCTTGACCAGATCGACGACCGCCTTGATATCCTCTGCACGCAGGCAGCGGCGCGACGTGTAACCCTTCGACTTCTGGAGGAAAACGACCTTCGTCTCCGGCTTGATCGCCGCCCTGATCGCCTCAAGATCCGGCGAACCGTCATCTTTCAGCTGTACTTCGTTATACTTCATGCCGTAATCGAGAAGTGAACCGGTAAACTTATCGTCCTTCTTTTCCACGCCAAGTGCAGATGCCAGCGTATCGTAGGGTCTTCCTGTGACAGCAAGCATCTCCTGACCGGGCTCGAGGATACCAAAGAGACACGCAACCAGCACCTGCGTTCCACAAGTGACCTGAATACGTACATAAGCAGCTTCCGCACCGAAGATCTCCGCATACATTTCTTCGATCTTCTCTCTTCCCATATCGTCATAACCGTAGCCGGTCGTAGCGCCGAGATGAGCTTCAGCAAAGCGTGCATTTCTGAACGCCTGGAGCACACGAAACTGGTTATATTCTTTTACTTTATCAATTTCATCAAATACAGAAGAAACGGTGGTCATCGCTTCTTCAGCCATTTGAACCACCGTATCACTGATTCCGTACATTGTGCGAAATGGATCCTGATTCATCAGATGCCGTAAACCTCCTCAGGGCTTAAGATCCTGATACCGGCTTCCTCGAACTTCTTAATAACGGGATCGAAGTTCTGTACGCGGATCACCATGACCGCATCATCAGACTTTCTGCCGACGAAACCATAGATGTATTCCATCGATTCACCTGTCTCTGAGAAAGTCGTCAGAGCCGCATCAAGCGTGCCGGCCTTATCCGGGATTGCAATCGCCAGGACCGGTGTCATACTTACAGTAAATCCGGATTCAGTGAGGATCATAACAGCCTCTTCCGGTTTATCCAGGATCATACGGAGGATACCGTAATCTGTCGAATCAGCGACAAAGAGTGCGCGGATATCGATATTGGCCTTACCCAGAACCTTGGTAACTTCTGCGAGACGGCCAAAGGAGTTCTCAAGAAAAACATTGATCTGTTTTACTAACATACGGGAAACCCTCCTTTAATGTTCTGCTTTTATTATATCGCAAGATTATGGATTTTTACGATACAAAATCTCTGCCCTTGTTAAAAGCTTCGATATTCATCGGAATGAGCTTCGCCTTGCTGGCGAATGCCTCATTGATCGCTTCCTCCCAGAGTTCCTTCGGGAAATCCATACCGGCGGAAAGAGCGCCAACCATAACCATATTAACGGCTTTGGAGCTTCCGCAGGAAAGAGCTGCGGAAAGAGCATCAAACTCAACTA
Source organism: Clostridiales bacterium (assembly GCA_017519205.1). GTDB lineage: Bacteria > Bacillota > Clostridia > Saccharofermentanales > Saccharofermentanaceae > Scatonaster. The sequence goes on along the minus strand of JAFWSW010000176.1, from coordinate 5,187 downwards.
CCTTCGCATTACCGGAAGCCGATGTTTCCAGCGAATTTTTGATATTCTCCGGATACTCGGCATTTCCGAGAAGTACCGGAAGCGACTTGATCTTCTGGGAGTTAACGAGAAGTACACCATCCTTCTTCAAGAGGTTTGCCCAGCGAACTGCTTCAACTTCCTCGAAAGCCAGCACATAATCGGCCATACCTTCCTCAATGATCGGTGAATATACCTTCTCACCCATTCTTACATATGTGATAACGGAACCGCCGCGCTGGCTCATACCGTGCACTTCCGACACTTTGATATCCAGGCCCTGCTTCATGGCAAGAATGCCGAGAAGCTTACCGGCGATTAAGGTTCCCTGTCCGCCGACACCGGCGAGTACGATTGAAATATCCTTTGCCATATTACGCCTCCTCCTTCTTGGAAAGTGCATCGAACTTGCACATATTGATGCACAGACCGCAGGCGTTACAAGCCTCCGGATCGATGACCGGCTTCTTATCCGGGCCGGCTACCAGTGCCGGGCACATGATACGTGAGCAGGCGCCGCACTTCTTACAGTTATCTTCATTCAGAACGATGGAGACGCCCTTCGGCTTCTTACCTGTCGGGATCAGGGCACAAGGACGGCGAACGATGATAACGGAAACGCAATCCTTAGCGATCTCTTCCTTAACGATCTTCTCAACTTCAAAAGTATCGACCGGATCAACGGTTCTTACAGATGTAACACCAACACTTCTGCAGAGCGTCTCGAGGTCGATCGCCGGAGCCGGCTGCAGGCGGATATTCTTACCGGAAGCAGGATTCTGCTGGTGCCCGGTCATACCCGTAATAGAGTTATCGAGGATCATTACCGTAATACTGCTCTGGTTATATACCGCGTTGATCAGGTTCGTAATACCGGAATGCAGGAATGTGGAGTCACCGATAACAGCGACTGTCTTCTTGCTGTCTTCGCCATCAGAAGCCTTGTCAAAGCCGTGCGCCATACCTACCGAAGCACCCATGCAGACGGAAACATCCATCGCGGCTGTCGGAGGAAGTGTACCGAGTGTATAACATCCGATATCACCCATTACCTGAACCTTCGCACGATTGAGTGCCAGGAACATACCCTTGTGCGGGCATCCTGCGCAAAGAAGCGGCGGACGTCCCGGAGCCTGAGGCAGTTTGTCGAGGTCCAGTGCTTTTTCCGGAAGAGCTTCGGAAGAAAGAGCTGCACGGATCATGCGGGAATTGTATTCACCCTGAAGTGTGAACAGGTCCTTACCCTCACAGGCAATACCTGCCGCCTTGATCTCTGTCTCCATGAACGGATCGAGTTCCTCGACGATCACGAGACGATCGACCTTGCTTGCAAAGTCGCGGATCAGATCCATCGGAAGAGGCCATACGCAGCCGAGCTTCAGAACAGAAGCTGTCGGAACGCCTTCTTTTACATACTGGTAAGAAGCACCGGCCGTAATGATTCCGAGCTTGGTATCGTTCATCTCGATCTTGTGGATGCCCATACCGAGAAATTCCTCATTGGAAGCCTTCGCAATATCAAGAGTTCTCTGCTCAACGACAACATGACGTTTGATAGCCATAGCCGGCATCATAACGTACTTATTTACGTTCTTCTCATACGGACGGACAACGATATCCTCCGGATCAGAGAGTTCAACAATAGAACGGGAGTGAGATACACGGGTGTGCATACGAAGGATCACCGGTGTGTCGAAACGCTCGGAGAGCTCAAATGCCTTCTTGGCAAAATCCTTGCACTCCTGGCTGTCAGACGGCTCAAGGACCATCAGTTTAGCAGCTCGGCCATAGTTTCTGCTGTCCTGCTCATCCTGGGAACTGTGCATGCCCGGATCATCCGCAACTACGAATACCAGACCGCCGTTAACTCCCTCATAAGCGGCTGTAAACATCGGGTCAGCAGCCACATTCATACCAACATGCTTCATGCATGTCATCGCACGGGCTCCGCGGATGGAAGCACCGATGGCTACCTCGGAAGCAACTTTCTCATTTGTTGCCCACTCACAATAGATACGATCGTATGTTGCAATCGTTTCCGTGATTTCTGTACTCGGGGTGCCCGGATAGGAGGAAACGACCTTCACTCCTGCTTCGTAGGCGCCACGTGCTACAGCTTCGTTACCTAACATAATCTGTTTCACTTTGCGTACCTCACTTATATTTTGATAGTAAAGACTATAATAAGCACCCGTCTATTGTATCATGTTTTACTCTTTAATATCATCAATTCTCGCCGGGATGTCCTTCGGCATATCCTTGAATGCCGCATCGATAACTTTTTTGTCGAGTTTCGGGGAGATCCAGGATACGACCGGAACGATGATCAATCCGAATAACATGGCAAAAGCACCCGCATTGATCGGAGATGCCAGATTGATCGGAAGGCCTGTCGGGAACTTGAAGCTGTGTCCGAACAGCGGTCCGTTGCTCAGGATCAGGTGGGAGACGGTAATACCTACACCACTGATAAAGGAAGCCCAGACAGCTGCCTTGGTAACGCCCTTCCAGAAAAGACCATAGAAGAACGGTGCCAGGAAGGAACCGGCCATCGCACCCCAGGAGATGGACATCAGTTTTGTGATGTACATATCGTTACTTCTGTAAGAGTAGATCGCCAGTGCCATAGAAACCAGTACGAAGAAAGCAAGGAGCAGACGGATGATGCTGACCTTCTTCTTCTCTGTCATATCTTTAATTACATTATCTGCCAGCACATCAAGAGTGATCGTGGAGCTTGATGTCAGTACCAGAGAAGTCAGTGTGGACATGGAAGCCGAAAGAACGAGAACGACGAGGATCGCAACCAGAAGTGTCGGGATCGCCTTATCAAGAATGATCGGCATGATCTTGTCCATGTTGAGACTGCCGGAAGCTGTCTTGATATCATCTGCACCGACAAAGATGCGGGCAAAACCACCCATGAAGTAGGAACCGCCGGCGATGATAACAGCAAAGACCGTAGAAATGATCGTCGCGGTATGTACGGACTTATCGTCCTTGATGGAATAGAACTTCTGTACCATCTGCGGAAGACCCCAGGTACCCAGAGAAGTCAGAATAACAACGCCGAGGAGGTTCAGCGGCTCAGGTCCGAAGAGCGAGGAGTAAACGCCCTGGAAAGAAGAACCGTTTGCTGCCGGGATCTTGGAAAGCTCTGTCATGGAGCTCATCAGACCGCCATGGTAATTCAGAACACATACGATGGTCATCACGATACCGACGATCATGATCATACCCTGGATGAAGTCGTTGATTGCTGTGGACATGTATCCGCCGAGGATAACATATGTAGCAGCAAGAACACTCATTACGATAATGCAGATCTCATAACCGTTGCTGATACGGTCGAGACGAAGTGCAGATGTAAAGAGATAAGAAAGGCCGTTAAATACCGAAGCGGAGTATGGGATCATGAAGATAAAGATGATCAGCGCCGCTGCAATACGCAGAGCCTTGGAATTATAACGCTTGCCGAAGAAATCCGGCATTGTATTCGTATTCAGTGTCTTCGTCATGATACGGCATCTCTTACCAAGAACCACCCATGCGGCAAGAGAACCGATAAATGCATTGCCCAGACCGATCCACAGTGCCGAAACACCGAAGTCCCATCCGAACTTACCTGCATAACCGATAAAGATAACTGCGGAGAAATACGTGGCACCAAATGAGAATGCTGTAAGCCACGGGCCTACCCTTCTGCCACCCAGTACAAAAGAAGAAACATCCTTGGTGTTCTTTCTTGAGTACAGACCTACACCGATAATCATCGCAAAGAACACGACAATGACTATCCCGTACAAGAGATCAAGAGAATCCATATTCTACCATCCTTCCGCTGCCGATATGAAATGACAGCCCTACAATTTACTTTCGCCCCGAAAAGAGGGCATAAAAACTACATTCCCATGATATCAGAGAAATAGAAAGATGCAAGGGGTTTCCCGCTTTTCCATATAGAATTACATAAATAAGCGGTAAGGGTATATCCCTCCAGGCTCAAACAGTTTGCTTACGCAAAACTCGCCTCTCAAGATATCCCTTACCGCTTGTTCTTATCTAAGTTAACGGAAAAGCGGGAAACTACTTTATCTCTATTGTTTCCCCGCAGGAGATTTCATGCATCTTTTCCCCGATCTCATCTTTTAAATAGAGGAACTGTTCCTTGCCGGTACAGTGACAGGTATAGTACTCCGCACAGGAGTTCCGGATCGCATTTGCCGTATCTTCCAGGATCTCTTCATCCCACAGCGGATCATACTTCATCAGATGAAGTCCGCCGAAAAAGGTATTAAACCGGAAAGAATACACCAGATTGATTATTCCTTTGTGGGCACATCCGCTGATCAGATGAATCTTATACCCTTCACGGATCAGAAGATACATCTCATGCTCGTAGCGTTCTTTCTCCATATACTGGCCGCGCTTGATCTTCTGCCCATTCGTATCTACAGGTTTTTTCAGGCGGTCCATGCAGACGAATGAGAGCTCATCATCTATGGTTATATCTCCCCTTACTTTGATATAACGCGGATGACCGTCAAGTGTCGGATCCAGCCCGATATACTCATTTCTTCCGTTATAATGAGGTTCAAATACGGCTTCATGCATATACACGTTCGCGATACCATTACGCTCCAGGAAAGCAAGAAGTCCGCCGCCGTGATCATAATGTCCGTGGGACAGGAAAGCGATATCGACCAGACCGAGGTCGATCCCGAGGCGTTCAGCATTCTTCACAAAAAGATCACTCGCCCCGAAATCGAAAAGGATCCGGTGTTTATTCGTCTCGATATAAAGACTCAGACCATGTTCGGTCGCAAGTCCGCTTTTACTCGTATTATCCGAAAGAACAGTTACCTTCATATGGGTATTCCATTACTTGCAGAGGGCTTCGATTATATTCGGAACGATGTCCACGCATTCTGCGGATTCATCAAGAACATTGATAGTAAAATAGTACTTTCCGGAATAATATGATCCCACGGTAAAGCCGGCCATCTGATAAGACACATAGCCCCAGTCATCCTCCACCTGGTAAGATGTGCAGTATTTCTGCATCGAAGATGTACTGTCTGAGAAGTACTTCTTTGCCATATCCTCGGTTTCAAACTCATAGTAAATATAGCTGACATTGAAGGAATGCGAGTAAGCGGAGCCAAGCTT
>JAFWSW010000016.1 GCA_017519205.1 Clostridiales bacterium | reverse complement strand
TGTCAATGGTTACTGTTGATCCGCCGGTGACATTCAGTTGCTGACACTCAAAAGCACCCCAAGTATCTTCTTCTTCACATTTTCCTTCGCTGGTGACGGTCAGATTGTAACCGTTGGTGTTGATCGTCTTAATCATAAAAGTGTCGCCATGAACATCGATCTTCAGGTCGCCGGTCAATTCTAATGTTGCACTCTGTGAACCGAAATCCGTATTATTTCCGGTTCCTGCCCATGTGCCATAAGTCACGAGCTCATCTGCACGGATGAAGCCTTTCTTTGTACCGCTGTTCTTTTTCCCCAAAGATGTCGTGATGAAAACAGCCGATGCCAGAAGTGCAACCGTTGCAATTGCAAGTGATTTCGCTAATCGCTTCTTCATACTTTATCCCCCTGTCAAATAATGTCATTAACTCAATTGAACAAGTATTTATCCAGACCCTAACTGAATAAATTACGCCATTATAAAATATTCGAAATGAAAAATCTATATTATTTTACAAAATTTTTCATAAAATTTTCAACATGGAAGGAGACAGCGGAAAAACAGGGTCTCACAGGGCGTGTGAAGGAGGATGTCGGGGCGATTACATCTGATCCAGGATATATTTCACGATATCCTGCATCTTACTTTCTTTCCAGGCGCCTTTTTCAGCTTCTTCCGCGAGCGGGCAGAGGATGAAGAAATCGAGGGTCTCGCCGGGTACTCTTCCGGTACGCATGGGCTCGGAGAAGTGAGCCTTCCAGTCTTCTTCGGTCGCATCCTTGAAGCGGTCCGGCTGAAGGAAGGTCATCTGTCTTTTGGTCGCGGCGATATGCATCTTGGCCGAAAGCGGAGACAGCAGCTTATATTCTTCTTCCGGCACATCCTGGAAGATCACCGGCAGTTCGCCGAGATCGATCCGCTCCGTATCGCGGAGGATATCGATGCCGTATGGCTTGAAGGTGAACTTCTCGGAGGAGAGATCCAGCTGCAGGAGAAGTCCTTTTTCCGTATTGAACTGGGATCTCTGGTAAGGAGTGTCGAAGATGAAGTTGCCGAGTGAATAGAAGATCGCCTTGTCGCCGACCATCTCGTAGTTCATGGGTACGTGCGGGTGATGGGATACGACGATGTCGGCGCCCATCTCAAGATACAGGTGGTAGCGGTCGCGCGTGTATGGGGACGGAAGTGGAGTGAACTCCTCGCCCGCGTGGGATACGACGATACACCAGCGGCAGGTCTTCTTGATCTCCGTGATCGCTTCCCGGATCGCGTCGAGGTCGCTCCAGCTGAAGCAGCCGGCCTCGGTTTCGCTTGCTTTTCTGCAGGCACGCTGATAACCGACACCGAACATGCCGATGCCGCCGGCTTCCGAAAGATAGTGGATCTTTCGGGCTTCCTCGATATTCATGCCGGCACCGATGGTGGCGATGCCGCGCTTCTTTGCTTCTTTGAGTGTGGCAGCGATGCCTTCTTCACCGGCATCTTTAATATGGTTATTACATATATTCCAGATATCACAGTGATTTTCCGTGAGGAAGTCCGCGACGGCCGGCTCCATGAAGTGCAGGAGCTGCTTCGCGCCCTCGTTCACTTCATTCTTCGGGCAGTCCATGATTGGTCCCTCGACATTGGCGATGACGTGATCGGCATAGGAGAGAACGTCTTTGACGCGCTTACTTAAGAGGTTCGGATCTTCCCAGCGGTGGTCCATGAAGCGGTCAAATCCGATGTCGCCGGTGAAGACGAGCGTGGTCTCGCCTCTTAGGATCTGGCAGAATTTGTTGCCTCTGGCTTCGAAGTCCTTGAAGTGGGTATAGGATGCGGCAGCAGGGGAGAGGATACATGCTTTTCCCTGCGGAGTGAGTTTCTTTCCGAGATCGATCGATTCCTTGAGATCGGAAACCAGATGCGTGTAGGGAAGATCGCCGACATCCTCGTAGATGCGCTTTCCGGATTCGTAGGAAAAGATGTACTGGTACTCCGGGTGCACCTTTACGAACTCGATGAGTGTCGTGTAGTCGATACCACGGTCCATGCCGCCGATCAGGAGAGTGCCGGTATTGGAGATACTGGTCGCTGCCTGGATGGTTGCCTGGGGGATCGTGCTGATGGAATCGTTATAGAAGTCGATCCCGTCGAAGTTGCCGACGAATTCGAGGCGGTGGCGGAGGCCCGTGAAGGTCTCGATACTCGCTCTAACTTTCTCCGGATCGAGGCCGAAGACCTCGGTACAGATACGGTAAACGAAGGTGGCATTGAACTGGTTATGGGCACCCTTTAACTTCATATCGAAGGTCATCGATGTATTAAAATCGAGCCTCGTTTTTTTCGCTTCTGTTTCGATCTCCGGAACGTCGTTTCCGTAGAAGAGGAAATCCTCCGGACCCTGATGTATCGTGATATTCTTCTTCGCGCTGAAGTAATTCTCCATCGTGATATAACGGTCGAGATGGTCCTCGTAGAGGTTGAGGAAGACTGCGACATGCGGAGAAGTATCGAGGTCGGACAGCTGATGGCAGCTCAGTTCATAGACGATCGGCGTGCCCTCGTGGATCGCGTCGTAGTAGTCAAAGCACGGAAGACCGATGTTTCCGCAGAGGATCGCATCACCGCTTCTAATGTCCGAGAGGACGTGATAGAGAAGCGACGAGGTAGTGCTTTTGCCCTTGGTACCGGTAATACCGATGACCTGAGAGCCGAACTCCTCCATGAAGAGGCGGGTCTGCGAGATGTATTTCGGATTATCGATGTGAGTGATGATGCCGGGGCTCTTGATGATGAAATCATATCCTTCGGAGAGCGCCTGGATCTCGTCTTCTTTTCCCTCGACCATATCGTAGGAAGCGCCGGGGCAGTGCTCACGCAGGAAGGTCTCGGTGGACTTTCCCTCTCTGCCTTTTCCCCAGATGAGTATGCGTCTGTTATCGAGCTTTTCCGTAATCTTCATGCGTCGTTCGCCTCCTGATAAACACACCTATTATACTATAACGAACTTCTTATGACAGAAGAGTCACGATTATTTAGGACCGACCTGTTACACTGAAGATGGTAGTTTGGGGGTTTCCCCGAAAACTCCATTCCCGGAGGTGTGGTTATGAGATCTTTTAAGAGGGGCATTTCATTTGTTCTTTCCGCAGCTATGCTGTCATCGCTTCTTCTTTCGGCGACAGCCTGTAAGAAAAAAGAAACGGCGAAAAAGATCGCCGGGACAGATCCCTGGTATACCGCAAAGAGGATCGAGCTCGATCCGAAATTCAGCCCGGACAAGTTCGACCGGGTGTACGCGTATGAACCCTGGAAGTACCAGGACAGATACATCATGCAGTATTTCACACTAAAT
>JAFWSW010000015.1 GCA_017519205.1 Clostridiales bacterium | reverse complement strand
GCGCCGTGACGGATGATACCGTTGTGCTCCTGATTGGAGCCCGGCATGAAGGCCGGAACATCTACGAGGGTTACGAGCGGGATATTGAAGCAGTCGCAGAAACGAATGAAACGGGCGCCCTTGTCGGATGCGTTGATCTCGAGGGATCCTGCGATGCAGTTGCTCTGGTTTGCCACGATTCCGACGGTCTTTCCTTCGATACGGGCAAATCCGACCACGATATTCTTCGCAAAGTCTCTGGAAACTTCCATGAAACTGTTTCTATCGATAAATGTGGCGATGACGTCACGGACATCGTAGGCGGCCTTCGGATTCGAAGGAACGATCTCCGGGATCGATGCACAGGCATCTACGGAAACACCCTCGACTTCAGAAGCGTAGCCTTCGTTATTGTTCGGGAGATATCCGATCAGGCGGCGTACGCCGTTTAAGCACTCGAGGTCATCCGGATATACGAAGTGTGCCACACCGCTGACAGAGCTGTGCACTCCGGCTCCGCCGAGCTGTCCTGCCGTGATCTCTTCACCGGTAACGGACTTAACGACCGCCGGGCCGGTGATATACATCTGGGAAGTTGCTTCGGTCATGAAGATATAGTCGCAGATCGCCGGAGAATAGCATGCGCCGCCGGCACAGGGCCCCATGATGACCGAGATCTGCGGGATCACGCCGGAAGCCATGGTATTTCTCAGGAAGATCTCCGCATAGCCGTTTAAGCTGTCGATACCTTCTTCGATTCTTGCTCCGCCGCTGTCGTTCATGGAAACAAACGGTGCGCCTGCTTCCATCGCCTTATCCATCGCCAGGCAGATCTTCTTCGCGTGAGCCGCACCGAGAGAACCGCCACCGACGGTGAAATCCTGGGAAGACGCATAAACGAGTCTTCCATGTACATATCCGTAGCCGGTCACGACACCGTCGCCCGGTTTCTTCTTCTTATCCATTCCGAAGTCTGTCGCTCCGGATGTCATGAGGGTATTGAGCTCGACGAATGTATCGTCATCAAAGAGCGCGAGCATTCTCTCTCTTGCGGTGAGTTTACCGCGGGAGTGCTGCTTCTCGATACCGGCCTCACCTCCGGCCAGTTCCGCCTCCTGCTGTCTTTTCTTCAGATCAGATATAGAATCGACCCACTTGCCGTCCATATAAAAGACCACCTTTCTAAAGTGCATAATCTGGGCGCGCATAGTACACGCCCGGAACCTATCTCTTATATGATAGCAGTAATACTTTGAAAGTCAAACTATTTCCTTTGATTATCAAAAAATCTGTAGGTTAGACCAGATAATTCTGTGCCTGACGGTCGAACATCTCTCTATAGCGGCCGTTTCTCTCCATCAGTTCATCGTGGGTCCCCTGCTCGATGATCCTGCCGTGTTCAAACAGGTAGATGCGGTCCGCCATGCGGGTCGTGGAAAGACGGTGCGAGATGAAGATGACGGTATCCTCGCCGGCATTCTCGATCAGGTTCTTGTTGAGCTTATACTCCGATACCGGGTCAAGTGCCGATGACGGTTCGTCGAGGATCGATACCGCACGGTCGTCATTTCTCAAGAAGACACGCGAGATCGCGAGCTTCTGCCCTTCACCGCCGGAAAGGTTTACTCCGGCGTCATCAAACTCACGGGTCAGCGGAGTATTGATACCCTCAGGCAGAGAATCGAGTTTTCTTCCGAAGTCGGCTTTCCGAAGTGCATGGATCACGTCTTCTTCATCGCCTTCCTTCACTTTTCGGAGAAGAACATTCTCGGCGATCGTGGCCGCATAGATGTTGTAGTCCTGGAAGACCGCGCTGATCTTCTTTCTGTATTCGCGTGTGTTGTATTCGCGGATATCGTGTCCGCCATAGCTGATGCTGCCGTCCGTAACATCGTATAGGCGCATCAGGAGCTTCACGAAAGTGGTCTTGCCCGCGCCGTTCTCACCTACGATCGCGATCTTCTCGCCCGGATGGATCTCGATCGAGATATCCGAAAGTGTATCCTTCTCGGTATTCGGATACCGGAAGGAAACATGCGAGAGCACGAGCGGCCCCGATCCTTTTTCCGGAACCAGACCATCCGCGACTTCGATGTTCGGCTTGTACTCGAGAAGCTTGATAAGTTTATCTCCATACAGTCCGATCTGCTGGAAGTCGACGAGACAGAAGTTGATCTCGTTAAGGTTTCTTCTTACGTAGTTTGCCGCGTTATTCGCCGATGCCACATCGCCGAGAGCGATCGACTTAACAACCAGTGCGAGATAGCCGAGATATGCCGGGATCGCAAAGAAAGAGAATACGGTAAAGACGGAGATCCAGTTCACCAGCGAGATCCAGGTCAGCGGCGGACCATAGATACGGCCCTCCTCCGCCGCTTCATCGAGGGCCTCGTCGAACTGTTTTCGAAGTGGCTCCCGGACATCGGTCAGTTTACATTCCTTGGCAAACTCCGGCTGATAGAATACACGCTTACTGTAATCCGCTTTACGGATCTTCTTTCTGGATTCCTGCCACCAGGTGTAGTTGATCTTCTCGATCTGAAAGCGTGTCAGAAGATTCACGATAAATCCCGCGATCGGGAAGATCGCCAGGACGGGGCTGATGGTCAGGATCATGGCGGAAGCGACAAAGAGTGCGACCGCACCGCCGATGATGGTACTTACGACCATTACCGTATCCTCGATCAGTGCATCTGCACGCTGGGACACAACGACATAGTTATCGTAATTCTTCGGATCATCGTAGAAGATCAGATCCTTCAGACTGTTCTTCTCGGCAAGTTCCCGCTGTATCCTTCCGCTCAGAGGGATCAGTTTCGCCTTCGACCATTCGTTCAGGAGCTGGCGGACCCACTCGAGGAATATTACGAGGACCAGCGAGATCAGAAGCAGTACGATAACTTCTTTGAATTCATACTGACCGGTGAGACGGTTGATGATCATCTTCAGGATAAATGTATCGTTGACCGCCATTCCGGAAAGCAGAAGGATATTCAGCACCATGATCTTCACGATCAGGGGCCTGTCATACTTCGCGGCGTATTTCAGAAGATAGGAAACATTTCCGACCATGCGGCGGATGGTGATCTTCTCTTCCGGCAATTTCATTCTGCTGTGTTTTTTTCTCGATTTCTTACTCATAGAAAGCCTCCGCTCCCCGGAGAAGTTCTTCCGGCAGACTGTCCTGATAGTTCTCGGCCTGAAGCATGAACATCTCATAGTAATGTTCTTTCTTCTCCATGAGTTCTTCATGGGTGCCATGCTCGACCACTTTTCCGTCTTTCATCATGAAGATCTTATCCGCCATTCTTGCAGAAGAAAGGCGGTGCGAGATAAAGACGACACCACGGCCTTCCGACAGACGCATCATGTTGTTGTACATGTTATATTCGGCAAGCGGATCTAGTGCCGAGGACGGCTCATCGAGGATGACCATATCCGGCTGCTGGGCAAAGACTCTCGCGATCGCGATCTTCTGCGCCTGGCCTCCGGAGGGGATAAATCCGCTCTCATCGAATTCTCTCGTGACGATCGTATCCAGACCTTTGGTAAGCTCCGGATGATTCACATCGAACTGCGCATTAGTAAGAGCTTTCGTCGCGATATCGTAATCCTCCTGCGACTCCGGCCGTCTCATCAGGACGTTCTCGACAAGCGGCATCGCGAATACCTGCAGATCCTGGAACACCGTACCAAATCTTTTTCTATAGGCATTCTTATCGATCTCATTGATGTCTGTTCCGTTTACGAGGATCTTTCCCGAAGTGACCGGATACAGGCCCATGATCAGCTTGATCATCGTCGTCTTACCGGCGCCGTTATATCCGACGATCGCCAGTTTCTCACCCTTGTTCCAGAGGAAAGATACATTGTGGATCGTATCCTCCTTCGCACCCGGATAGGCAAAGGAAACATCCTGAAGTTCGATCGAACGGATCTCACCGATATCAGGTTTCTCTTCCTCCACCTCACGCTCCGCTTCGAGGAACTCCTGAAGGTTTTTAAAGAGCCTCGATTCATTACTCAGATAGATACGGTTCTCAACCGCATGCTTCAGCTGGTCGGTCGAGAAGGCCATTGCCGTGATCATGGCGACATAACTCGAGATATCCGACACATCACCGTTCTTGATGCGGAATGCCACATAGAAGTACGCAGCGATTCCTGCGAGCACCGAATAGCTTCCCTTCATAAGGAAAGAATAAAGCGCGGACTTCATTCGGTATTTCAGAGAGACCTCGCCCATTCTTTCGACAGACTTCTCCTGCTTGTCGAGCATGATCGAGTTGATATCGAAAAGACGGATCTCAGGTGCGTATTTCTTCTCATAGTAGATGCGCTTCACATAGTCAGCCGTACGCTTATCTCTGGTGATCGCTTTCTCACGGTCATAGTTGCACTTACCGTTCTTTTTTCCGAAGTAGAGACTGACGATCATCGGAACGATCATGAATACCAGTAGCACCGGATCGACCATGACCACGATGACAAGAGACATGATCGTCGCACCGACATTACCGATATACACGCCTGTCTGGATCGACAGATCCATCGCCTGCTCAGCACAACGGTCGAGCGCACGGGCGTACCGGTCATAAAAGTCCGGAGACTCGAAGTCGGAAAGAGAAAGATGATCCGAGATATCCATCACGCGATGGAAGATGTGCCGGTATACTTCCGAAGTTTTGATCTTCCTGTAGGTCTCATACCAGCCGCAGATAAAGTGTACACAGACATGTCCGAGACACGCGATGATCAGGAACCATAGGAGCCTGCTGTACTCGACATTTCTTTCAATACAGTTGAAGATGTATTTTGTCAGATAAACAAAAAAGAACACATAGAAGATCTGTTCTATAGAGTTCTTAAAGAGTGTAAATACGAGAAGCAGCTTGTCTGACTGCCACACCTGTTTCAGCGCGTAAAACAGATGTCTTACTGAGCTGTCCTTCTTCGGTTTTTTCTCCGGCTCACTCATCTTACAGTACTTCCTTGTCCCCTTGATGGGAGTATTATACCCCAACGTTTTTCGGGTAAGAAGATACCAAAAGTATAGAGCCGGATCCTTTTTTGTCACCTTACGCGGTTGGCTTCTTCTCCATATAAACGAAGATCAGGTCGCTCGCGACCGCCTTCTCATCAAACTTCACGTATCCCAGTTTCTCATAGAGTCGGATGTTGTCGACACTTCTCGTACTGGTAAACAGTTCGAAGCGCTTGTTGATATAGCACCGCTCCATCTCCTTGAGAAGACGGCTTCCGTATCCTTTTCCGCGGAAGTCCGGATGCACCATGAGTTTTCCGATATATGCCGTTCCGTCCTTCTGATAGGAGCGGACTGAGCCGATGATTCTACCGTCTTCCGTTACCATCTTCAGGATGATGCCGTTCTTCAGTTCTTCTCTTACTTCCTCGAGAGTTTCCTTAAGCGGCGGGATATCCTGAGTTTCGAAGAGCGCCGCCTCGCTCTGATATGCGAGGTACTGAAGATCCAGGATCTCCTGAAGGTCCTCCTCTTTCGCACGCACGATATCCGGGCGGATAAAGTAGACCATGTTGACTCTTACCTCACGGCGGTCTATATCGAAGTTACCGTAGCAGCAGGTATCGATTCCCATCAGCTGGAATCCCTGTTTTCTATAGAAGGTGATTGCACGGACATTGCAGGACTGCGTCTCCAGAATGATTGCACGTCGGCCGTCCCGCTGTGCTTTTTCCTTAACGATATTCATCAGTTTCGTACCGATTCCCTGTCGGTGCAGTTCATCTGCAACCCAGAGCTCCGTGACCAGAAGACGGTTGCTCCACTCTTCCGCCCAACACTCGATACATGCGAGAAGAGATTTTCCATCGTCAGAGACGATACCCCAGGCCTCAGAGCCTTCCCACCAGTCCGCATAAAGCCCGTCCGGAAAATCGTTTTCCTCCGGACTATGTGTCACAGGTGTTTCAAATCTTTTCTTTACAAGATCGATATGGAACGAATCCGGATCTTCCGAAACTTCCACATCGAAATATTCTTCTGTCGTATACCGCAAAAGGATCGGAGTTCCTTTCCACTGATCCTTCGGAAGCGGGATGATCTTCAAATCACGCATATCTCTAACTCCCAGAAAACTGTGTTCACGGCTATTATAGCATTTGGAAGTCTTGAGGGCACTAAACGGGAAGTATACTCATCCCGGATCCTTTACGATATCGATTTTATATCGATTCCCATCGACAAGAGGATATCTTCGACCAGTTTGACCTGTTCATCTCCGATTGCTTCAAATTGGAAAACGAGCTGTTCTTTTCTTCCGATAGCAAAGAGCATATTCATCCCGTCCGGATCCTGACAATAATATCCTTCAAGATCCAGTCCGTCTTCATCAGTCTTAACAGACTTCTTCACCAGATCCTCTTCATACCATCCGCCGTATCCCTTGACGTCCTTAACAGTCTTCTTTGCCAGTTCTTCATTTGAGTATCTATCGATCACAAACAAAGTTCCGTTCTGCGGCGTCTGGTAGCGCGTATACCCCTCCTCATTACTGACAGAGGCAGATTTTTCGTAAGCAACTTCATTATCTTCACAGTACTTAAGAAATGCGTCCAACATCTCATCTGGCGACAGTTTCTGTTTCTTCGTCTCAGAGGCATCAGTCTCTTCGTTGGAAGAAGCAGTCGTGCCTTCGGTCTCAGAAGTTGTCGTGTTTTCCGCAGAAGTAGTGGTGCTGTCCTGTTTTGATGATTCCTTCTTCTCCTTTGACTTACAGCCGGAAACCATACCGCCGATCACAACGCATGAAAGAAAAACGGCCAGTACTTTTTGAACATTCTTATTCATATATCATTTCTCCTTATCTAAACCTCATGAGTTCGTTTCTTTCAGATAGGTACCTACCCGGTTCTGGATCAGTTCCGCAGTATGTTCCGCCGAGCAGTCACCGGAATAGTACACGGCTGCTTCCTCAAGAACGATATCCAGGATAGACTGATAGCCGTAAAGATACCTGTTCGCTCTTTCGACAGTTGCGACTGCCAGATCGTGATACTCTTCCTTACTCTTTTTTAATTTTGCAGCTTCTGCCTGCGAATACAGTTTATAGCTTTCCTCGAAGTCCTCATCCCAGCACTTCCTGTTCACGAGCATGGCACCTGCACCGAGTGCCGGGCAGTTCGACTGAAACTTCTCACCAATAGCATAAAGGATGATCTCCCCGGCAAGGTCTTTCTGGGATGTCGTTGCAGAGATCGCCAGCAGGTAATTCGGCACCACATGTAGTGCCCCGTTCTCATTAGGGTATCCGACCAGAACGTGATCCTGATAATCGATCACGTTTCCCGGAGCGCATACGCTCGCGAAGTCCAGCATAAACAGCCCGTCATCGAGCTCCGCAGCCTTATAGTCATCCCAGTCATTTCTACAGCCGATCTCATTCGTCCACTTCAGAAGCTGAAGGAAATCATCTCCGGTAAAGTTCGCTTTTCCATCTTTCACAAACATATCCATCTGCGCCAGAACGCCTTTTTCCAGAAGGGTCTGCTTCGAGTAAATACTCTGGACACAGGTAAGATCCGTGTACTTCTCTGCACAGCGATAAAAATCTTCGTAAGTCCAGGTGTCCGTATTCTCCACATATTTCGGAGATGCCATAAATCCGACGATAGAAAAAGATAAGTTTGCGCTGTATGGAGTTTTCTTCCCCATCGTGATCTTATCCATGAAGTACTCATCCTCTTTAAGAGATCCGAGATAGGGCGAAAGATCCTGAAGATACCCGAGTCTTTCCATCTCACCCAGAGCAATATCATTGCAGACGTCGTAGTACATGTCCGGTGCTTTTCCATTAGCAATATCCAGACTGATGATCTCATAGAGCTTCTTCTTCGCCGCCGTCCAGTCTGCATCCGCATCGATCTCATCCATATAGTCGCGCGTGACGAACTTCACCTCCGGATGCAGAAGGCTCATCTCCTCCACCAGCTGCGGGATCGGGCTCTCGATCAGGTTATAACCTGCGATGATGAACTCCTTCTTACTCTCCATAGTCTTTTTATCCGACGGCGTAAGGTGATACAGGATACACATCGCGTCGCTCATCGGGCGGACCAGAAGCTCGAGTTCTCCATTTTCGAGGAATCGGATATCGTCAACAAATCCCCATACCGAGTTTTCTTCCAGACTCAGTTCAGATGCACCCTTCTTATCCAGATTCGTAATCTTTGAAGTCTCAATACTAAACAGTTTTTCATCGCGGACCAGAAGCTTATTCCAATTCTCTGTAACTGCGATATCTGTTTCCGTCCACGTCTTATTTTTCTCGTCATATTTGAAAAGCACCTGTGGCAGTTCTTTTCCGATTCCCATACAGGTGAGGGAATCCTCCCAGATGACAGCAGCGCCGCTTTCGTATGTTTCAGGAAGAGCGATCGTTTCTTTCTTTTTTCCGTTCTGATCTATAACGAGAACCACGCCGTTTCTTCCGGTAAGATAGAAGCTGCCGTCACTGCCGACCTGAAATCCGAAAAAACTACTAGAGTAGGAGCCTATATCAATATCGATATGCTTCGTTAATCCTTTTTCCGGATCAAAAGCGTCAAGGGAATACTCACTTTCACCTTCATTATAGCGAACACGACCTGTCAGGACCCAGCACACTTCTTCGGTGCAGCAGATATCTCTGATATCTTTCGAAGGACAGCATTCTTTATTCAGATCATATGTTGCCTTGATCTCACCACTTGCATCCAGGTAGTAAAGGAAGCTCTCCGGCGCGATCTCATTCCCCTGCTCATCCAAAGGAAGATAAGGAAGGTTGTATAATTCCTCCATGGTGGTTGGTATACACTGCTTGTGATATGCATCCATGTATTCTTCGGTTTCACAAAATGTTAGTGCAAATGCGCCTTTCCCGCAGAAACCGGACCTCATGACATTCGGAACCGACATGATCGTATTCGTCGTGGAATAGTATGATGAAAAAAGCAATGAAGAATTCTCCGCCTTCTCTTTTTTCTTGCACGCCGCAAGCGGCAGCACAAACGCAAAACACAAAAACAGCGCCAAAACGCGTAGTCTTGACTTACCCATCTTTGCATGCCTCCTTGTTTCCGTTACTTTTAGTGTAACAACCTCATGGACATTATATCATTGTTCGCCGGTGTAGTGCTCCCGGATATACTGTTCCTGTTCTTTCAGTGCCGGGATTTCTGAGTCATCCACTTTCCCCACTGTCTTGACCGAGTACAGACTGCTTAGCCGTTCGGGATACGTCTCAAGGAAATAGCCGTCAAATTCGACCTCCAGGATCGTTCCTGTTTCAAGGTTCGCCAATGTCTCCTCATCAAAATACATATCCTCCAGCATGACACAGTTATGGTAATCCGTCACACCGTCCTGCCTCGTGCATACGTAAATTATCGAAACATTCGAGAACAGATATACCAGCTCCTGAGCAAAGGACACATACATCTCATTGATTCTATTCGGATCGTCCGGATCAAATGCAGCCAGGATGTACTTCTCCCCGCACTTCCAGGCGGCAGAAGCGCCCTTGCTCTTCCCTGCATCCGGCTCGCCCCAGGCTTTGATAAGATCCTCGCGATTGAAGTCCAGGTTCTTCACGCCATGCGGGTCCGAATCGTTGATATGCTCGTTCAGAAACTCTTCTTTCGTCGGGACCTTCGATTTCTTTTTGCATGCAGAAAAAGCACATGCCATCGATATGATCAGCGCCGCCACCAAGATCTTCGCCACTATTGCTTTTGCTGAAATCTTCATATCGGTCCCTCCTTTATTTTTTTACCAATACGGATCAGCCGCGTTCCTGTACAACGGTAGCAGCTCGTTTCTGAATGATGTTGACTACATCATCGAGTGTTCTCTGATCAGTAAAATACCCGGGGGCTTCCTCCTGGATGATCAACAGAGCAGACGGATCCGATGAACAGGAACCGTGGATATTCTCGATTATATTTAGAATCAGCGTCACG
>JAFWSW010000175.1 GCA_017519205.1 Clostridiales bacterium | reverse complement strand
TATCGTATTTGAAGCATCCGCTGTAGGAATTGACGAATATTCCTTCTTCCCGGACGATCACATTGTCAAAGGATGCAAGCGCCCCTGCATCGGTGCCCGTCCCCAACTTTCCCGTCTTCAGATCGATTTCCTTGAGCTGGTATTCATTTCCCGCATTCGGATCATGAAGAAGAGAGATCACATAGTTCTTCCCGTCCTGACGAAGGATATTCCCCTGGATCTCACGACCGAGATCAGAGACAGTGTGAAGGAGTTTTGCGTCCTTTGAAAACAGATACAGTTCACCGGACACGGAATAACAGTACGAACCGTCTTCCAGTATCGCAAATGACGCTTTCCAGTCGTGCCAATCACTCTTATCAACATCCTCAATCGGCATGCGGCGAAGCGATTCTCCGGAACTGTTGAACACTTCGATCCAGTATTTCGTCTTCTGGTTATTGGTCTCATCCGGCTTCATATCCGCACTATAAACAGTCGGCTCATAGTGGTAATAGATCATGTGGATATTGCCCTCTTTATCCAGCGCGACACCATAGATCGAATCCTCGCCCATATCGATCGCTTTGATCAGGTTTCCCTCTTTATCAAAGATCCCCGTCACATTTTCCATGTATTCCGAATAATCGAAATCAAATGTCTCTCCCGGCGCAACTCCGTTCTTCTGCTTCTCCTCGATCTCCTCCGGAAGTTTATACGAGATCGAATACGAAATGATGGCGACATCCCCCGTATATTTACAGTCCGATGTGGAAACGTATTCTACTGTTTTACTTGTATCTACCGGTATATTGACCTTCTTCACATCCGCAGTGAAATACGGATCTGTCTCCTGGATCACTCGCCCCGAGGAGTACAGGCCTTCCTTTTCTGTTTTCTTCTTTTTCTTACAACCTGCCATCGGAAGGATCATCGACAAGATCATCAATGACGCAAGGATCCTGCACCGGTTCCCCGAGTGAACAATTGCCATATCGCTCACCCCCGCTCTTTCATGAGAATATTTCCGCGGTTGTTGATGTTTTTTGCTGTATCTTCTTTCGATCTCGAGCCTGCGAAATAACCGCCTGCTTCTTCCATGACGATATCTTCGATGGCGCCATCTCCTTCAAATGTCCGGTCGATACTGAGGATCAGTTTTTCCACATCATCGATATCCTTGGGCTGAATATCCGGCGCAAAATCATCCAGCGACGGATCCTCATAACCACCTGATTCTTCGATCATGCGCGCTCTATTTGCCTGTAT
Source organism: Clostridiales bacterium (assembly GCA_017519205.1). Classification (GTDB taxonomy): domain Bacteria; phylum Bacillota; class Clostridia; order Saccharofermentanales; family Saccharofermentanaceae; genus Scatonaster. The sequence continues at coordinate 3,876 of JAFWSW010000175.1, read as the reverse complement.
TGCATTCATCTCTTTCTCGCAAGAAGCACGGAATGATTCTCTTCTCATAGGAAGGCCATAGATCGCGCACAGGTCGATCTGTGATTCCTTCTCATAGAAACTTTTAATTACATTCCATGCTTCGTCTTTATTCTTCGAATCAGCAGTAATGCCCATCGAAGTGATACACATCACGGCGTTTCCTCCACCGTTTTTTCCGGGATATCCGCGGTAGGAAGCATGATTTTTCAGAAATGATTTTTCCATGCCATACGTCAGCATACTGACCACATAGGCTTCCCTGACAGCAATGATCTCTTCTTTGAACTTATCCTCCGGAGTGATGAAAGTGCCCTCCGAGATAGCTGTTCCGTCATCCAGATAGGTTACTTTCATCTGCTCCTCATCCGGGATCTTATCCAGACCGAATTCTTTTGCAATATCCAGTAGCGTATAGAAGTCGTCGTTGTCAAAGTGGACCGTCTTCTTTTCATAATCGAGAAATTCTGCTTTCGTCGTTCGGAGCATATCTCCCAGAAGCCGTCCCTTCAGTTTTGACGGATAGAAGGATACCCCGTCCGGAACAGATCTCCCTGTCTCTAAGAATCCTTTATATGTCCAGGGAGCATTCTCCGGGATGAACTTATCATTCACCATCAGCGTCTCCACGGAAAAGGTAAGCGGTGCGAAGAAAAGTTTTCCGTCCTTTTCCATCGCACGGAAAATATTGTCATAGAAAAGCGAGCGGTCCAGGCCATTTTCCGAATCGATATATGGAACAAGATCGACCATCAGATTATCGCTCTTAAATCCACCTACAGAATCAAATCCCACAAGGATATCCGGTACACGTCCGGCCAGAAACTCCTTACGGACGTACTCTTCCGCAGTTGTCTCATCCGGATCTTTTCCATCCAGGATCAGCTGTTCCTTATAGTCGATCAGCTTGATCCTCGATTTTTTCGTCATGTCCGAATTATAGCTGCATATGCATTTGCTGCACTCGGCCATCAGTGTCGGCATTCCGACCGTAATGATCGTCTTTCCGGCATTCGGGTTCTTCTCCGCTCTCTTCAGTGAAACAAGACATGCTCTGCTCGAAAACCCGTCGATCCGCTCAGAAAATGCGGCATAGTACTCATTATCATTTTTCGGAAGACAGGATGCATTTTTTACGAGCCACATATCCACATCGGTATCATTCCAGTCAAATACCGTCTCCGAGGATCCGGAGCCTATGTCATATCTTATGACCTTTGACCCCTTGAATGCATAGAGTTTATTATCGTTGCAGGTCAAGGATGTGCCATGTCCCATGAGCGGTGCACTTTTGCCCTGACCCAGTTTCCCCGTCTTCAGATCCACTTCTTTGAACTGTGAATCGACGGCTTCATCAAAAGACGAGTTTCTGGAAAGAATATAGTTTTTTCCTTCGACCTGATATACATTCATGGATACTATTCTTCCGGGATCCGAGATCGTGCATATCTTTTCCCCTTCTTTGGAATAGATAGTAATGCCGGATCCCAGGTTGATGGCAAAGTTACCATCGTCCAGGATCTGAACCGAAGTATTCATCCCGGAACCGGAGACCGAACCGGGAACGTCCATCACATCTTCGCTTTTTCCGTCTTTAACTTTCCGGAGCTTGGTCGTATATTCGAAGTGATCATTCGGGACACTTACCAGGAAATACAGATCGCCGGCCTTATCTATCGTCGCTGCGACCGTGTTCTCCCAGTTTCCCGCCTTCGTCTCATGGATCAGGTTTCCGGACAGATCATAGATAGCCTGCCCGTGAGCCATAGACTCCGCGACATTATTCGGATCATAATCCTCATCTTCATCATAATTGACGTTATACTCAACCAGTACCACGTCTCCGATGAGCCGGCAGCTCGAAACATACTGGGTATCCAGCTTTCTCTCCGGATCGATCGGAAGCTTCAGTTCTTTGATCTCCGCATTGAAAAAGGGATCGTCCTCTTTCACCACTGTCGGGGTGTCCGTCTCATTACTTTTCCCGGATTTCTTCTTACCGCATGCCGAAAAAGGCAGCGCACACGCAACTGCCAATACGACTGCCAACACACGCAATCTCTTTGCCATATGAACCCTCCGTAAACAATTCCGTACGGATGCAGGAGTATGATCTCCTGCGTTTGCCTTATTCCCTATTTTAGGTTATCAAATCGGGAGAAGGGTTACGTGACTTTCCTGTCACCAAGCAAAAGAAGGGCGTCTCCGAATCATGAGACGCCCTTGAAGTGATCTATTCAGTTTTCTCATTTTCGAAAAGCACTTGTCCTCCGGCTTTATGCGGGGCGGGTGCTTTTCGATCGGGATCAGCCGAAGAGAGCAAGCAGTGTACCTGCTGCTACGGCAGAACCGATAACGCCGGCAACGTTCGGGCCCATGGCGTGCATGAGAAGGAAGTTAGAAGGATCAGCCTTCTGACCTTCAACGTTCGAAACACGTGCAGCCATCGGAACAGCGGATACACCTGCGGAACCGATGAGCGGGTTGATCTTGCCGCCGGAAAGAGCGCACATGATACGGCCGATAAGGAGACCGCCGAATGTGGAGAATGCGAATGCGATGAGACCCAGAACGATGATCTTGATGGTATCGAGAGCCAGGAAGTTCTCACCCATTGCAGTAGCACCAACGGTAACACCGAGGAAGATCGTAACGATATTGCAGAGTGCATTCTGAGCAGTGTCGGAAAGACGCTCTGTAACGCCGGACTCCTTGAAGAGGTTACCGAGCATCAGCATACCGAGCAGCGGTCCAACGGACGGCAGGATCAGTGTGCAGATAACAGTAACGATGATCGGGAAGCAAACTTTCTCGACCTTGGAAACCGGACGTGTCTGCTTCATCTTGATCTTTCTGGTCTTCTCTGTTGTCATCAGCTTCATGATCGGCGGCTGGATGATCGGGATCAATGCCATGTAGGAATAAGCCGCGATAGCGATCGCCGAGAGGAGCTGCGGAGCAAGCTTCGATGTCAGGTAGATAGCTGTCGGGCCGTCAGCACCACCGATGATAGCGATGGAAGAAGCCTCTGCAGCTGTGAATCCGAGAATGGAAGCCATAACGAATGCGAACGAGATACCGAACTGAGCGCCGGCACCCATGAACAGGGACGAAGGTCTGGAGATCAGCGGTCCGAAGTCTGTCATCGCACCAACGGCCATGAAGATCAGGCACGGGAAGATACCCAGCTTAACACCTAAGTAGATGTAGTCCAGAAGGCCTGCAGAGATGTTTGCCGCTGCGGCCTGTTCGCCGCCACCGAGAAGTTCCCAGTGGACATGTCCGCCTGCGAAGATCTCCGAGTGGTAGAGACCTGCAACCGGAAGGTTACTCAGTAACATACCAAAAGCAATCGGGAGAAGAAGGAGCGGTTCGCACTTTTTGCCGATCGCCATGTAGATCAGTACACCGGCGATCAGGAGCATAACGCCCTGCTGCCATGTGATGGCATAGATGCCGCTCGACTCCCATATATTTTTTAATGCATCAATAAACACGGTTTCTTGCCTCCTAACTTACGAAAGAGTTAAGAGAACGTCGTCGGTTGCAACCGTCGCGCCCTTGGAGGTCAGGATCTGTCCTACCGTACCTGCGCACGGAGCATAGATCTCGTTTTCCATCTTCATTGCTTCGAGAACGACTACCAGCTCGCCTTCCTTTACAGCCTGACCGGCGGAAACGAGGATCTTCAGGATCGTACCCGGGAGCGGAGCCTTAACAGGTGTACCGGAAACCGGACCTGCCGGAGCGGCGGCCGGAGCCGGAGCAGCTGCAGGAGCAGCTACAGGAGCCGGTGCAGCTGCCGGAGCAGCAACAACAGCTGTTGTCTTCAGAAGGTTAGCCTTACCCTTCTCTACT
>JAFWSW010000174.1 GCA_017519205.1 Clostridiales bacterium | reverse complement strand
CGGCTATACAGTCTGGATCGGCGGCAATATCGGTACTCCGCTCCTCGACAGGATCGCCGAGACAGAATTACGATTATCGATTTATCCAGCAGACGATTGATCATGCTTGCATTATAGCATTTCTCTCTCACCTTATGCTGATTTTCCCATCTGTGCCTTCTTGATCACGTTAGAGATCATAATGAAGACCAGTCCGAAGAGGATCTGCACGCCGAAAGATGCGAGGATCGAACCCGTGCTGAAGGTGTAGTTCATTCCGGAACCGCTGTAGATCGTGTTGAATACTTTGGCGGTCCAGAAGAAAGGCAGGAAGTGGGCAAATGTCTGCACTCCGCTTCCGAGGAAATAGAACGGTACGAAGATACCGCACAGGAAGCTCATGGAGAGTCCGACGGAGTTGCAGATGAGGCTCAGTGTTCCCGCATTCAGACGGAAGCAGGAGATCAGAAGCGTAAATCCGCTGATGTAGAAGGTGGTCGTAATCAGGTTCAGTACGACGACCCAGCCGTATTTGCTCATCATGTCCGAAGAACCGGCATATACGAAGCTGAAGATCGAGAAGATTGCGACCAGAGCGACTGCACAGGTCAGAAGTCCGGCCATCTGCGACCAGGTCTTCTGTGTCGGCTTGACGGGAGCCGCATCGATACGCTGGGACACTTCCTTCTTGTTTGCGGCGATGATAGCGGATGCGATCGACATACCGAGGACCCACAGGCAGATGAAGCAGAAATACATGAGGATCATGTATACCGCATATTCACGTGCGTTCGAGTGCTGTACATCTTTCTTCTCTGTAACGACACCGAATGTGACATCGGAAAAGGTCATATCAAGTGCTTTTTCCACGGAAGCCTTATCATCCATGCCCATCGCACGGTAGCTTCTATAGATGTTTACGAAAGAATCGATATCGTTTACGAAGCTGAAGGTCTTGCCGGAAACCTGGCTGTGAGATGAATAGCTGAGGGATACATCCTCACCTGCTTCGATCTTCTCCTGGAACCCTTCCGGAACCTCGATGAAGTAATCCGAGATGGAAAAATACAGGATGTTGTTGATATGTTCATCTGAAGAATCCTTGTCGTCTTCGATGCTTCCGTATTTCTCAATGAGTTTTCGGACGCCGTGGCTCAGTTCACTGTCGTCATTATCACGGAATATTACTCCGAGGTTCTTATAATCTGCACTTTTCTCACTTGCCGTATCCTGGTCCTTATCGATGATATACGGAGCGGAAAAGATCATAGCTGCGGCATAGACCACCATGATGATCGTAGCGATTATGACAGAGATCTTATTCGCTTTTACCAGTTTGAAAAAATTCTTATAAAGCTGCATACTTTTCTCTCCTTAATTTCATGATCGAGACCGTAAGAAATACGAGTGTTGCCACAGAGATCTTGATCAGGTTCATCCAGAATCCGTTCAGGGTCGGATAGTTGACCAGACGGTAGAATGCGAAGTTCATGATCGTTGCCGGATTGATCTTGTTAATGATCGGCAGGTTCTTCTCCAGAAGACCGGGAAGCTGAACGATCATCTCGCCGCTCAGGAAAACAGACAGCATGATAAATGCCGTTGCCTTGTTATCTCTGGAATTCTCATCGCCTTTCGTAAAGAGACCAAAGCAGCAGCCGAGGCTCATGGCAAAGAGATTTCCGATCAGTACGAAGATGATGATCTCGAATATGCGGTTTCCGACCGGAACACTGAAGAACTTATTCATCGCAAACAGTTCGAAGAATGTCACACCGCAGGCGAGCGTATATCTTGCCATAAATGCCGACAGAAGGATCTTCGCTTTCTTTGTCGGGGAGACACTTGTTCTCATACCCGCGCTGCTCAGGTTGCCCTGGATATCGAATACGGTATGGATACCGGATGTGACATTGAAGAACATGCCCATGACGATCGTGCTGTAGAAGTACCACATGTACACATTTGCGGAAGATCCGTCATCACCGAGATAGGTAGTCTTTGCCTTCATGACCGGAATGGATTCCGAAAGAGTCTTCATAACTGTCTCGATTTTATCCGGCGCTGTCACCGCGGCATCTTTCATGATCATATAATTTCTTCTGTAGGACTCAACAACAGATCTGGCAACCATCAATGTGGTCATATTCGCGCCGTCGCCGACCTTGACTTCGACGCTCTCGTTTTCGCCGTCCACCAGATAGAGGACTGAGATCTCTTTATCCAGGATCTTTTTCTCGGCGTCTTCCTGGGAAGGACTGTCGACCAGTTCAACGATTGCGTGATTGTAGCCCATGTTGCTGTTTTTCACGGTTTCGGCATCCGCCAGATTCGTCATCACGTTACAGAATTCTTCTGAAAAAGCACTTTCACTTTTTACGATGATGCTGCTCTTTACGGGTTCGAAATCCACTTCACCTTTGGCCGGCCCCATGAACGTCACATTGAAGCAGAGCATCAGAAGGAGCGGAAAGGCCAGTGACCAGAAAATAAAGCCCTTGTCGCGCAATGTCTTGCGCAGATAGTATGTAAACATCATTTTCCTCTTCCTCCCACTTAATCGTCACGCAGTTCTTTTCCCGTAAACTCAAGGAAAACATCGTTTAGAGTAGGCTGTTCGGAATATACATTCTTCATCTTGTAGCCCTTCTCTTCGAGGACCTTAATGATCTCAACGACGTTGTTACCCTTGCCGGCTTCGACCTTCAGCATCTTGCCATCGTACTCCGCGTTGAAGATGTTATCGAGTTTTCTGATCTTGTCGAGATCCTCTTCGCTAATGCCCTTCGCCTCGATCTTGATCATCTCGCTCTTTTTGATCATGCTCTTGAGCTCATCTACTGAGCCCTCTGCAATCAGCTGGCCTTTATCGATGATGATGATACGGTCGGCAAGCTGCTCGACCTCTTCCATATAGTGGGAAGTATAGATGATCGTCGCACCCTGTTTTCTGAGTTCCTCAATACCTTCGAGGATCTTGTTTCTGCTCTGGGGATCGACGGCTACTGTCGGTTCGTCGAAGAAGATGATCTTCGGCTTATGAGCGATACCGCAGGCGATATTCAGTCTTCTCTTTAAGCCGCCGGAAAGTTTCTTCGGACGGAACTTCTTAAAATCATTCAGTTCGACGAAATCGATCGCTTCCTGAACCAGTTTCTTTCTTTCATTCTTATCCTGAACATAAAGTCCGCAGAAGAAATCGATATTCTCATAAACAGTCAGTTCCTCGAATACGGATACTTCCTGCGGAACCACGCCGATCTCGCTCTTGAGATCGTAAGCCTTCGGGCTCATCTCTTTTCCGTGGATCATGATCGAACCCTTATCAAACTCCAGAAGGGACAGGATGCAGTTGATAGTCGTGGATTTACCGGAACCGTTCGGTCCGAGAAGGCCCAGGATCTCTCCTTCGTTGACTGTCATGCTGAAGTTATCAACAGCGATCAGCTCTTTATAACGCTTCACAAGTCCGTCTACTTTAATGATCTCACTCATTTTCTTGACCTCATTTCTTAGTATGTGTTTCTTTTCGGGGGCTTCCCCGTCGCTTTCATGATTCTATTATTCCATAACGGGTTTTGCCCTGTAAGTGAAAGAAATCACATCCCGACATGACAAATGTCATTTTTGCCATGTTTTAACGCAAAAACTAAAATAATCCTGTACAATAGGCGCGTTTCGCTTCTAAATCGTTTCGCATATAATGGTAATAATATTTAGGGGAGAAATTGGAATATGAAACAAGACACAAAGCATAAGCTCCGGGAACTGGTTCTTTTCAAGCCGGATTTCCGTACAATAATCATCATGTGCCTCGGCGCGATATATAATGTCGCAGGTCATTATCTGGCCGCGCACTTCGACCTTCCGTTCTGGCTCGACAACATCGGAACGATGGCCATCTCCATCGCCTTCGGTCCTCTCGCAGGCATCATTCTCTCCATCTTCTCCCAGCTTCTTTACGGTCTTCCGATGGGGCTTCCTCTTCCCTATTACTCCATCGGCATCATGATGGCGATCGTTGTCGGCTTATTCTTCCCGAGAAAACACAGAGAAGACGTCCTGGCGATCGTAACGATCGGAGTTCTTGCGGCAGTGGTCACATCACTCGTCAGCTGCCCGTTAAACCTGTACTACTATGGCGGAAAGACCCATAACCTCTGGGGAGATTCCCTTCTTAGCATGCTGAGCAGATCCGTCAATCTGAAAAGCCTGAATTCCTATCTGGCCGTTGCCTTTATCGATCTTCCGGACCGTGTAGTGACCGTTTTCCTTGCACTCTTCCTGGTAGATATCGAGGAGACACGTATCTTTAAAAAACAGCAGCGAAGCGTCACCAGAAGCTCGGCCGGACTTCTCGCCCTGATCGTAGGTCTCAGTTTCATGTCGGTGAACTATCGCGCACTTCGTGCCTTTGACTTTGATTCCGACTTTGATACGATCGTCTATGACACCGATAACGGCATCCTCACTTCTGAAGTAAATGCCGTTGCCCAGACCCGGGACGGTTATCTCTGGGTCGGATCATACGCTGGTCTTTATAAATTCAACGGCGTCCGCTTCCATCAGGCAGATGTTGATTCCCGTATCCGGAATGTTATGACTCTTTATGTGGACATGTCCGGAAAGCTCTGGATCGGCACGAACGACAGCGGTGTGTTCTGCTACGATCCGAATACCGAAGAAGTCAAACTGTTTGATTCCGGAAACGGCCTCGAGGCAGATTCCGTCCGCTCGATCTGTGAAGATAATAACGGAAACATCTATGTCGGAACTTTCATGTCCATCTCCAAGATCACGCCGGACGGGACAGTTAAGACTTTCCGGGAGTGGGACAAGATCAGTTACTGCACCTCTATGGATCGCACCTCTGACGGCACCATAATCGGTGTAACGAATTCCGGCATTCTTTTCACGATAAAAGACGATATGCTGACAGACCTCGCCGAATGTGATCTTCCGGGAAATATAGCCTATCGAGCAGTTGCCTGCTCAAACGAGAATATCCTTGTTACCACGACCGGAAACGTTATCGAGCGCTACAACATTACCGACGATAAACTGTCACGTACGGGTTCTTTTTCCATAGAAGGTCATTCCTATTTTTCCAATATCAAATACTCATCCGAGTACGGCGGCTTCTTCTATTGCGGCAATGTCGGATTCGGCTTTATCGATGAAAAGACGTGGGAAACGACGGACATGACCGAAGACGATTTCAGCGGAACCACCAGTGATGTATGTGTCGACGATCAGGGAAATGTGTGGTTTTCTTCCAGCAAGCACGGTCTTCTCAAATGCGCACACACGCCTTTCAGATCTCTCTTTAGGAAAGCCGGGCTGGATAACGATGTCGTTAATGCTGTATTCCGAAATGAAGGCTTAGTCTATGTCGGTACAGACCACGGTGTTTTCCTTTTCGATGAAAAGAGTGCCGAAGCAGTTGACAAGCCCTGGGCACGGAGCCTTTCCGGAGCACGTATACGTCACTTCATGACGGACTCGAAGGGAAATCTCTGGATCAGTTCCTACGATACCAAACCGGGACTTTTCCGCATTTCCCCGGATGATACGATCACCTGCTTCAACGAAGAAAACGGAATGCTGGGTTCGAAGATGCGTTCTTGTATCGAACTGTCGGACGGAAGGATTCTTGCAGCCAGCAATAAGGGACTGTCCTTTATCAAGGATGATCAGGTAGTCGCCACGATCGGAAATGAGAATGGTCTTAAGAACCAATATATCCTTTCCATGTATGAGCGTGAGGACGGAACTGTCCTCGCTGCTTCCGACGGAGACGGAATCTATATCATCAAAAACGACAGGGTCGCGGGACACATCTCCGAAGAGGAAGGTCTGACGACCTCCGTCGTTATGCGTATCGTAAAGGGCACTTCCGGTTTCTTTTACGTAACCAGTGACTCGATCTATTACGATGACGGAAATGCGATTCGTGAACTGAAGAATTTCCCCTTCACGAACAACTACGATATCCTCATCTCGGATGACGGCATGTGCTGGATCACATCGAGTGCCGGTCTTTTCCTCATCGATGAGAAAACCATGGCGGAAGACGGAAACTACACCTGCACACTTCTGAATAAGAACTGGGGACTGAACACGACCTTTACAGCGAACTCCTGGAACATCTTTAATGACGGAACACTCTATCTGTGCTGCACAGACGGCGTCCGAGTGATTTCCACGGACAACTACATGCCCAAGGATGCAAATTATCAGATCCATCTGGAATCGATCACCCAGGGTGACATCATCATCCATGAAATGAACGGTAAATTCGTAATCCCGGCGAAGTCCGACCGTATCAGTTTTAACGTCGCCGTCACCAATTATTCCCTTTCCAATCCTCTGGTCCGCTACTATTTGGAAGGCGCGAACGATAATGGTATCACCTGCCATCAGAACGAGATCCAGCCTCTCGAGTTTACCTCTCTCGGCTATGGCAACTATAAACTTCATATTCAGGTGCTGAATGAGGCAACCGGTGCGGTCGAACGCGAAGCTGTATTCACGATCCGAAAAGAAGCCATGATGTTCGAAAAGCTCTATTTCCGCATCTACCTCTTATTCGTCGCAAGCTTCGTGGCCTTCTATGTCATCTGGCTCTTGTTCACGATCAATAAGAGAGCAAGTAAGATCCGCGGTCTTCAGAAAGAAATGTCCACCGACCCGATGACTGGTCTTTATAACAAGGCGGCATCAGAACGTATTCTGACTCGTCTCTGCAGCGAGAATACCGGTATCCTCATGATGATCGACCTCGACAGTTTCAAGCTCGTAAATGACATCTACGGACACGAGATGGGCGATAGGATCCTCATCCGCTTCGGTGAACTGATCACGGAAGCCGTCGGCGAAGGCAATATGGGCGGCCGTCTCGGCGGTGATGAGTTCATCGGATTCATTAAGAACACGATCGATGAAAATGATGTCGATCAGATCACCCGCTACCTGAACCGTGAGATCATCCAGTCCGCCAAGGAGTATATGGGTTCGGACATGAATATCCCGCTCGGTGCATCGATCGGTGCAGTCCGTGTTCCTACCGAAGGAAAAGAGTTTGATGATCTTTTCAGATATGCGGACAAAGCACTGTACGTCGTTAAACAGAACGGCAAACACGGCTATGCATTCTATCAGAAAAACTCGGAGAACAGAGATCTGGATCCGCAGAACTCCGATAACAACAATATCGAGAGGATCAAGAAGATCATCGGCGAGCGAAATGAAGGAAAGGGTGCATACCTCGTCAACTTCGACAGACTCCAGGTCATCTACAAATTCCTCAACCGTGATAACAAAGTGTCCGGCACGAAGAGCGGTTTTGTCCGCATCTCCATCAAGTCTCCGGACGAAAATATCGTAGCGGATGAGATCAAGGATTCCTTTGAGGAAGCACTGATCGTTAACCTGAAGAAGAATGATGTCGTCAGCCGTTATTCCGGTCACTTCTTCATCATCTTCAGTAACGGAGACTCGAAGAATTACCGTGAGATCATCGAGCGTATCGTCAGCGCCTGGAAAGCAACCGGTAACTACGAGAAGTATCAGGTAGATATCGAAGTAGAATCAGTAGGATAAAAAAAAAGACCTCAGGAAAAGCATCTTTACGATCGCCGGGGGGGTGCCCGGCGGATTCGCTCTCACGCTTTTCCTGAGGTTCTTTTTCTCCTCGGAAAGAAAGGTTATCAGGTCAGGTCATTTTAACCCGACTGACGAAAGCGTCAGCCGGTGATATCTTCCACACGTACATTCGTGATGTGGATCGTAGCCGTGTCTTTATACTTACCCATATTAAACTCGAGACGGCCGTTGTTATCGTCTTTCTCGGTCATATCAAATTCATAGGTGAATGTCTGCCACTCGGTCGTCAGCTGGATCGATGTATCCGGGAAGTAACGGATCCATCCGGCATTCGGTGCGGATACACATACGATACACTTACGGTCTTCATCGGCACGGATATCGAATGTCAGCTTATACTTATGGCCTTTTCTCATCGGAAGATCCGGATGAACGAGCTGTACGGAATACTCTTCTGTACCGCAGTTGGTGGAGTAGATGATCATCTCTCCGTCCTTGATCTCCGCGGAACCCTCACCGCCGTTAAACAGCAGGAACTTCCAGTCGACATCGTCTTCCAGGTTCTCGGCTTCTGCGAAGTTACCGTTTCTGATGAAGTTACCATCCGGAAGTGCTTCACGGAAAGGCTTCTCCGGCTTCTTTACATTTGTATCATAAGATGGCTTCTGATATACACGGACATAGTCGATCTCGAATTCCGCCTTGGAAAAATCGGTCGTCGCGTCCGGATTGCCCGGCCAGTTGCCGCCAACAGCAAGGTTCATCTGTACGAAGAACGGCTGATCAAAAGGTGCCGGATACGGCTTGTCATCTTCACCCTCAACTGCAGTGAACCAGTCATTTACTTTTAAAACGAGCTCGCCATCTGTATAGAAGCGCATCTCGCCCGGTTCCCACTCTACGGAGTACTCGTGGAATTTCGCAGAGAAGCTGTCAGCACCGGCTTTTGTAATCGTGCCCTGCTGCTCGGCATGCGGCTCGCCGTAGTGGATCGTAGAATAGGAGATAGTCGTATCGTTACCAAGCGACTCCATGATGTCGATCTCACCGCACTTCGGCCACTGACCATAGTGGGATTCATCCTTCGGCATCATCCAGATCGCCGGCCAGAGTCCCTGGCCTTCCGGTACCTTTGCAGAAACAACGACTTTACCATAGGTGAAATCCGTCTTATTCTGGCCGGTAACTTTTCCGGATGTGTAATACTCTTTACCGTCCTTCTCGGTCTTGATTGCTTTCAGAACGAGGTGACCGTCGCGAACGAAAACATTGTCTGTGGAAGTCGTATATTCCTGCAGCTCGTTGTTCGTCCAGCCCGGTTCATGCGGCTCATAGTTCCATTTACTCTCGTCCATCTTATCCCCGTCAAACTCATCGTTCCAAAGGAGACTGTAGCCCTCAAGTTCCGGCACCGCGGCTTCTGTCTGCGCAGGAGTCTCTGCGGGTGTTTCCTTGCTTTCCTCCTTCTTCTTTGCGCAAGCAGAAAGAGAAAGAAGCATGGAAGCTGCCAGAATCGAGCTGATGATTCTGCTTTTCTTCATAGTTACCCTCCTCAAAAAATACCCCATAAGGTTCTATGTTGAAATCAAGATAACAATTCTGAAAGCGTCATTATTGCCTTTTCATATCTTTTTTTACGTTTTCATGCTATAATACCGCTCGAAAAGCACTCGCCGTTCGTAGATTTTTGATTTCTTGGGAGGACCCTATGAGCGCACAGAGAAAGAAGATCTCCTACCAGGAGTTTTTACATCGCGAATATGAGATCTTTCACGCGCCGTTCCAGCCGGAGATCGAATTCTATGAAACCATCCGTACCGGTGACATAAAGAAACTGACAGAGCTTCTTCAGGATCCGTTTCACAAGAAGGAAGGATTCGGCATCCTCTCGAAAGACCCGCTTTCCAATCTGAAATACCACCTGACGATCACTACGGCTATGATCGCCCGCTATTGCATCTCTTCCGGCATGAGCGTGGCAGAATCCTTCACTTTGAGCGATTACTATATCCGTCTTTCAGATGAAGCCAGAAGTCCGGAAGAGATCTCTGAGATCCATGATGAGATGTGCAGACACTATGCCCGGCGCATGAAAGACATCACACAAAAGGTCATCACATCCAAAGCCGTAAATATCTGCATCAACTATATCTATGAACACCTGCATACAAGGATCACAATAAAGACCCTTTCAAATATAAGCGGCCTCTCTCCGAACTACCTCTCACGGCTATTCAAGAAAGAGACCGGTTATTCCGTCAGCGAATACATCCTGACAAAAAAGCTCGAGACGGCAAAATCGATGCTCTCTTCCTCGGACTATTCTATCGCCGAGATTTCTGCATCGCTCGCCTTCCCGAGCCAGAGCTACTTTACGAACCTTTTAAAGAAGGATAGCGGAGTCACACCGAAACAGTATCGGGATCGTTTCTCCGGGAAGATGTCTCCCTAAGTCAAAACGATTTAGAATTCATCAGGTTCTCCAAGGAGATTTCCGGTATATTCTGTTCGTTTCGGAGGAATACTTTCGGATGATTTCTGTTCTGATGGTTTAGTATTCGGGTTATCATCCGGCTCCGCATCATTTATCTCCGATCCGTCAGTTTCAATCGAAGGCTCCGGTAGTGCTATTTCACCAGTATCCGGATCGAAGAGAGTATCAGAACTGGTCATTTTATCTTTCTGTGTAGTCTGATCTTCAAGAGACTCTTTTACCTTTTCTGTCAGAGTTGGCTCTTGAGTGGTATTGGGAGTTTGCTTGTCAGACAACTCAGCAACAGCAGACAAAGTGGCCATCTTCTCATCCTCAGAAACAGTCTGTTCATTCATATGAGAAGTATATGTATCTGTACTCGAAGAAACAGATGATCCAGGAGCTGACTTATCTCCACCGCAGGCAGAAAGCATCAGGAGAGATAAAACAACTCCCGAAATAAGCGATCTCTTCATAAGAGATTACCTGCCTCCTTCAAAATATACATTAGCCGCTTCGTTATAGAAATATATCGACCTTGCTAAACAGATAAGGCTAAACTCCGAACTTAGATCCTGATGGTTTTGCATTACGAGAATTGCATAACTCATAACACTGGCACGAACCGTGTATGTATTTCCGCCATACGAAATACTGAAATCATGTTCTGCATCAAGATTTGGTGCGCAATATTTCTTACATACAACGCGTACTTGTTTTCTCCGACTTGTTTAGCTTCAACTTCACTACCATCGATTTTGAACACATAGTTCTCTTTAGGAACTGACCCATCAAGAACAAAGGTAACTCGAAGCGTATTATCCTCCATAAAGTTCACATTATATGTAGTTTTCACAAAACCCTCAGGTTTTGAGGCATCTATGACCTTAACACCGTATTGGGATTCGATACTATCAGTTAAGTGGAAGTAATAGATGTCTGAGTTATTCGGAGAATACGAGGCACCAGAAAAATAGGAATAGGCACAAATACCGTAGTCCCTTAAGGCCATGCCAAGATCACGCATGGCTTTCGTAGTTCCGTTTTCTGCCATTGACTTTGCGTAGGTCTCAACAGAATAGGAAAAAGATGAGGTAGGATTTGCTCCAGTATGGAAGTACACAATCGAATCATCTGCATGATGGAGAGTCAGTGTAACCGTTTTAGTACTGTTAACAATCTCCACAGGATAGTAAAACAGAGTGTTTTCCCCGACAGTCTTTCCTTCTGATACCGGAATCTTCTTTTCCGATGTACCCATTGACAACTTAATATATGCACCCGATTCATTCTTTAACTGGTCAGACACATAGAAAGAATATACCAGTTTTAACTTACCGGAAAAATCGACTGTAGCAGAACGGAGAATAGCTTCATATCCGTAACCGCATGTCGGACAGGGACCGTCTCCTCCGGAGTGAGGCTCTTCTGCGAGTACATACCGGCAATCAGTGCAGCTTCGGCTATGACCTGTCGGCGTAGAAATATATATCGCATTACTATGAGAACAACGCTCCATATGTATCCGTTCACTTTTAAAGCAGTCTTCAACATCATTTGTTATCGCATTGTCCGTTGAGTTGATACTCTTTAAAATCTTCACTTCATCAATTACATAAACCGCACATGAAGGAACTGATGCAGGATCTTCAGAAGCACTGCAGATGAATGCTTTTCCTCCATTAGAAGCACTTGCATCGAGGCCATACGGATTCGAACCGCATTTTGTGATCTTTATGGCTGGCTGCTGAGAACTATATGTACGTACAGCTCCACTACCGTTTCCGATAGCTGCTCCTCCACCTTCACTTACAGCAGAAAAACCAAGAGTTGTAGATATTTCGATTGTTTTGAAAGAACCATTCGATCCGCCGCCGATAGCAGCAGCTCCGCCCTTTCCTGAAATAGTATATTTTCCGTTTTTGATCAGAATATCGGGAGCATCTGAATTCAGACCACCGCCGATACCTGCGGCTCCATTACCTCCGGAAGCAATAACATCTTTGTCTGTGTTAAATACGATTTCGTGAGGTTCACCGATAGTTGCGTTCGCTCCGGTACCGATACCGGCTCCGCCTGCTCCACCATAAACTTCCATGTTAGTTCCATAGATCGTGATATTGCCGTTATATTCGCCGTCATTGCCTCCAATAGCAGCATTATTATCATCAACAGTTCCGGAAGCGTATGCTGTGACAAGATATCCGTCGGCAGACCAGTGTGCCCGATGAACTGTTAGAGAAGATTCAGAAGGAACATGAATTCCTTTTGGAACAAACAAATGCTTATCTTCATTGACAATCAATTTTACATCGCCTGTAACCTCTACTCTGCTGGTAATAGTAGTGTTAGCATTAACAACATACCATCCGTCTGTCCAGGTCGTTACATCTGACGTTACAACAGTCGCTTGAACACTATTCATTTGCATGCTATCAACATCGTAATACTTTGCCGTAACTTCAGCTGCCGTAACAACGCAAGGAATCATAACAGTAAGCATGACTGCACTTACCAGCATGGCACTTATTCGCTTAATAATCCGTTTACTATTCATTTCAAACCCTCCACAATGAAAGAAACAAGCACGTATTAATTCTTCCCCTCTTCAGGGCCCCAATTGCTGGTTATAATTACATCTTCTTCATCAAAGGAGATTACTTCGACAATTAATGCTTCATAGAAATCTTTGCTGTTCATTAAACCCCTCCCGGTCTTGTTGTAAAAGATCCTTTATCCAACTCTAAACTCCCAAACTATTGTCGCATAGCCCGTGGCATTTGTAAAGAAAAGCAGACTATTCTGTCAGGTAGTCTCCACTAGTGCCGACAGTGCCTGATAGAACTCCGGGCAATCCTTTTCAAGACGGATCGGGCGTCCTTCCATGTTTACGAAGCAATGCTCGGATTTCGCTTCACAGACGACCTTGCCTTCTGCATTCTTCATCTCATAACCGATCGTCAGGCGCACGCCTTTCAGTACAAGGACCTTCACATAGATCGTGATGACCTCCGGGAACGTCGTACTTCCCCTGTACTTCACCTCAATGGAGATGACCGGTGACGCGACACCACTTGCTTCTAGTTTATCGAAATCCCAGCCGATCTTACTTAAGAAATCAACTCTGGCTTCTTCCATCCAGCGGACATAGTTACTGTGATGAGTGATACTCATCTTGTCCGTCTCGTAGTACTGTACTTTATGTTCATAGGGTTCTACATTCTGCATAGGAAGTGCCCATCCGTTTCTTTGTTTTATCTTTCGTAAGTATACAAAAAAAGAACAGGCCGCGAAAGCCTGTTCTTTCATGTTATCGGATTGTTCTTCGCTTACTCGATCGGTTCGAAGTCGGCGGCACCGTGCTTACAAAGCGGGCATACGATGTCATCCGGGAGTTCGTCACCTTCGTAGACATATCCGCAGACCTTGCATACCCAGCCCTTCTTACCTTCCGTCTCCGGCTTCGGCTTGACGTTCTTCTGGTAATAGGTATACGTCATGGTCTCCTTATCACTGAGAACACGTGCCTCGGTCACGGAGCAGATGAACATGCCGTGAGTATCCAGATCGACATAATCTTCGACCTTCAGGGACATGAAGGAATTGATGTACTTCGGCAGGAAGACAAGTCCGTTATCGGAGCGCAGGATATTGTCGCAGTTCGCGAACTTATCGACATTTCTTCCGCTCTGGAAACCGAAGTTCTCGAATACCTTGAACGGGGCTTCGACGGACAGACAGTTAACGTTCATGACACCGGTCTGCTTGATGACGTGGTGGGAATAGTTCTGCTTGTTGATCGTGACTGCGATACGGTTCGGAGTATTGGTGACCTGCGTTACCGTATTTACGATCAGACCGTTGTCCTTCTTTCCATCATTGGAAGTAACGACATAAAGGCCATATCCGATGTTAAAGAGCGCCGTCAGATCGTTCTTATTCGCAGTATCATCCTTCTGCGCAAGATAGTCCTGGCAGAGTTCTTTTGCCATCGCATCGACCTGAGCCTTCGACTCGTCGTTTAAAGCAGACATGATCTTGACGTTATTCTCGGTATAGGTGATGTTCTTGCTCTTTTCAAGCATCGCCTTCATGGTGCGGATCGCCTGCGGCGCCCAGGAACCGTTCTCGATCATGGCAACGGTCTTGTTCTGGAACTGTCTCTCCGTGAGGTGATGGATAAACTCTCTCATGAACGGGAATACATCCGCGTTATATGTAGTCGTCGCAAGTACGATTCGTCCATAGCGGAACGCATCCTCGACACACTCGGCCATATCTTCTCTGGCAAGGTCATTCACCACAACTTTCGGGCAGCCGTTCTCCTTTAGTTTGTTCGCGAGAAGTTCAACTGCAGCCTTCGTATGTCCGTAAACGGATGTATAAAAGATCGCGATACCTTCCGTCTCCACACCGTAGGAAGACCAGATATCATAGAGCTTAAGGTATTCCGAAAGATCCCCTGTGAGCACCGGTCCGTGCAGCGGGCAGATCGTCTTGATCTCAAGGCCTGCCGCCTTTTTCAGGACAGCCTGCACCTGCGCGCCGTATTTTCCGACGATACCGATATAGTAGCGGCGGGCTTCGCATGCCCAGTCTTCCTCGACATCCAGAGCGCCGAATTTACCGAATCCGTCCGCACTGAAAAGCACCTGGTCGAATGTGTCGTATGTCATGATAACTTCCGGCCAGTGCACCATCGGTGCCCCGACAAACTTCAGGACATGCTTGCCGAGAGGAAGCTCATCCCCCTCACCTACAACGATCCTCCGGTCTTCAAACTCCGTTCCGAAGAAATTCTTCATCATGGTGAAGGCTTTCTGGGAAGATACGATCTCGGCATTCGGATAGTTCTTCATGAAGTTCACGATATTGGCGGAGTGGTCCGGCTCCATGTGCTGTACAACGAGGTAATCCGGAGCCTTGCCTTCAAGTGCTTTTTCCACATTATCGAGCCACTCATGCGTGAAATTCTTATCGACCGTATCCATGACCGCGACCTTATAATCCGAGATCACATAGGAGTTATACGCCATACCGTTCGGCACCACATACTGGCCCTCGAAAAGGTCGATATTGTGGTCATTTACGCCAACATACTTGATATCGTTACTGATAAACATAGTGCTTCCCTTTCTTAACTAAAGAACGGGCGTCCGCATCTCTTCTGCGGACGCCCCTCATGCTTCTTTCTAGGTAGCGCCCTCTCCGGCGCCTTCTTCAGATCAGCCGAAATATCTGTCGAGCAGACCCTTCAGTGCTTTTCCGTGACGAGCCTCGTCTCTTGCCATCTCATGAACGGTATCATGGATCGCATCGAGGTTATTCTTCTTTGCGCAGGTAGCAAGTTCTGTCTTACCGGCTGTAGCACCGAACTCGCAGTCCACACGCCACTTGAGGTTCTCCTTGGTGGATGCCTTCATGTTCGCTTCCAGGTCAGATCCTAAAAGCTCAGCAAACTTCGCTGCATGCTCTGCCTCTTCAAATGCAGCCTTCTCCCAGTAAAGTCCGATCTCCGGATAGCCCTCGCGGTAAGCGATACGAGCCATGCAGAGGTACATGCCGACCTCGGAGCACTCACCGGTGAAGTTTGCCTTCAGCTGGTCGAAGATGTACTTCTTATCCTCCTCGGAAATATCAGGATTATTCTTCACGGTCTCTGCATATACACCGAACTTATGCTCAGCCGCGAGACCCATGTCCTCTTCCATCTTCTTAAATGCAGCCTTCTTTGCCTTACATACCGGGCACTCATCCGGTGCATCAGGTCCTTCGTAAACGTAACCACATACAGAACATACAAACTTTGTCATACTCATTTTCTCCTTGTCTGATTTGATTTGAAAAGCACTCCCCGCGTCTTATGCGCCGCGCTCTTCATCTTCTTTACTGCACTCCGGGCACAGTCCGTCGAACTGGAGCGAATATCCTATGATCGTATAACCGGAAGTATCAGAAAGCATATCGGCGAGGTCCTTGACCGGCATCACGACATCCGCGACGCGCCCGCACTCACTGCAGTGCACGTGATAGTGCGGGAAGGTCTGGTGGTCGAAGTGGTCGGCACCATTGTTGATACGGATGCGGAGTGCCTCACCGGAATCGGCAAGTTTATTTAAAATACGATAGACGGTCGCGCGGGAGATCGACGGATAGGTGCTCTGCACTTCCGCAACGACTTCGTCGGCGGTAGGGTGATTGCACATCCGGATCAAGGTCTCGTGAACGATTCTTTTCTGAAGCGTATTTCTTTCCTGCATCCTGAAACTCCTGACAAAACTGTGTTATAGATCTTAGAACAGTCACCCTGGATCACTTAAGATGTGTCCAAGTGCTTTTCTACTATTGATACTACATCCTAATAAGGATTATGTCAACACATTATTTCAGGTTTTGAAATCTTTTCAGATGCTGATCTCCTGATACTTGATCGCCGCATACATACGGATCGCATCGGCGGCCCGGTGGCCCACCGACTGAAGCATCTCTTTTTCCGGGTTCGCCGTGAAGTATCCCTGGATCAGGTCGGCGCCGAGCATGATGACCGTCATCAGTTCGTCTTCTGTCTCGACTCCCTCGGCAAGGGCGAGGATATCGTTATCATGGGCAAAATCGATGATATCTTTCACGAAGTGCTGTTTCTGCGGACTGTCCTCGATCATGGCGATCAGAGACCGGTCGATCTTCACATAATTCGGCTGATACCTAAGAAGGTTCGATACATTCGAATAACCCGTTCCGTAGTCATCAACGGCCGTCTTGATGCCCAGTTTCTCACAGACTTTCTTCAGCTTATCGAGAGCCTCATCCGAGATCTCACTGTGCTCGGTCAGCTCGACAACGATGGAGTCCGGATGCGCTTGCAGATATTCCTCCAGAACGCGGATATCCACCTCATCGAGCATGCAGCCCGGGATCGAGTTGATGAAGATCTTCTTGCCGTCCGACAGTTTCGAAATATTCTTCTTCATCTCGGAGATCACATTATGGAACGTCGCCTTCTCCACATCATAGAGACGGTCGTAGTACTCGGCATACCGCAGGATCGACATCGGCGACATATGCGGGGTGACATCTGCGCGCATCAGCGCCTCATAGCCGTAGATCTTTACGGTCCGCACATCGATGATCGGCTGGAAGTGATAGAAAAGTTTATTGTCATCGAGGATCTCACTGACGAGACGCGCCTCTTTCATCTCCTCTTCACTTAAGTCGCGCTTGCCGAGGAGCTTCATGTCATTTGCTTTATCCGCATTTTTCTTGCTGATCGCAATATTGACCAGACGCTCGAGCTCCTCGGAGTTCTTCGGGCTTCCGCTCTGTACTCCGTAGAAAAGATCGATCTCGTATGCAGCATCGGAATCATTGACCTGATCGCGGATCATCTTCATGACCTTATCCTTCTCAGAGAGCATCTCATTGTCGTCCGGAGATCTCGTGATACGGAGAGCGACCATCTCATCGTTACCGACACGGAAACACATGCAGTTACGGCTGGAGAATACCTTCTCCAGAACACTTGCCGTCGTCATGATCGCATTGTCGCCTTCTTTTCGTCCGTAAGTGTCGTTGATCACGGCAAGATCCTTGATATCGATAGCCAGAGCACCCATATAGCCGCCATTATTATGCATCAGATGCAGGAGCGTCTCGGATCTCTCGAGGAATCCCAGATAGTTCGCAAGACCGGTTAGGCTGTCTGTCGTGATACCCGTCTTCGCGATCCTGTTACTGCCGATCAGTTCATCGGAACGCTTATAGCACTCGATGCCGCGGCTGACGGATCGAAGCCAAGCACGGTACTCCGGAGTAATGACTTTCTCCTTATCGCCGTAGCTTACCGCCGCATATCCGAAGACACTTTCCTGATAGTAAAGCGGCATGAAACAGAAGGCCGCAGGCTTCTCCCGCTTCTCATAAAGCTCCGGAAGCATGACATCCTTATTGAAGTAAGAATCCGCAAGGATCTTGTCGTTCCCGTCCGATCCACATCGGATGACCTGCATGATCCGGTTCTCAAATCCGCCGCCCGCTTCTCCAAGCATCGGATTCAGGCACAGATTGAAGCTTGAAAAACCGCGGATATAGTTAAGAGATACGAATATCGTACTGATAAGTCCGGTAAAGGAAGACTGCGCCAGAAGATCCTCGTCCATCTGATTCAGCGGCGAGAACATCGATCGCAGAGACAGATCTGTATCCCAGGTTTCTCTCTGGTAATACCTCGGTTTGGCGCTGTCACAGTCACATCCGCAGCTGCCGCCGATAAACATTCCCATCTCCGACTCGATCTTCGGTTCGATTTTTCCCGTAATCAGTTCATGTATGCGAAGAGCGGTATTCTGACCGAGATTATACGCATCCAGTGCAGACGAAGTCAGCGGAATCGGTGCGTGCCGGCCTTCCTGATTGCAGTCACAGCCGACGACCGCGATATCTTCAGGGATCGATAAACCCTTCTCGACGAGTCTCTTTGCCAGGCCCAGCGCCATATAGTCGTTGGCACATGCCACCGCCTCCGGAAGCGTCCCTTCCCCGCTGGTCAGGCTGTCCGCGAGGGACTCACCGCTCGTGTACCAGAAATCTCCGAAGAAGATACGATCCTCATTGATCTCGATACCGTGCTCACGGAGAGCATCCTTATATGCATTGACTCGCTGGATAGAGTGCGGATGCCAGGATTTACCGGACAGGAACGCGATATCCCGCATGCCGTGTTTCTCGATCAGATGCGAGATCACGGCCTTCTCCGGCGTATAGTTATCGATATGGATCGAAGGATAATATTGACTCTCTTTATCTACGAAAAGCACCGGGCCCTTATAGTTTGCACGGAGATCCTGCTCGATTTTGTCCACCGCGCCTTCCGTCTGGATGGTATCCGCCATGACGACCACGGCATCGAACTTATCGTAGGATACCAGGCCATAGATCGACGTCTCGCCGATACAGCGCGCCGGACTGTTCTGGTACTTGATGTACATCGCAAACATGCATACGTCGTAATCCCTGGCAAAAGCCTCCTTCAGGAAACCCTTGAGGAACCGCTCGTGATAGTATTCTTCGGGCTGGCTGAGCAGCACCGCGATCCTTTTTCTACACATGTTCGACATGTATATATTTTAATTCTTCTCTTATCAAATCGCAATTTTTTCAGACAACTATTCACAAATACTTTTCACTATTGACAAGTTGTTCATACGGTGACATAATCATCATAATGATATCACTTTGATATCGCTTCAACATCACAAAAAAAAGCGGCGGGCAAGTGCTTTTCGAGAAGGTCTCGGGAAGGTGCCGCAAGAAAGGATGACTACTATGAAAGATTTACAGATTTCCGAAAAGACCCTAAAGGGCAGAAAGATCGGCGGACTCGTCCTTCTTATGACTATTCTTCTGTTCATCGCGGCGATCGCGGGCATCATTTACTGCGGATGTAACGCCGAGGGCGATACACCTCAACCCCTCCCGCTCTTCATCGTCTGCATCGCATATCTCTGCATCGGCTGGTTCCCGCTTCTCGGCCTCAAAGTCTTAAAGCCGAACGAAGCTCTCGTACTTACTCTTTTCGGCAAGTACATCGGCACACTGAAGGGCGATGGTTTCTTCTATGTAAACCCGTTCTGCACAGCATTTAACCCGGCGGCCGGAACCCACCTCGGCCAGAGCGGCGATGTCACATCCAAAGGCTCTACTCTTCTCGCTGCTGCAGCTGCGGCAAGCACAGGTGCCACACCGGCAGCCACAGCAGATATGGTCTCCCGCAAGATCTCCCTTAAGGTCATGACCCTTTCCAACAGCAAGCAGAAGGTCAACGATGTCCTCGGTAACCCGGTCGAGATCGCAGTCGCCGTTATGTGGAAGGTTTCCGATACCGCGAAGGCCGTCTTCAATGTGGACAACTTCAAGGAGTACCTCTCGCTTCAGTGCGATACCGCAGTAAGAAATGTCGTAAAGATCTATCCTTACGACGTAACCGATAACGTTGATACCACCGGTGACGGTGAGGCAGACGACGGTTCCCTCAGAGGTTCCACCGAGGTCGTTGCCAACCGTATCAAGGATGAGATCCAGAGCAAGGTCTCTGACGCAGGTCTGGAGATCGTTGATGCACGTATCACCTACCTCGCTTATGCTCCGGAGATCGCAGCGGCGATGCTCCAGAGACAGCAGGCTTCCGCGATCGTAGATGCAAGAAAGCTCATCGTCGACGGTGCCGTCGGCATGGTCGAGATGGCGCTCGAGAGATTGTCCGAGAAAAACACAGTCGAACTGGACGAGGAACGAAAGGCGGCAATGGTTTCGAATCTCCTGGTTGTACTGTGCGGCAACAAGGAAGCCCAGCCGGTCGTAAACTCCGGCAGCCTCTACTGATCAGAAGGAGCCTAAGCAATGGCTGAGAAGAAACAGATACCTCTCAGACTCTCGGCGAAGCTCTATGATGCTATCGCCGCGTGGGCGGAAGACGACTTCCGTTCCGTCAACGGACAGATCGAATATCTCCTGACCGAGTGCGTCAGACAGAGAAAAAAGAATGGAAAATACGTGTCCGACGAGCTGGATAAGCCGCTCGATATCGACATCAAGTAACAGAACGTATTCTATACTCTGTTCAAAACAAACAAAGAGACCGTCCGGCTGGATGGTCTCTTTTCTTATACCTGTGAGTTCTTTTCCCGAAGATGCGTATAAGTTATAATGGCTAAAAAGCACCAAGGGAGGCGCCTATGGATCCGTTCCGAACTTCATTTCCGACTGTTTCGAAAAAGACAGAGATCACTCTTCCGAATTACGACAGTTGCCTTGTCAATCTGGCAAGCTCCATGCTCGTTCATTTCGGTGCAAAGGCCACGGCGCCGACGCTTCCTCTCGCTGATTCCTATCTGGCGAAGGACTATAAGAACGTGGTCGTTCTTCTTCTGGATGCCATGGGTGTCTCTATATTGGAAAAGCACTTGTCCGAAAACGGCTTTTTCCGTTCTCACCTGGCGGGATCCTACAGCTCGGTCTTCCCGCCGACGACAGTTGCCGCCACGACTTCCGTGACCAGCGGTCTGTTCCCGGACGAACATGCCTGGCTCGGTTGGGACTGCTATTTCCCGGAACTCAGGAAAAATGTCACCGTCTATACGAACAGCGATCAGATGATTGAGGCCGGAAGTCCTTTCAGTATCGAAAAGGAATCCCGCCCCGGTGATTACGACTGCCCTGCTGTCGAAGAAACACGCCCGGCTGCGGATTTCCACGTTGGCTTTACGTATACCCCTTATGAAAGTATCGTTTCAAAGATGAAGAACGCAGGTGCAAACGCCTATTTCTCCACGCCTTTTGTCGAGCCGAATCCGCAGGATCTGGATGCAATCTTAGATCGTGTCACCAAACTCTGCAGCGAGCCCGAAAAGAAGTGCATCTATGCCTACTGGAGCGAACCGGACAGTACCATGCATAAGACAGGAACAGTAAGTCAAGAAACACACGAAGTGATCACCGCTATCGAAAAGCGGATCGAAGAGTTTGCTAATGGGCTTTCCGATACACTTCTTTTCATAACGGCCGACCACGGTCATATGGACAGCAGGAACCTCTGTATCCTCGACTATCCGGAGATCATGAAGTGCCTCGTCCGCATGCCGGGAATCGAGCCGAGAACGCTGAACCTGTTCATCAAGGAAGAATATAAAGATGAGTTCCCGGTGCTTTTCGAAAAGAAATTCGGAGATAAGTTCTGGCTCGTCCCGAAAGAAGAAGTCATCGAGAGAAAACTCTTCGGCCCGGGCACGGAGCATCCGCAGTTCCGAGATAAACTCGGCGACTTCCTCGCTATCGCAGTCTCGGATACTTCCCTCTTCAATACCCATGTCGAGGCGAAGCTCATGCCCGGCGGACACGCAGGACTTTCGAAAGAAGAGCTCGAGATCCCCTTGATTGCAGTCGAGAAGCACTGAGCCTCGCCATCCCCCGATTCGTTCGCCACACTTTCACGAAGTTTGGTATACTATTTTCATGCGATGATTTCTCGCAACGGTAACTAGATTTCTGAAATGAGGTAATTCCTATGACGAAGGCAGACACCTATCTGGTCAGCGATATTCATAACATTCTGGAAAACGGCTATAAGGATGTAAATCCGCGCCCGAAGTACGAGGACGGCACACCGGCCTATACGATCAGCGTCAACCACGTCACAAGAAAATACGACTTAAGCAAAGGCGAATTCCCGATCAGCACACTCCGCCGTCAGGCCTGGAAGACAGGTATCCGTGAGATCTTCACGATCTATCAGAAACCTACGAATGTGCTTTCCGAGATGGCCGAAATGAAGGTCACCTGGTGGGATCCGTGGGATATCGGCGACGGAACGATCGGCCAGCGTTACGGTGCGACCGTTAAGCGCTACGATCTTCTCAACAATCTGATCGCCGACATCAAGAAAGATCCGTACGGAAGAAGAAAGATCATGTCATTGTGGCAGGAAGCTGATCTTCGTGAGACACCCGGACTTGCGCCGTGTGCATTTCTCACGATCTGGAATGTCCGTGGAGAATATCTCGACATGTGCATGATCCAGAGATCCGGCGACATGCTTACCGCATCCGGTGCCGGCGGAATCAACGAGATCCAGTATGCCGCACTTCTTATGATGGTTGCACGCGCAACAGGCTATGAAGCCGGTGTTTTCACACACTTTGTCGCAAATGAGCAGATCTATGACCGTCATATCGATAACGCACACGAGATCCTTCGCCGCGCGGAAACAGGCGAGACTGCCGATCAGAAGCCGAACCTGATCCTCAACAAGGAATCGGGATGCGACATCACGACCATCACGATCGAAGACTTCGAGATGGCCGGCTACGAGCCGATGCAGCCGCAGCTGCAGTTCGAGCTGGGGATCTGATCCTTTCCCTACCCCGGGAATCACTGAATCGGCAGTACAGAACACGCCGAGTGCTTTTACCGAATAACAAGGAGTAATTATGCCTTCAAAAGAGTATCCGAAACACGATATCAATCTGGTATTCGATCAGATCCATTCCGTTCTCTCTTCCGGTACTGTCGCCGACAATGCCCTGGACGAGATGAGTTTTCTGAACCGTCTCTTCGCCGCGCTTCCTGTAGAAGCAGTCGAGTACGGCATGCAGTTTCTGCACGGAGAACGGAACCTCCCGAAGGCCTGCGATGAGATCCTTCCTCTCTACATCCGCTTCGTCAATCTTGTTGATTACTGCGAGATCATCGAAGCACTGAAGGAAATACCGAAGAATCCCACACCGGAAGAACTAAGTAGCCGGATCAGTATGCACCAGAAGCTCGACCCGATCGAAGAGCTCTTCGGTAAACCTTTACTCGGATTCTCCATGAATAAAGAGATCCCCGCCGAAGGGATCGATCCAAAGAAAACCGAAGAGGCTTCCTCTTCCGATCCTATCGATAACAAAACCACCGGTGAAGAAACAGAAGACGGCAGCAACCTGCATCTTCTGAACAGCATCGCACCGGTATTCGTCTGCCCCGATCCGATGCAGACAGCGCTTTTCTACGAGACCAAGCTCGGATTCCACGCATCGCATCTTGATGATGAATCCATGCCGCACATCCGCCTCAGTAGAGATAATATCGAGATCATTCTCGTAAAGAAAGAAGAGGATGAAACGGTTTCCCGCTCATCCTCTCGTTACGATCTTTATCTCTTCGTCTCTGAGCCCATGATGCTGCAGATGGAGTTTCAGAGTGCCGGTGTTACATTCCTGAAGAAGCTGGAAGACTCTGACACGGTCCACACCAACCGTGAATTCGTCATCGAGGACATCGATGGCCGACGCATCTGCTTTTCCCAGCGAATCGGTTAATTAAGCTTATGCGGTGTAATCACCGAGCTTCCAGGTCATGCCGTTCTCACCGGTCATGACACCGGTCTCCACATTGACCTTGACCTCTGCCACATAGACATTCGCATCTTTTCCGGCACGGGATCTGATGATGAAGGAATAACCTTCGTCAGTCTTTTCGATCTGGGAGTCAAATACGATCAGCTTCATGTCCTCTCCGTAAAGATTATTATAGAAAGCGATCGACTCTTCGATATACTTCTCGCACTCGGCATAGAGGCTTTCCGGATCCTGCTCGGAAGACGGAGCCTGGGTCTGCTCGCCGCCGTTATTCTCTTCTTTAGACGGTTCCTTTTCTGTCTCCGGCTTCGTATCCGGCTCATCAACAGAAGGCTTTACTGTCTGCTCCGGATCCTTCTCGGATAGTGCAATAACTGTCTCGTTTTCGGAAGATTCAGCAGTAGTTTCCTTCGCGGTTTCCTCTGATGATTCTACCTGAGTCTCTTTCTCGCTAGTATCCGCTACAGTCGTAATCTCAGTAGTTGTCTCTTCCTTCGATGTTTCCGAGTCTTTCTTGGATGCGCATCCAGCCATGGAAACCATGAGCGCTGCACAGCACATGAAGATCGCTGTTTTATTTAAATTGGTTCTTTTCATTTTTCTTTTCTCCAATCCTCACTTTTTACAACACCATTCTATCGTTACTACCCGTCGGGAATAATAAGCAAACTGTCATGCTCTTCAAATAATAATGAGCACACTTTGCCTGTTTCGTTGACTTTTTAACTGAAAAAGAGGCAACAATACAGGCAACGGCTGCTCCAAGCAATAGAATTGCCTCATCTGTTGACTCTTTCACTACAAAAGAGAAAACAAATGAGGCAATTGTTTTTCTTATTCAGATTCTGATGCAAAAGCACCCGCCCTGCGGCTTTTCTTTACCGCTGTATCTTAGACGCCGATCAGTCGATCTTCGGAAGCTTAGCGGCATACTCAGCGAGCTCTGCATCCGTCGGGATGTAGTCGTTCATGTCGCCGTCATGGAACTTCTCGTAAGCAACCATATCGAAGTAACCTGTACCTGTGAGGCCGAAGACGATGGTCTTCTCTTCACCGGTCTCTTTGCACTTGAGAGCTTCGTCGATCGCAGCGCGGATCGCGTGGGAACTTTCCGGTGCCGGGAGGATACCCTCAACACGTGCGAACATTTCAGCAGCTTCGAATACGTCTGTCTGCTTCACGGATCTTGCTTCCATCAGACCGTCATCATAGAGCTGGGACAGGATGGAGCTCATGCCGTGGTAACGAAGTCCGCCGGCGTGGTTTGCAGACGGGATAAAGTCGGAACCGAGTGTGTACATCTTTGCGAGCGGGCAAACCATACCTGTATCGCAGAAGTCGTAAGCATATACACCACGTGTCAGGGACGGGCAGGATGCCGGCTCAACAGCGATGATTCTGTAATCTGCTTCACCTCTGAGCTTCTCACCCATGAACGGAGAGATAAGACCACCGAGGTTGGATCCGCCGCCTGCGCAGCCGATGATGATGTCAGCCTTCTCGCCGAGCTTATCGAGAGCTGCCTTTGTTTCCAGACCGATAACGGACTGATGCAGGAGTACCTGGTTCAGAACAGAACCGAGAACGTAACGGTAACCCTCAGTTCCAACTGCAACTTCTACTGCCTCGGAGATCGCGCAGCCGAGGGAACCTGTGGTACCCGGATGCTTCTCGAGGATCGCCTTACCGATATTGGTCGTTGTAGACGGAGAAGGTGTAACGGATGCGCCGTAGGTTCTCATGACTTCACGACGG
>JAFWSW010000173.1 GCA_017519205.1 Clostridiales bacterium | reverse complement strand
ACGACAAACCCGCTGAAGCTCTGGCACGATATCGGAGAACCGGCCGCTCCGTCAAAAGATCAGATCGCGCTTCTCAAGCAGGCGGATTCACCTGCGGTATCGTCGAAGATCCTGACGGCTGAAGGAGGAGAGGTGAACCTCGACTTCAGCATCCGTGGTTACGGTGTAGAATACTTCACGTTAACTCCGTGCAAAATGACTTCCGATGAGGGTTACGATTATTCCAAAGTTGCCCGCGGATCGAACTGATCCTACAGAAGAATATTGATAATGAAAAAGTCCGTCCGGGCGTCATGCTCAGACGGACTTTTTGGTTAGTGCCTTATTTGGCATTTTTAGCGTTTGTAGCTCTTTCTGCAATAACCGTGGATACTCGGTTATTGATGATCGTTATCACCGCATCGAGACTCTTCTGATCCAGATAGTATGCAGGGATCTCTTCTCTGATGATGTTCAGCACGGCCGGATCATCACTTACAATTACCGATGCCGACTGAAGAACTTCTTTGTAGGAAGTGATCACACTCTCGTCCATCGCGATCCCGAAGGACTTGTCAGACTTGTTATAATTCGCGAGTGCTTTTTCTGCGGAAGAATCATAGACGTTCTTGTTGATCGGATTGGTATCACCTTCGGCGATCAATGCCTGCACTTCTTCACCCAGACAGGTCTTGATGAACTCCCAGGCACCATCCACTACAGTAGTAGGGGCGAATGCGGAGATGCCGACGGAAGTGTCTACTGTAATATAGGGACCGCAGGCATCCGGTGTCGGGTATCCCAGCAGGGTCATTTTTGCGGAATTGTACGTATGCCGTTCTAAGATATATTTTAAACCCGCATACGCCTCATTTCCGTCGTAATCATAGTCATAATGGCTTTTTTCAGGAACATTATTCTTCACATATTCACACATTTTCCTGAAGGAGTCGTTATCGAAGTTTACGGTGTCTCCCGAAATGCAGTTTCCATACACATATGAGAACAATGTGCCTGTGATCCCGAGCCGGGTATCCGACATCGGATCGGTGCCGTTTTTTGTCTCGCTTACATACCGGGCATACTCGTCATAGGTAAAACCGATCTGGCCGTCACGGACATCTTCTTTATTTACGAGAAGACCTTCTACCTTAAAACTTACCGGGATAAAGAGGAGTTTGCCATCGTTCGTTGCCGCATCGATTATGTTGGAAAAGCACTCGTCGGCATTGATCCCGTTCTTTCCCTCAGCATAGCTGCTCAGATCCACAAGGTGTTTGTCCGTCTGGATCTGGCGGATCGTCCCGGCATTCAGAATGATGTCCGGTCCATCGCCTGCGAGCATATCGATTGCAAGAAGATCATTAAGATCGGCTGACGTCTTATAGAAAATGTCATCTATTTCGTCATCGGTCTGTGCGTTTTTTAAATCAAGTCTGCTCTTTAAGTCATAGTCATATACCATCTTGATGAAATAGTTTTCATTGGTATTGTTGAATATCCTGACGGCCTCACAGATCGCATACGATACATCAGCATTTCCGACAGCACCTGCTGTGATGATCGTTTTTCCGGCATGCGGATTCGTTTCCTGTTTTTCCAGGACGGCGATGGTCGGAAGTCCTTTTGAAGCCTCATCTCCGATATCTCCTGCGAATACGAATTTTCCGTCTTTTACAGAAAGGATCTCCATATCTGCGAGTGCATATCTGTTGATATTGCAGTTGTCAAAAGAGAACACTTCTTCCAGTTCTTTCTTTTCAAGATTGATACACTTCACACCGTCCTGTTTTACTATATAGGTTTTCCCTTCGAAGGAAGCAATAGGTGTATCGTAATTGATCGTTTTCAGCCAGGTATATTCTTCCGTCACGTCTTTTACCTGACCGTTCTCCAGATCTATTGAGGCAAATCTTGTGCCGTTCTGAAGGCATACAAGAAGTATTTTTGTATCTGAAACAGTGATGCAGCCGGAGACATGGATGACCTCCGAGAGGGCAGGATCAGAGTATAGATCTACGTACTTACTTTCACCGTTTTTACTGATGATACACGAGAAACCAGCGCCCATCTTGTCGTAGCAGGATACCGAATAATCGCCGACCGACCAGGTCTCGTAAAGAAACATATCGTCGGTCCTGTCTTTTTTGTCTTTGGCAGTCGCCGGCTCTTCGAGTTTCCCGATTTTCCCGGTGGCTACATCTATATTTGCCTCATAGATACTGCCTTCGTTTTCGCCGGAGCCGAATATTTTAAGCTTGACCCCGTCTTTACTGACATAGATATCGTAGACACCTGTATCGTTTTTCGAGGAGATCACTTTGCCGACATCGACAGAACTGATCTGTTCGCCGCGTAGTGTGAAATAATCAATATTCGTGAACTCGTAATCTTCACTAATGTCATCTGCATCCGCGTCAGCCGGTATTTCATATCCTCTGTTTTTAATTACGAGGCCGTCGTTATAGACACCGATGATATCGCTCTCGAAAGACTTGATTCTCTTGCCTTTATACATGTCCCCAAGAGAGAAGGTCGAAGCTTCATACCAGGAAGTATCCGGGGATACCTTCCTGACATTTTCCTGCTTCTGTTTTTTCTTGCATCCTGTGACGGTCATAGCACCCAAAAGCATAGAGATACTAAGGCCCGCTGAAATCAGTCTCCTATACATACGATCCTCCTTAAAAGAAAAGCAATTATATGGTTTTTGAAAATCAGAGTTTATAGAGCGGGAACAGTATTTTGCTATATTCCCCGTATTCATCATCCTCGACGGATATCCGCTTGCAGCCATCCTCGGAAAATTCATAGTAAACACCTTTGCACTCTCCGTTTAGAGTTATGTCACCATATGCATATATCTTGCCTTCGTGGTATCTGGCATACCAGAAATGAAGATCCTCGCCCCAGACTTCATCCTCTGCACACACCGCCCGGTTTTCGGTGGCAGTTCCGGTTTCAAAATCCAGTTCATAAATCTGGAAAGCGTAGCCTACGGCTGTCTTGCAGTAATCCAGGATCGCATATGTCTTTCCGTCCTTTTCATATACATCCATGACAGCTGCGCATGAATCCTCGATATTGACCATACCTGTAAGGTCACCCTGTTTTCCATCGACCAGTTCATAGCGGCAGACCCGATAGATGTTCTCCCACTTTTCCCAGTTCACGCCGCGGACACAGATATACATGTAGTTATCGGTGATGCTGATGACTTCGCAGTTCGCATGGATGTTTGTTGCCTGATCCACATCTTCCGGGATCTTAAAATCCTCTGCATCGATAAGATTATCCGTTTGGAATTCGATGGTCCTTGTATCCGGTGGTGTGAAGGTGTTTTTGTTGGACAGCTGTACCGCATTATTTTCTCCCGTAGTTTCTGACGGTGAAGTCTCTGTTGTCTTTATATTTTCTTCCGTCTCTTCCGGAGTAGTAGAAACTACGGTATCCTGCTTATCTGTGACTTTATAAACGATATATGGTCTTACGAGAAGGCAGATACTGGAAGTGACCAAAACTGTACAAAGGATCACGGCTGCATACTTTGTCGCTTTGGACTTGTTTGCGATGTTGAGGATACGCTTCTTCATAAAGCTCTTGTTCTTTCCGCTCATGGAGGTGGCGACTGACGGGATCCGGCTATGCTCTGAAACTCTGGAAACATATGACAGCAGCATCTCGCCGTATTTCACACGGTTCTCTTCGCCGTTCCGGCGGATGACCATCTCATCGACTGCGAGTTCGTTGTCATTCAGGATCAGGATATAGGCGATCCACACCAGCGGATCGAACCACAAAACAGTCACGAAGAGATTTCTGATCACATTCCAGAAACAGTCTCCTAACTTGTAGTGACAGTACTCGTGATAGAGGGATAACGAATAATGCTCGGAATCCGGATCCAGATCTTCAGGGATATAGATGCGGTTCCAGAGAAGAAACGGGGAGTCCAGTCCTTTGATCTTATATACCTTCAGTTTCCCAAACTCGGAAGTCGCAAAGAGCTTTCTTTCTTTTCGGATCTTTCGGGCGAAGGAGATATTGCTTATGAGGATCGCGGCCCCGATGACTGCTACGCCGCTGATCCAGATGAATATGGCAAAGTGCTTGTAATTGATCCTTATACTCTGTGATACCGATTCAGAAACTGCAGTGATTTGCGCATTCTCTTCTGTGGAAACTATGGACAGAGAGTGCTTTTCGAGCTGAATCAGACCGTCACTTTCGGAAGATGTTTTTTCATTACTGTAGGCGGAAACTTCAGATTTATTAACAGGAGCGTCCTGCTGTCTTTCAATGGCAACCGGGATAGATACGAAACTTGCCGCCAGCATGAAAACGGGCAGAATGATCCAGGAAAAGTACTGCGCTCTGCAGGATACTTTTCCTTTCATCAGTTTTCTTAAAGCAATGAGAACTAAAATCAGTATGTTCAGGGTTATAAAAAATCTCATCCTACTTGCCCTTTCGAAGAATGCTGTACAGCTCGTCGATCTCTTCTTTAGAGAGAGCTTCCTGGCTTATCAGATTACTTACCATGGTTCCGATCTTTCCGTTATAGTGTTTATTCAGGAAAGATTTTGCCTCCTCTACCTCGGCCTCGCCCTTTGCGATGCACGGGTAATACTTCTTTGTTTTGTTGTCGATCTGAAATTTGATGCTGCCTTTGCTGTTCATTCTTCGAAGAAGCGTCATTGTTGTAGACTTGCTCCAGCCAATGGAATCTTCCATCTCACGGATGATCTCCATGGTGGTAAGGGGACCCTTATCCCACAGAAGATTCATAATATTCCATTCGGCGTCAGCAAGTTTGATCATGTATTCCTCCGATGTTTACTTTAGTCAACCTATGGTCATTATAGAACCATGGTTTACACATGTCAACCTGTTTTTGATGACGATTATGTCACTTTTACAGATTCGCTAATTGATAATCTAATCTTGGCAATGGGGGTTGTCCGGTTGGTGTTATATAAACAGTCAGAAGATGCGTAATACATATGGTATAAGGTGGATCTTATGAGAAAGACTTTACGTATCGTTTCCGCTGCGCTTAGCGTGCTTCTTGTTTCCGGCATGACGACATCCTGTCGGAAAACATCCAAAACAAAAAACTCCACAGTTGCGAAAGAAGATCCCTGGTTTGATTCTTCCCGTTTCACACTCAAGATGGAAAAGTCGGATAAGGATATGCTGATGAGCAATTCGCCTGCAGAATATATAGGTGGAAAGATCTACAGCACGTATGCGACATATAATCTGGAGACATCCGATGAAAAAGTGAAGCTGGACGTATACAGCGAAGATGGTGCTAAGGAAAAAGCTCTGGAGATGAAATTCCCGGAGGGAGTGAGAGTGCAGGAGATCTATACTCTTATTCCGGACGAAGACGGGAAGACGGCTACGGCGGTGGTGGGTGTATTCAACGGAGGCGATGCAGCTAACTTTGCCAGGGTGGATCTGGAAACAGGGGAAGCGTCTAAGGTCACACCGATGAAGGACAAAAACGGGCAGTCTGTCAGTTATGTTTCTTCTGTTACGCGTGTCGGCAATTATACTGCCATACAGAGTATTAATCTGGGATCAGGAGACTCGGGACTTTTCTTCTATGAAGGCATGGATCTTAAGTGCGAGATGGATATGTCGGATTTTCACGGACCCGTGAATATCAATTCTTTTTCCTATAATGAGAAGACGAAAAAGGTCTATGCGAACCTGGAAATGATGTCGGGCGAAAAGTATTCCTGCGAGATGGATCTTTCTTCCGGCAAGTTTACGGGTAAGACGCCCTGGGTCACGGGCGGGGACAATGCCGACTCTCTT
>JAFWSW010000172.1 GCA_017519205.1 Clostridiales bacterium | reverse complement strand
AGTCCTGAATACAAAGGTGTATGATGAAGTCATCGCAATTGAGAATGAAGATGCTTTTGCAGAAGGAAAAGCATTCGCCACATCAGAAGGTATTCTGGTAGGTATTTCTTCGGGTGCTGCTCTGAAGGCAGCTGAGATCCTCGCCAAGAGACCGGAAAATAAGGGTAAAGTGATCGTTGCACTTCTGCCTGACTCCGGTGACCGTTACCTCTCCACTCCGCTGTTCAAAGACTGAACAGCCTAGGAGTGCAGATGAGAAACACATACGAGGATCTGCAGAACTCCCATCCATGCTTCGGCGGCCATAAGAATAATGCAGGAAGGATCCATCTTCCTGTCAGTCCGGGATGCAATATCGCATGCCGCTTCTGTGACCGCGCCATCAACGACGTCGAAGAACGGCCGGGAGTGACATCGAAGGTGTTAAAACCTGCAGAATGTGAAGAGATCCTGAAGAAAGCACTGGAGATCTGCCCCGACATCAAAGTGGCCGGGATCGCAGGTCCGGGAGATACCCTGGCAACCGATAACGCGCTGGAAACTTTCAAGATCATAAAAGAAAAGTTCCCAAACCTCATCAAGTGCATGAGCACGAACGGACTGCTTCTTAGTGAAAGAGCACAGGACGTGATCGATATCGGGATCGATTCTCTGACAGTCACCGTAAATGCGGTCGATCCGGAAATAGAGAATAAGCTTAATGCTTACATCATCTATCACGGAAGGAGAATCGAAGGCGTCGAAGGAGCGAAGATCCTGATCGAAAACCAGCTGGCGGGAATCCGAAAAGTAGCCGCAGCGGGGATCACGGTCAAAGTCAATACGGTGCTTGTCCCGGAGATCAACGGAGACCATATCGAGCAGATCGCAAAGACGGTAAAAGAAGCCGGCGCGAAGATCTACAATATCATCCCTTTGATCCCGCAGCATGAACTGAAGGATGTAAAAGCACCGACCTGCCCGCAGATCGATGAAGCAAGAAGAAAAGCCGAAAAGTATATCGATGTCTTCCGTCACTGCCAGCACTGTAGAGCAGATGCGGTCGGTGTCCCGGGGAAGTCGGAATTCGGTGATCAGATCTATCAGAGAAGACTCGGCGTAAAGGAGACTTTCTCACATGGCTGATAAAAACTACCGGATCGCGGTGGCCAGCTCGGACGGGATCGTAGTGAATAACCATTTCGGAAGAGCGCGTGCTTTCTATATCTATGAAGTGAATGAAGATTCATTTGAACTTTCGGATATCCGTCATCTTCCTCCGGTATGCGACAGAGGAGAACACGATGAAGAAAGACTTCTTGAAAACGTAAACTGTCTTTCCGACTGCACACATCTTCTGGCGAGTAAAGTCGGGGATGGTGCGAGGAGAGTTCTGGAAAGCAAAGGGATCACCTGTTATGAGATCCCGGGAGTCATCCCGGACTCGATCGATAAACTCGTGAAATACGAACAAGTTAACGAATTATTTAATTGAAAGAAGGATAAAGAAACATGGGTGAATTAAGACAGATTGCAATCTACGGCAAGGGTGGTATCGGTAAGTCCACCACGACACAGAATCTTACCGCAGGACTTGTCGAGCACGGTAAGAAAGTCATGGTAGTCGGGTGTGACCCGAAGGCTGACTCCACAAGACTTCTTCTCGGTGGTCTTGCTCAGAAGACCGTACTGGATACGATCCGTGAGGAAGGTGAGGATATCTCCCTCGACCGTATCATGAAGGAAGGCTACGGCGGAACCAAGTGCGTAGAGTCCGGCGGACCGGAACCGGGCGTTGGATGCGCCGGCCGAGGCATCATCACTTCCATCAACATGCTGGAGAACCTGGGTGCCTATACCGACGATCTGGATTATGTTTTCTACGACGTTTTAGGTGACGTTGTCTGCGGCGGTTTCGCAATGCCGATCCGTGAAGGTAAAGCAAAAGAGATCTACATCGTAGCAAGTGGTGAGATGATGGCCCTTTACGCAGCGAACAACATCTCCAAGGGTATTCAGAGATATGCAAGAACGGGCGGTGTAAGACTCGGCGGCATCATCTGCAACTCCAGAAACGTTGACCGTGAGCTCGACCTTCTCCGTGCATTCTCCAAGGAACTCGGCACAAAGCTTCTCTACTTCGTTCCGAGAGACAACATCGTACAGCACGCAGAGATCAATAAGAAGACAGTTATCGAATACCGTCCTGATTCCAATCAGGCACAGGAATACAGAAACCTGGCACAGGCAGTGATCGAGAATCAGGACTTCGTTATCCCGACACCGATGACACAGGAAAGACTCGAAGAGATCCTCATGGAATACGGCATGATGGAACTCGCAGACGACTACAAGATCTAATCAAGGAAATCAATACCCGATCGGGGAATATAGGAGGAACTAAAATGGGAAAGATTTACAATTCAATCACAGAACTGGTCGGACATACCCCGATCGTAGAATTCAAAAGACTCGAAGAAAAGCTCGGCCTGAAGGGCAGAATCGCCGGAAAACTTGAGTACTTCAATCCGGCAGGATCCCACAAGGACAGAATGGCGATCGAGATCATCGAGGCCGCAGAGAAGCGTGGCGAGATCAGCCCGGATAAGACCACACTTGTTGAGTTTACATCCGGTAACACAGGTGTCGCGATGGCTGCTTTTGCCGCAGCAAAGGGCTATAAGTTTAAGATCGGTCTTCAGAACGGTGTATCCGTAGAAAGACTGAAGCTCCTGCAGGCTTACCAGGCAGAGATCGCAGATGTTCCGCAAGAACTGATCGCAGGTGTTTTTGAAAAGGGTATCGCTGCTTTTGCCGATGTCATCGACTACATGGAAAAGGGTGTAGAGCATCCTTTCTCTACACGTCAGCTGGATAACCCGGATAACATCAATGCACACTACAAGCACACTGGTCCGGAGATCTGGGAAGATACCGACGGAAAAGTAGATATCTTCGTCGGTGGTGTCGGCACAGGCGGATCCACACACGGCGTAAGTAAGTTCCTCAAGGAAAAGAACCCGAACGTGAAAGTAGTTATCACCCAGCCGCAGCCGGAAGACGTTGTCAACTCGAAGGTGGAAGGTGCCGAGGACGGCGGTTTCCACGGTATCCATCAGGTACATAATGACGATGGCCTGACACCGATGGCTCCGACAAACTTTAACGGAGATCTGGCAGATGAATATAACTTCATCTCTTATGCCGAGACACTTCGTGCGATTCATCTTCTTGCCAAGTACGAAGGTATCTTCGTCGGTGCTTCTGCAGGTGCTTCCCTGGCCGTTGCCATTAAGCTTGCTCAGAAAGAAGAGAATAAAGGAAAGCTGATCGTTCCGCTTCTGCCGGATAACGGTGAGCGTTACCTGTCCGAGGATCTTCAGAATATCCGTCCGGAACTGGAAGAAAATCTTGCTTTCTAAGAAAAGGAAAATAAACACATGGCTATTAATCTTTCTAATTCGAATGTCGCCACCAGAGAAAACCGTATCGGTTCCATCACAGGTTATGTAGGAACTCTTAAAGATCTGGCGACCCAGAGTGAATGCGGAACATTGAAAGGCTGTTCCCGCTGCTTCTCGCAGTCCAGTACATGTCTTTCCTCCTGTGCACTCGGCCAGCTCTGCGGTATCCGTGATGTGGCACTTATCCACCACGGCCCGGCAGGATGCTCCGTAGCTGCAGCCGGTGCTTACTACATGTCGAAAGTTATGTCCAAAAAGCGCGGCGTTACCAGTGATACGATTTATGTCGGAACCGACATGAACGAGAATGACACGATCTTCGGATCCACGAATGCACTTAGAAACGTCATCCTCGAAGTCAATAAGAGATATTCCCCGAAGGCAATCTTCGTATCTTCTTCCTGCGCAACAGGTATCATCGGTGAGGATATCGACAGCATTGTCGATGAGGTAAGAGATGAAGTGGGAGTTCCGATCGTGGCCGTTCACTGCGAAGGCTTTAAGTCCCGTATCTGGGCGACCGGTTTCGATATTTCCGACCATGCGGTACTTCAGTCTATCGTTCAGCCCCCGAGAGAAGGCGTGAAGACGAATAAAATCAACTTCAAGAACTTCTTCGAGAGCGCCCGTCCGGAGATCATCGAGATGTTCAAAAACTTCGATCTCGATCCGGTATTCCTGTACTGCAATTCCACGGTAGAAGAACTGTCCCACATTTCCGAAAGCCTGGCGACGACCTGCATCTGCGGTACTCTCGGTAACTACCTCGGAAATGCACTGGAAGAAAAGTATGGCGTTCCTTACGTCAGATCCATTAACCAGTGCGGCATCGTCGGTTTTGAGACGTGGCTGCGTGAGATCGGTAAAGTAACGGGAAGATCCGAGCCAATCGAAAAGTATATCGAAGAGCAGCGTGCGATCTATCTGCCGCAGATCGAAGAAATTAAGAAGCAGCTTGAAGGAAAGACCGCCGTTCTCGGTATGGGCCCGGGCTACACATTCGAAGTTTCCCGTGTCCTCAATGAACTCGGCATCAAGGTCGTCTGGGCACTGGCATGGCACTACGATAAGAAGTATGAAAACGGCGATGTACCGCCGTCCATGAAGTACCTTCTGGATAATGATATCGACTTTGAAGCAAGTGTTGCCGACCAGCAGAACTTCGAGGTCATGAACATCCTTCATAAGTATCAGCCGGATATGTATCTTTCCCGTCACCCGGGTTCCACCGTATGGGCGATCAAGAACGGTACACCTGCGATCTATGTTGCCGATGAGTACATGATCTTCGGTTATAAGCACACACTGGAATTTGCCAAGACCGTCCTCGATGCGATCAATAATAGAAGCTTCGAAGAGAATCTGGCAAAGCGCACCAAGCTTCCATATACAGACTGGTGGTACCAGCAGAATGTTGATAAGTTCCTGGAGGAAACGAAATAATGGCGAAGTTATTAGATAAGCAAAGATATAAATGCGCACTGGGTGCGATGCAGACCGTTCAGGCGATCGACCGTGCTCTCCCGATCCTTCACAGCGGCCCTGGCTGCGCGCAGAAACTTTCGGAATCCACAGGAAGCTCCGGATACTTTTCTCCGAACATTTTCCCGTGCACCAGTATCAACGAAAAAGACGTTGTTT
>JAFWSW010000171.1 GCA_017519205.1 Clostridiales bacterium | reverse complement strand
GACTTCTGGATACGACCACCGTGCTCCGTTCTGCCTATCGTATGAAAAGCGGTACGATCGAGTCGATCAGCAGCATGAAGGATAAGGTCGTGATCGATGGAACCACATACTACGTAAATCCTTTTTCTTTCGAGCGCAAAGTCGGTGATGAGGTTACGGTAAAATACACACCTTATGCACGATATGCGTACTCTATGGATCTGGTAGAGGATGAGGAAGATCAGGAAATGATCGATAAAAAAGATACGAAGGATACTAAAGGTATCAAGGAATCGGATCTTTCTTAATAAAATGTTTTCACAACTACTCATATAAAATATTGCTTGTGAATTCCCAAGCATGCTTTAATACAGAAAATGATTGTAAGGCGGGCATGTTTATGAGGTATTACAAGACTGGAAATTCGGACCGGAACACCTTATCAACGGTGAAAATGAAGGGTGAATACGGGTTTTATATTGCCTGTGATGACCGTGCGATCCTGAAATGTGTCAATACCATGCTTCTAAACAGCGGCATGGTGGGATTAAGTGATACTGAAGGAAAAATGCATTACCTGATCGACGGGCGGCGAGGCAGAAATTATGTGCTTGGTAAGGTAAAGGAAAAGGTGCTTCCGCTTCGTGAAGCATCCCCGGAGAATTCTCTTTACGAGGACGCTGTCATTTATCGGGCGATCGACACGATAATCAGACGATATGGATTTTCTGAAACGCTGATGGGCACCAGGATCCTGCGGGTGCCTTTATTCCGGCTGTATAAGGACCCCAAGCTTCTGAAATGTGCATCCAAGAGTCTGTATCCGCTGGCTCAGCCGGAGTTTCATATATCAGCATCTCAGGTGGAGAGAAACCTGCGTTACGCAATCAAGAAGAGTACGAAACTGAAGGATAAGACCCGGGTGATCTCTGTACTGCATTTTCTCCTGGATGAGACGATGAATGAGGTGGTGCAGAAGTACGGAAGAGCATAAAAAAGAGCTGCCTCGAAAGAGACAGCTCTAAAATGATCTTACTTAACAAAAATTACTTCTTGTTGACCTTGTCCTTCAGACCCTTACCAGCCTTGAAAACAGGAGCCTTGGAAGCAGGAATGGAGATAACTTCCTTTGTGCTCGGGTTTCTGCCCTTACGAGCTGCACGCTTCTTTGTCTCGAATGTACCGAAGCCAACGAGAACGACTTTCTCCGGCTTCTTAGCAGCGAGAGCGTCACCGATAGCATCGAGAGTAGCGTTGATAGCTGCCTCAGCCTGCTTCTTTGTCATGTTTGTTTTCTTTGCAACTGCATCAATAAGTTCTGATTTATTCATTTTCATTGCCTCCTTCAGGGCTTTATTTCAAAGTTATTATGTACGTGTAAGCGCCTATTGTCAAGGGATTTTTCGTTTTTTCTGCCAAAAACCCAAACAAGCATATTATTTAATTTTGTCAAGATGCTTTTCTATTTTGGATCAAATATCCATTTCCTCAAAAGCATCCAGTCCTTTTGCTGCAGATACCCTGTTATCACCATGTTTGACGAACAACATCGTGATAAAACTCAAAAACGCAAAAAGTGCTGCGTAAGGGAACAGGATCTTATAACTTACATGCTTCAGAAGAGTGCCTGCAAGTACTGGAGTTACTACCTGTGCGCTCATTGAAGCCGTATAGTAATAGCCGGTGAACTTGCCTGTATCCGCGCCGCTGCACATCTCTACGCACATCGGAAGAGAGTTGACGTTGATCAGAGCCCACGCGGCGCCTACGATGAAGAAGTCGATATACATGGTGAAAAGAGCTGATTCGCTGCCGCTTGTGGTTATAAAGTAGGCAAATACAAAGCAGAGACTGAAGCTTAATGTTCCGATTAGTATGGTTTTCCTTCTTCCTATACGTGAGGCAAGAATGCCGGCAGGAATAAAGGTGATGATCGCGCCGACATTCGTGATCAGGAAACAGGTCGAGGCAAAGCCGAGATTCTTTCCCATCAGTGTTGAGCAATATGAGGTAAACCATGTGGTCAGGGCATTATAGGCAAAGTACCAAAGTGCTACCGAGAAAAGAAGAAAGAGCATGGAACGGAGGACGGGACGGGGAAGACGAGCCCGGTTATTGTCGCCCTTCTCCGTGAGATCCCATTCAGGATGCTCTTTCTCGATCTGTTCGTTTTCTTTCGACCAAGATGGCTCTTTGACAGTTAGAAGCATAATGCCGATAGAAAGGAACATCAAAATGGAGATGAAGATGAAAAGCGGCTGATAATTGACGTGAGCGAGTGCTTTTGTCTTAGATTCCGGATACATCAGGGCGGAGAAGAAGAGATAGATGATACCGCCGAGGGCTCCCATCAGATTGATAATGGCATTTCCGCGAGACCGGAGAGGCTTGGGTGTGATATCCGGCATGAGTGCCACAGAAGGAGAACGGAATATGGACATAGCTATAAGAAGGAGTCCGAGTGTGATGATAAAAGATACAAGCCGGAAATCCGAGGGAGAATCCGCATAACTATTGTCGAGGAGCGGAAGGATGTTGGTCAGGATGATCGCCACGCCTGTCCCGAAAAGGATATACGGCATTCTTTTTCCGATTCTGGTATCAGTCTTATCCGAAAGCTTTCCGAACAGAGGAAGAAGGAAAAGAGCGAGGATGTTGTCTGAGGCCATGATGGCACCGGTCACGCTTTCGCTTAAGTGGAAAGTGTTACCGAGTATCAATGGAAGGACATTATCATACATTTGCCAGAACGCAGTAATGGCAAGGAATGCAAGTCCCGATAGAAGTGTTCTTTTGTAGTTTAGTTTCATATATGCCTCAAAACCATGATTCTTATTCCACTATACCATGAAAAAGATCAAAAAATGGAAATTGCATTCTTAATTAACTCATGGTAATGTACTGATGTACGAATATGATTTAACCAATGGAGGAAAAAATATGGCTATTACTAAAGATATGATCATTGCTGATGTTCTTAGCGAGCATGAGGAGCTGGTTCCTGTATTCATGAACAGCGGTCTGCACTGCCTGGGCTGTGCTATGGCTCATGGTGAGTCGATCGAGGGTGCATGCATGGTTCACGGTCTGGACTGTGATGCTCTGGTAGAAGCTCTGAACGTTGCTCTCGGTGAAGAGGCCTGATCACTGATAATTCATTGATAAAAGAAAAGAACTGCTTTCCGAAAAGGGAGGCAGTTCTTTTTATTCTTCTTCCGGTTCCTCATCGAAGGTGTATTCCGATGCTTTAAAGACGATGTGGAACTCTGAGCCTTTTCCTTCTTCGCTTTCAGCCCAGATCTTGCCGCCGTGTTTATCCATGATACTTTTTACGATAGAAAGTCCCAGTCCGGATCCTGTTTTGTTGATGCCGGAATTTTCGGCGCGATAGAATCGGTCAAATACGTACGGGACTTCGTTTGCCGGGATGCCGACGCCGTTATCCTTGATCAGGACCTCGAC
This sequence comes from Clostridiales bacterium, assembly GCA_017519205.1. Lineage (GTDB taxonomy): Bacteria > Bacillota > Clostridia > Saccharofermentanales > Saccharofermentanaceae > Scatonaster. The sequence goes on along the minus strand of JAFWSW010000171.1, from coordinate 14,948 downwards.
GGCATTACCGCCAAGCATGGCCGGATCATCGTAACGGTGACAGGTAATATCGATCACACCATCGTCGTGCGTGTATTTCATGGCATTCACGATAATATTTTCAAACACGCGAAGGAGTTTCTTCGGGTCACCGTCGATAAGGAGATCGTCGTCTTCCGGTGCGTGGAAGTGCATGACTTTCTCGGTGCCTTCACACTCCGCATGATACAGCTGGAATAGATCGTGTACCATTTCCTTGATGCTGATGGGCATTTTCTCGATCGTATCGTTTTCGGACTCCATACGTGTCAGCTGAACCAGGTCGGAGATCAGCTGCTCCATCTGTACGCTTCGGGTATGCATATTGGTCAGGTACTGGACTTCCTGCTCCCTGGGAAGAGGTTCCTTGGCGTTGAGCATCAGCTCGACATAGCCGCGGATCGCGGTGATCGGTGTTCTTAAGTCGTGCGAGACGTTGGACATCATTTTCTTTCTGGCTTCTTCATTTTCCAGAAGTCTCTCGTGATTGTGGAGCAGATCCTGATTAACGCGGGTGATGTACTTCGTCTTTTCTTCTACGGCGCTTGCCAGATTGCGGTTGTTGTCCTCCAGCTTTTCATAGGTGTGAACATAGTCCATAACGAAGTACAGGGTAAAGCCGACTGCCAGGAATATCAAAAGGAATGCGTGGAGAGTGATATATACGAAGTACTGGCTTCGGATAAAGAAGGAAAAGTGCATCGCTACTGACAGGATCACGGAACAGATGTACAGGTATTTACCGTGATCGTACCGCTTGGCCATATAAAAGACACGGAAAAGATTGAAAACACTCGTGATCAGCACGAATACCATGTTGGCCACGACGGAGGACGGCAGATACAGAACACTCGGGAAACACCAGAAGGTGAGAAGATAGCAACAGGTCAGCATCGAGAAAAGCGAGATCTCGAAGAAACGAAGTGTGTCGAACAGCTTACTGGTTCCTTTCGGATAAAGTGAGAAGAAGAAAAGGTATGACCAGTAGTTCGCAAATATCATGAAAGTGATCGTAATAAGTTTGTTCCAGTTGCCAGGCAGGAGTGTAACCATAGGGGAGAACAGCTCATACATGATCTCGGAAAGAAACATGAGAAGGAAGAAATGGAACTTGGCTTTGCCGTTGAAGGTTTTTGCAATGTAGTGACCGCCGATGGCAAAAAAGACCCAGAAAGCGGCCAGCACCGTGAGGTACATTCGTACTGAATATTCTATCGTTCCGATGGTTGCCGTGGATGCGATACAAGGCGTGCACAGGATTCCTCCGTATGGAGAGGAATAGTTGGCACAGTCAATAACGATCTCGATCTTACCGTCTACAGGTTCAAGCTGGATGTCGGCACAAACCTGTGCAGGCGCATAGAGCTCTTTTGAGTCAGAAACGGTGCCATAGTGTCGGACTGCTTTTCCGTTGACCCAGATCGTTGCCGACTGGGCGATATCCGGAATATTCAGGGTCACGTAGTCAACGGAAGGATTGACGATAAGTTCGATGCGGTAGGTGCCGACGCCGAAACGGCTCATTTCTTTGACCTCCTGACCGAATGAATAAAGCTCGGCAGCGTCTCCAAGTTCCATCCATCCGTCCGAAGAAATACTGACTCCTTTATAGTAAGGATAGCGGACGTTGCTGGTCTCCAGTCGGCTGATATGGATCATTTCCGGTGTCAGAAGACGGTTCGGATAGAATTCCCAGCCGTTTTTCAGAGTAACAGGAGTGCCTTTTGTCTCGTTCCAGTAGGTGAGATTGACGGCGCCTGTGATCGTGTAAGAAAAATCACTGCCCCGTCTTTGGTTTATTATAAGGAAAGCCAAAGACGAAACAGCGATCGTGATTACTAAAATGATTACGGTTATGCCGACAGAAAAACGGCGTTTCTCAGTTCTGCTCTTATGCGACGACATAACGGTTTACGCTTCCGAAAAAGAATTACTCGGCGCGCATTGTATTGCGGATCGGCGGGTAGGTGAAAGAATAACCGGAACCCCACTCAGTCTTAACAAACTGGACAGTCGGATCCGCTTTCTCCATCTTCTTACGAAGATAACTGATGTTAACCATAACGAGGTGGTTATCGCAAAGACCGTCATCACCCCATACATGAGAGTAGATACGTGCGAACGGAACGATAACGTTCGGAGTCTCCGCCAGAAGACGGAGGATATCAAACTCACGGTTGGTGAGGTGGACCGGAACATCGTTGAGCATTACTTCACGAGTCTTAACGTTCATGGTCAGCGGCGGGAACTCCATCAGGAATCCGTCACGAGTCATGTTGCGGCGGATATGAGCGGAGATTCTGGCAGAAAGCTCAGGAAGATTGTACGGCTTTGTCATATAGTCGTCGCCGCCGGCCTTAAAACCGGTGATCTTGTCCTCGAGCTGGTCCTTTGCAGAAAGGAAAATGATCGGAGCATTGGAATACACATGGATCTTCGAAGGGAGATCATATGCATTACCATCCGGGAGCATAATGTCCAATACGATACAGTCATAGGAGTTGGTTTCTACCTTCTGAAGTGTCTGCGCGATATTGGTGGCTACGCTGACGTCATAGCCCTCGTTAGTCAGAAATGAACGGTTGATCTCCAAGATGTCGGTGTCGTCGTCAACCAGTAGAATACGATGTTTTGCCATTTTTGCACCATCCTTTTGAAAGTCATGTCCCAAAGTGAATGGGATCCCCAAAATTTACAACAACAAAAAAACTTGTGTTCTTTGCTATTATACAATTCTCAAAGACAAAAAGAAAGCAAAAAAACGAAGAAAAGATGGACAAATTGTAAATCATGGAAATGACTGGTTTTTTGTGATACAATCTAAAAGCAAACAAATGTTTTTATGTGAGAAAGGGGATGAAACAGATGCCGGAAAGAGATATTCTGCACGTTGACCAGAACTGCTTTTTTGCATCTGTTGAAATGAAAAGTCACCCGGAGTGGCGGGATATTCCCATGGCGGTCGGCGGGGACAGTGAACAGCGCCACGGTATTATCCTGGCGAAGAATCCTCTGGCGCAGGCCACCGGTGTTAAGACGGCGGAGGCGATCTGGCAGGCGAAGCAGAAATGCCCGGATCTTCTTGTGGTTCCGGCGCACTTTGACCAGTATGTGTATTATTCCGAGCGTATCCGCGAGATGTTTCTTCAATATACCGATAAAGTCGAGCCATTTGGACTGGATGAGTGCTGGCTGGATGTGACCGGCTCATCGATGGGAAGTCCGAAGGAAATTGCTGATGAGATCCGAAAGAGAGTGAAGGAAGAACTCGGACTCAGCTGCTCTGTCGGAGTCAGTTTCAATAAATCTTTTGCCAAACTCGGCTCGGATTACAAAAAACCGGATGCCACGACAGTGATCACAAAAGAGAATTTCAGGGAAATCGTCTGGCCGCTTCCTGTGGCGGATCTTCTTTTTGTCGGAAAAGCTACGAGTACGGCACTTAACAGAATGAATGTCAGAACGATCGGTGATCTGGCAGCACTTTCCCCGGAGTTTGCAGTTTCGATCCTCGGCAAGAACGGACACTATCTATGGCGCTGTGCGAATGGACTGGATGATGAGCCCGTCAATCCGGCATCTTATGTCCGCCCGATGAAGTCGGTCGGAAACAGCACGACCACGCCGCGTGACATGGTAAACAGAGATGATGTTTGGAAAGTAGTCTGCACGCTTTCAGCACAGGTCGCCTCAAGACTCCGTAAACACCATTTTTATGCGGGAACGGTCGTGATATGGGTGAGAGACACGAATCTTCAATCCTATGAGAAGCAGCGTGCGCTTCCTGCGGAAACGAACGATGAGAAAGAAATCGCGAAGCTCGCGATGGAACTATTCGATGAAAGTTATGACTGGCATGCTCCGCTTCGGAGTTTCGGCGTCCGGACGACACATCTTTCCGATGAAGAGGATTATCACCAGATAACGCTTTTCGAGAATGCGGAGAAGACCAGAAAGGATGAGAGGGTAAATCAGACGGTAGATGTGCTTCGTGCCAGATACGGGTATAATATCGTTATGCGGGGAACGCAGCTGGAAGGAAAGGACGATCTTTCAGCGGACGGACGTGAAGATCATCCGCATGGCGGATTTCGGGAGGATCTGTGAGATATCTAAGTGCCAATGATTACTATCGATCTCTTTTCGGGCAGAAGGTCTATCGGCTGGCGCTTGATGCCGGCTGTACCTGTCCGAACAGGGACGGGACACTCGGATATGGCGGGTGCATATTCTGCAGCGGATCGGGTTCCGGTGAGTTTGCCGCAGACAGAGCACTCCCCATAGCCCAGCAGCTGATCCAGGCGAAAGAGAAAGTAAGGAATAAATGCGGATCAGACAAGTATATCGCGTATTTTCAGAACTTTACGAATACGTACGGAGATGAGGAAGACTTAAGGAGAAAATACGAGGAAGCACTTGAGGATCCGCAGGTGGTAGGTCTTTCGATTGCTACACGGCCGGATTCCATCAGTGAAAAGATGTACGGCATCCTGGAAGAACTTTCAAAGAAGACTTTTGTCTGGGTGGAGCTTGGCCTTCAGACGATCCATGAAGAATCCGCAAGATGGATGAGACGCGGATATGAACTGCCTGTCTTTGACGAGGCGGTGAGACGTCTTTCTTCGATTTCAGAAAGACTGAACGTGATCGTCCATGTGATCATGGATCTTCCGGGGGAAGATGAGAAGATGATGCTTCAGACAATCGACTACTGCAGTCATCTTCCGATCCACGGCATCAAGATCGCCAATCTGAATGTGATCATGGGCACGGATCTGGCGGCGGCATATGAAGCGGAGCCGTTTCCTCTTTTGGAAATGGATGCATATATCACTCTTTTGGAAAAGATCATCCGAAGACTGCGGGCGGATATCGTCGTGTACCGTATGACCGGTGACGGCGCAAAAAGAACACTTATCGCACCTTTGTGGGTCGGAAATAAAAGACTTGTCAGAAACTGTATCGAGTCATCCTTCCGGGAGCATGATGTGCTTCAGGGGAGCGATTATTCTCCTAAAAATCAGTGACAAGTAAGCTCACTGGATATCTCTTCGGACGAAACCATCGTACGCGATCAGAAGAAGGATAAATACCAGGATCGCCAGATACCAGAGAGAGAAGGACAGCGGGAGGGAATTATTGGTAATTCCGAAAAGTCCTGCATCTTCTGCGTCCAGATAACCACTCAGTTTGTAGTACGGGAAGATCTTCGAAACCAGATTCATGTTCGAAAAAGGAAGAAAATCGATCCATCGCTTCTGACCGAAAAGCTCTGTCAGTGTGGAAGAGATTCCTCCGGTCAGGACCAGACCGGTAGATATACCTACTGAAATACCTGTATTTCTTGTCAGACAGGAAATCGTGAATGCAGCAAGCAGGTAGATGAACAGTGAGATGTTGTCTGCCAGGAAGAATAGCAGGGTGAACAGATAATCCGGCATGCTTTGCACTGTTCCGCCGGAAACATAGTAGTACGGCGAAAGGGAAGAGAAGCCCAGGGCGATACCTGTGGCTAAAGTGGAAACTGCAGTGATCAGGATACTTCCGGCAAGTGCCCATGTCATGATGGAAAGAAGCTTGGCCGTGAAGATCTTCCATCTCTTGACCGGAGCGATGATCAGAGATTTGATCGAACCTGTGGCCATCTCCAGCGAGATGCTGGATCCTGCAATAATGACCAGCATGATGATCAGAAGGAATCTGCCTGCCCGCTGTGAGTACTGGCGGCCGAGCATTGCCGTGGATGTCTCTTTGGATGTCAGGCAGCCGTGAGTGAGCTGATAGTCCAGGATCAGAATAGAGTTCTCGAGCTGTTCTCTTCTTGATTCGGTGAGCGGAACATAGGAGCCGTTAACGGTATCCACTCCCATGGCCAGGTTCTGACTGTATGTCTCATACATACGAACAGCTTCCTGGATGTATCCGGCATCTGTGTCATTGAGTTTTCCTTCCGGATCCAGTTCGGAAAGCCGGCGTACGATCTTGGTCTCCAGTTGGTTTGTTGAATTATCCGTTTTCTCTACAATTGCCAGATAGGACGGATAATCATGATAGAAGAATGCATCTTTGGAAAGATCCAGTATTTCCGTAGCCGAGACGTAGGACTGAAACCATTTGCTGTTTCTGGATCCGAACGGTACCAGGTTTAACTGGCATAGATCAAAATAGGCCATGAAATACTGCTGCAGGGCTTCCTTGGAAAGCCAATTGTCATAGATAGGATATTGATCGAAGTTATAATTTGCCAGCATGGCGTTGTAACAGCAGAGATTGGAATAATCGTGAACCTGATCTTCGTCTAAGTGCAGCCTGGTTGCGAATAGTTCTACGGTTTCGTTCTGTATAGTGAAGCGAAGAGTCTCGTGCTCGACATACCTGTTCGGATCGCCGAGTTCATTCATTACGGTATCCCTGCGTTTGGTAAAATCCGTTTTCCCGAATGCGTCAGTTTCTTCAGACATGTTGTTGGAAGAGTTGAGTGCTCCTTTCACCAGAAAAGGAACGGAAAAAGAGGTGATCACCATCAGGATCACGAGGATCCAGACGGAGAGTCTGTGGGAGAGCTTGATCATCTCGTTGGTATAAAGTGCAAATATCTTACTCAATTTTCGTACCTCCGCCGGTGATTTCCAGGAAAACATCCTCCAGGGAGGATTCCAGTTTCTGTACGCCCAGAATGTCTGAACCACTGGATACGAGCGTTCTTACGCATTCATTGATCTGCGATTCCTCGATTTCAATATCCAGTGTATCTGCTTCGACATTGGAGATACGGTTCGGGTACTTTTCGGACAGAACCTCTTTTGCTTTGGATGGATTTGAGGTCTTGATGCGGTAGACAGAGGAATTCTCGGCCTGATGCATCAGATCTTCGATCGAACAGATCCGGAGGAGCTTACCGTGATTGATAATACCGATACGGTCACACATCAGCTGCATCTCGGAAAGAAGATGGCTGGATACCATGACGGCAACGCCTTCCTCATGAGCCAGTTTCTTAAGGATATCGCGAAGGAGATGGATGCCTGCAGGATCCAGGCCGTTGGTCGGCTCGTCGAGAATAAGGACCTTCGGACGGTGCAGCATAGCCTGTGCCAGACCGATCCTTTGCTTCATTCCCAGAGAATACTTCTTGATCGGGTCATCTGCGCGGTCAAGAAGACCTACGAGTTCAAGTACTTCATTGATGCGCTCCTCAGTTACGCCCTTGTGAAGACGGGCATACATTTTCAGATTCAGACGGGCGGACAGAGAGTTATACATCTCCGGATTTTCCACGATACCGCCGATCGAGGACATGGCTGCTTCGTAGTCTGTCTTCCGGTTATATCCGTTGATGATGATCGTTCCTTCATTCGGTCGGAAAAAGCCCATAACCATCTTGATGATCGTGGTCTTTCCGGCGCCGTTCGGGCCGAGGAACCCGAATACTTCTCCCGGATATAAGTCGAAAGAGACATTGTCGACAGCTGTTTTTCTGCCGAATGTCTTGGTGACTTTCTGTATCTGTAAAGCAGGTTTCACTGCACTTTCCGCCATTTTATCTCCTTGCAGGCCTTCCTGTATTAGTAAACTGATCCTTCGTATTCGGTGAGGGTGGAATCGAGCTTAATGATCTTCCATTGCCCATCTATTTTGAGAAGAACGAGAGTGTCAGTGGATTCGATCTCCGCATAACCTTTTTTACCGTCCTGATCTTTATAATCGATTTTATTCTCAGTAAATACGCTTATCGTGGCAGAACCGTTATAGATCTCATTGATCTCGATCCTGACAAGTGAACGGGTGCAGGAGATGGGGCATAACTGACGCTCGTAGTAATTTCTGAAGAACAGTTGGGATTTGTCGATCTCCTGTTTGCGAATAACCTCGTTATCACAGAAATAATGGTTCAGTGATTCTGTTTGCGAATACATGGCCGGACGAAGGTTATCGCTTTCCATGCCGTCCCAAGAAAAGAAATCGATGTCTTGAGGAAAAGCGAACAGTATAGAAGAGTCAGATACGAACTGTGTGGTAATCTCTCTCAGTTTCGCTTTTTCATTTTTCGTCTTAATGGAATCGGAAATCAGGTAGGAAGTAACAGCGATGATCGCGATGATCAGAAGAAGGATACCCCTGTTGATGTTTTGCCACCATTTTTTCATGCTGTTTCCTCCGTGAAAAGTTAGGTTTATTTTATCACATGAAAATCAGAAAGTAAGTGACAGTGAAGTCATTTATAAATATGAAGAAAATGTAAATAATAGCAGTGCTTTTCGCGCTTAGTCATCGATCAAATGATCAATCCGATCTTCTCCGGCAAAAGCACCCGTACCCCCGAAAAGCCCTAAATATGGGCATCTCTGTAATCTTTATGTAACATGGTGAAATAATCATGTAACGTTTTGTGCAAGGTGCATAAATCGTAAAGAAGTTTCGCGCATTTTGTGGTAAAAGATGTTGACAACCATATATTACATGATATACTGAAACTAGCTCCAGGGAATGCGGGTTCACACCAAGTCCTAATCGGAGAGCCGCCAGTTGTAGATGCACAAGGCGAGGCTGAGAAAAACCGAAAGACCATAAGGTGGTCAGGAAACGAAGACGGATAGTGCCGGGATCGGATCCAGTGAGGTTCGAGTGGTAAAGGAAGTCGGAGCCGTCAGAGCCATAGCAGAAACAAGTGGAGAGCGAACAGCGATTGACGGTACGCGATGGCGGACACAAGTCGCAGGTCAGGTTGAAGACCATGGTTTCAAATTCGGGTGTTGTCGCTTGAGGTGGCAGGCCGGAAGAGAGACCCAGGAGAAATGACAGGGGACGGGTCAGAACTGAGTAAGTTACATGAGCCGGTTCGACAGGGACGCAGTGGCACGGGGTCATTGCCGGATGGATGGATCGGATAGTAATGGAAAAGAGGCCGCGTAGAACACATCATTTCGGATCGGACTGGTTGGAAAGGAGTTTCGTAAGAGGCTTTGAGTAACTCCATGATGAGGGTGGTCAGCAGGATCGGGAAGGTTCGCAGATAATAAAGGGCGACCGAAGGAAATGGATGGAAAGTTGGTTCGCTGGAGCTTTTTATTTGTCCTCATTTTACGTGTGCGGAGATCCGAAAGGGTCTCCGTTTTCTTTAGTGTTCCATCTCAGCGATAAAGGGGAGATTTCTTCCGTATTCACCGGAATCCATTCCATATCCGATCAGCCACGACCGGTCGACTTCGAAGCCGAAATACTTGACGGGAAGGTCGATCAGCTGTCTGTCCGGATTATAAAGAAGTGTGCAGACATCCACGGAAGCTGGACGTCTTGCTTCCAGCGTCTGAAGAAGATAGGCGGTGGTAAGGCCCGTGCGGATGATGTCTTCCACAACGATGACATGCTTTCCTGTGATATTGATGTCCAGATCCTTGGTGATCCGTACGATCCCGGTGCTGCTGGTGGTGTCCGGGATGCTTCCGATGGCGATCATGTCGATCTGCATGGGAAGATCAACGGCTCTTGCCAGATCGGTGAAGAAGAAGAGGGAGCCCTTGAGAACTCCTAAAAGAACGATCTCCTGTCCCTGATAATCCTCCGTGATCTTTTTGCCGAGTTCGATGATCCGTTCACGTAGCTGCTTCTCAGTAAATATTATTTTCTTATATGTAATGTTATTCATTCTTTTCTCCTGATTCCTCGTGGTTATCCGGAGCGCTGACACTTCTCAGGCGTTCTGCCAGTTCAAGAAAGTCCTTCTTATAGACGATCTTGATGTTCGTTCCGGGATAGAGTTCCTTGACCTTTTTCAGTTTGCGGTTCTTCTTCGTAACATACTTCTGATTCATGGTCGTCAGTTCGAGATATGTATCGAAACGTGTCAGATAGAAATCGGGACTGAATGCCAGAGTAACATTTCCTTCACTGTCCCATTCCACAGGAAAAGTCTTCGGCTCGTATTTCCAGTCGATATGGTACATATCCAGGATCTTCGCAAACTCCGCTTCAGACGGATTCTTGAAGACAGGTGTCTCGCTCTGGTGATCCAGCGAGCCTTCGGATCTGGTCTCTGTCTTGATCCGGGCACGAAGATCATGCTCGTGGAAGGCGGCAAGGATCGATGCGACACACTCGTCCACCGTCAGGTGGTCGGTATTTAGAATCAGATGGTAAAGCGAAAGATCGGAGAGGTCCTCACCGAAAACATGGGAGACGAAGCGTTTATGCTTCCTGTCTGTGGAAGCAAGAAGTGCCTTGGATGCATCTTCGGACAGATGAAAGTGCTTTTCGATCCGGGAAAGGCGTGTTGTGTCCGATGCTACGATACGGACGTGTAGCGCATCATTACTTCCGGAAAACATAAGCTGTGAACCAAAGCCCAGAAGAACCGCGGAAGACTCCCGTGACATGGAGATAAGTGAAGCCGCGAGTACGTCCTTAAAGGATCGGCCGTCTTTATACTCGGAAAGATAGAACTTGGCGCTTTCGGCAAGTCGTGTGCGCTGCTCCGGACTTGAGTCCGGGAAGAACCGCTCCATCAGAAGATCACGTGTAATAAGCTCCCATCCGAGCTTCCTGGACAGGGCAGAAGCGACCTCGTCGCCTAAGCTTCCCATCTGACGTGAAATCGTGATGATCGACATGTGCTACCTCCCCTTTACTTTTTTCTTCGGGTCAGCTTTCCGAACTGGTTGACCTCGTATTGTTCCGCAAAGGCCGGATTGATCGCTGCGATCTCGCTATAGGAAGCCCTGCCGTTATTGACATAGTTATAAGCGACAATAGGATCTGTATGGATCTTCTTCTTAAAATCCTTCTTAGCAATAGATGCGCCGACTTTTCTTCCGAGGAAGAAATAGAAAAAGATGGCGAGTGCGAAAGAAAGGATCGCGAAAAGCAGGCTCAGCAGACCGATTTTACCGATCAGGACGAGAAAAACGATACCGGCAATCGCAAAGCCGTAAGCAAGAAGGTCCATCAGGATCGCAAAGAAAGTGGCTTTGTTGGAATACTCGAATGAAGTGAAAACAAATATCATATCCGGCCCTCCGATTACTGATATTTCCATTTTAGCACAACAGTCATTTGAGGGGGCGGGGAGAGAAGAAAAAGTCATTGAAATACTTTTCGTTCTATGCGAGAATTTACCTGCGTTAATATCACAAAATTAAAAGAAGGGCATTAAGAACGATGCGAAATCATGAAATAAAGACAAAACAGATCCTGGCGGGACTTCTTGCACTGTCCGTAGCTTTTGCCTGCGGCTGCAGTAAGAAGAAGGACGAATCTGATGAAACACGTAAATCCCGGGCAAAAAAGACGACTGTTTCCGATACTTCGGAGATCGAGACTTCCGAACCGACAGAGCTGACGACGGAAACATCCGAGACTTCTGAAACAACGGAGACCTCGGAAACTCAGGCTTCTTCTTCCGAAACGAATGTGTATGTTCCGGATTCGTTTAAAAGCAGCGATGCGGACAGTTACCTGGATTCCATTGATCTGGACGGAGTCGTGCTGGTGGCGGAAAACGGAAACATCTCCTATACCAGAGCATCCGGCTACGCGGACAGAAAAGAAAAGATCTCAAATACCATGGATACCGTGTTCGAATTCGGTTCCATCACCAAGCAGTTCACTGCTGTAGCGGTCATGCAACTGGTCGAGCAGGGAAAACTCAGTACGGATGACACGCTCGATAAATATGTCCCTGAGTATAAATATGCCAAGGACATTACGATCCATCAGCTTCTGAATATGACATCCGGTGTTCCGGACTATCTCTACTGCGGTGTGCTCGGTTTTACAATGGATGACTTCAAAAATGTGTCCCTTTCGACACTTTTCTCCTTTGAATCCATGATGGGAGAGATCGCAACTACACCTATCGATCCTGATGATCTTGTTAGAAGGATGTCTGACTATGAACTCGACTTCGCGCCGGGTACGGAGTTTGAGTATTCGAATACGAATTACTACTTTCTGGGTATGATCATCGAGAAACTCAGCGGAATGCCATACGACGAGTATGTGCGTAAGAATATCCTTGAGCCGCTTGATCTGAAAGACCTGTATCCGGATACGGATCACCTTACGTCTAACGGCCGGACGGATATGACGATATTCAACTTTGATTTCCCGCATCAGGATGCAAGTCTCAGCTATGCTGTCGGTGTAATGACAGGAACGGCGGAAGGACTTCTTAATTGGGAGTATAAGGTAATGGAGCGTGCACTGCTGAAGCCCGAAAGCTGGGAAAAGATTTTCGATGGCGGTCAGTTCGGATATGGATACGGATGGTATGTCGAAGACGGTTATGTTGAACACTCGGGGATGACATTGGGTTACAATACGAATGTCCGGGTAGATCTTGAAACGGGTCGAGTCGTGATCGTTCTTTGTAATATCCAGCCGATTACCGGAACACCGAAGCGTCCGATGGCATCGGAGGTCGGCGATAAATTGTGGGGCTACTTCGGCTAAGTATTCTTGATCGTGTAGGAGAAGTGAAGTGAAAAAAGAAAACAAAACCAATGCCATGCGTATTCTGGATAAAGCCGGCATTTCCTACGAGCCGTTCTACTATGACTGTGACGAGTTCATCGATGGTGTGCATATCGCGGATATGCTGGGACAGCCGTACGAGAGTTCTTTTAAAACTCTGGTCATGCAGGGAAAATCTAAGGAGTATTTCGTCTTTGTGATCCCGATCGCAGAGGAAGTGGATATGAAGAAGGCGGCGAAAGCTGTAGGAGAGAAGAACCTCGAGATGGTCCACGTCAAAGATATTATGGCGGTCACAGGATACATCCGCGGCGGCGTTACCTCGATCGGAATGAAGAAGAAGTATCCTACGGTCATCGATGAAACGGCGCAGCTCTTTGACACGATCATCGTCAGCGGCGGCATGCTCGGAACCCAGATCCATCTGGCTCCGGATGATCTTCTGAAAGTGGTCGAGGGCCAGTATGCCGATATTACACTGGCGCACTGACCCCTGTTATAAATCTGTATTGCGTGGAGCTTACTGTACGGTGTGATACAGCCGTGAGTAGGCTCCATCTTTTGCCAGTAGCTCTTCGTGGGTTCCTTCTTCCTCGATGCCCTTTTCAGAAAGCACCAGTATACGCTTGGCGTTCTGGATGGTGGATAGACGATGTGCGATGACCAGTGTTGTCCTGTTCTTCGCCAGTTCTTCGAGGGATTCCTGAATGACGCGTTCGCTCTCGTTGTCAAGGGAAGAGGTAGCTTCGTCAAAGATCAGGATCGGCGGGTTCTTAAGGAAAACACGTGCGATCGACAGACGCTGCTTCTGTCCGCCGGACAGCTTGATACCACGCTGTCCGATGTCCGTATCATAGCCGTTGGGAAGCTCCATGATGAAGTCATGGGCATTGGCTCTCTTAGCGGCATCCACTACTTCTTCAAAGGTTGCATCCGGACGTCCGTAACGGATGTTTTCGAGAACGGTTCCGGCGAAGAGATAGACATCCTGCTGGACGATACCGATCTGCTTTCTTAATGACTTCTGGGTGACGGTCGTGATGTCGGTCCCGTCGATCAGGATCTTACCGGACTGCGGCTCATAGAATCTCGGGATCAGACTGCAGATCGTGGTCTTGCCGACGCCGGAATGACCGACGAGTGCGACATATTCCCCCGCATTAACGTGTAGGTCGAGATCGGTAAAGACATTGGCACTCTTTGAAGAATCAGATGTGTAGGCAAACGAGACATCCTTAAAGTCGATATCGCCCTTGACCTTCTTCATCTCCTGCGCATCCGGTGCATCCTCGATATCCGGCTCGATGCAGATCATCTCGTAGAATCGCTCGAAGCCGGACATGCCGTTTTGGAACTGTTCGGTAAAGCTGACGAGCTTTCTTATCGGCTCGGTGAAGTTGTTAACATAGAGCAGGAAGGCGATAAGGTCCTGAAGTTCAAGACTGTTTCTTCCGATCATCCAGGCGCCGACTGCCGCAACCATGATGGTAATAAGTCCGGTCGATGCCCAGAGGACGGCATGGTAGATCGCCATGTATCTGTAGTTGTCCTTCTTGCTCCGGAGGAACATATCATTGCCTTCGGTGAACTTATGGATCTCCATATCCTCCCCGGTGAAGGACTTGACGACACGGATACCGGAAAGGCTGTCTTCCATACGGGTGTTGATCTCGGCGATCTTTTCGCGGTTCTTCTTAAACGTCTTCTTCATCTTCTTGTTCAGGATCGAAGCGAAGACGATCATAAAGGGGACGGGTACGAGGGCGACGATCGCCAGAGGAACGTTGATCATGCAGAGGATCACAAGAGAACCGAGAAGCTTGATTGCAGATATCATGAGATCTTCCGGGCCGTGATGGTAGAGTTCCGTGATCTCGAACAGGTCATTCGTGACACGGGACATCAGTGATCCGACCTTCTGGTCGTCATAGAAGCGGAAAGAAAGCTTCTGGTAATGTGTGAAAAGCTCGTTTCTAAGGTCATATTCCATTCTTGCGCCGACCATATGGCCGACATAGGCGATAAAGTAATTGCATCCGAACTCGATACCGAGAAGCCCGAGCATGATCAGGAAGAGATACAGGATCGTTTTTCCGGCATCAGCAAAGCCTTCAGCAAGAACGGTTCCCGTAATGTACCGGATGATCAGGGGGATGATCAGGGATGTGGCCGCGCCGACCAGGGCGAAGCACATATCTGCGATGAAGCCCTTAAGATATGGCCGGTAATAGGATAAAAACTTTCTCCACTTTGCACTCACGAGATGTCTGCCTTCTTTCCTATGATGTGTGAAAAATCTTAATGATAAGAGGTATTCTAACAGATACATAATTGACTTTCCACACGAAATGCCGCAATAATATTAGCGGTATAAATTATCATATGAGAGGTGACCGACATGGCAGCAGAAAAAGTGCTTTTTGATACGACGAAAGACGGCAGAGCCGTTAATGAATATGTGG
>JAFWSW010000170.1 GCA_017519205.1 Clostridiales bacterium | reverse complement strand
GAAACCGGCAAGAATAACTTCTTCATGATGCAGAACAGCGCGACGCATAACATCATCCCTCTGCAGGAGCCTGACTACGAGCCCGCCTCCATCGTAGAGAACGGTGAATATGACAGAACACACACTGAGCGATTCACGCTGAACGGTGTATCGATGCACATGGATACCACCTATCAGATGGCTCACTACGAGAGTGATATGGCCGTTCTCATGAAGCTCGGCGACTGGATGGATGAGCTCAGAAAGCTCGGTGTCTATGACAACACGAGAATTATCATCGTATCCGACCACGCCTGGGGTCTCGGTTCCTTCGACGACCTTCTCTTCGGCGACGGTGATCCGAATACGCTTTATAACTCCGAAGATGCCATGGGCTATAACCCGCTCCTGTTCTATAAGGATTTCGGAGACAGTGGCGAGTTTAAGACCAGCTACACATTTATGACGAATGCGGATACTCCGTCTCTGGCGATGAACGGTATCGTAAAAGATCCGGTCAATCCGTTTACGAAGAATCCGATGTTCCAGCCGGATGCCAAGAACCAGAAAATGATGGTGCTCTACACCGATAACTGGTCCGCGGAATCCAACTCAGGAAATACATTTACCAACACCATCTGGTACTCGCTGTCCGACAAGAATGTACTGGATAAGAAGAACTGGAAGAAAGAGGAGAATTGATGATGAATATCGTACGACTTTATATCGACCCGGGTACGGGTTCCATGCTCTTTGCGATCCTGATCGGCCTTCTCGGTGTCGCGAGATTCGCCTTCAAGGGTCTGTGGGTCAAGATCCGCTTCCTTCTTTCGGGAGGTAAGGCCAAGGATGATTCCGACAAAGCCATCAAGCTCGCCATCTTCTCGGATGACAAGCGTTACTGGTCGGTCTTCGAGCCGATCCTTAAGGAGATGAACGACCGCGGATTTGACTGCGTGTACATGACCGCGTCCGAGGATGACCCGGGCTTAAAATCCGAGATGGAGCACGTCAAGGCCGAGTGTATCGGTCCCGGCAACAAGGCTTTCGCGAAGCTGAACTTCATCAAGGCGACCATCGTTCTTTCCACCACTCCGGGTGTCGATGTTTACCAGTGGAAGCGCTCCAAGGACGCTAAGTACTACGTCCATATCCCGCACTCCCCTGCCGAGATGACGACCTACAGAATGTTCGGTATCGACTTCTACGACGCTGTTCTCTGCTCCGGCCAGTTCCAGATCGATGATACGCGTGACCTCGAGGAGGCCCGCCATCTGAAGGCAAAAGAACTGGTTCTCACGGGCAGCCCTTTTATGGATGAAAAGAGAAAGAAGTTCGAAGAGCGTAAGGCAGAAGCTGATTCCTCTTCAAAAGCACCCGACTCTTCTGAGAAGACAAGAACTGTTCTTCTCGCTCCTTCCTGGGGCACGAGTGCGATCCTGTCCCGCTACGGCGCGGACTTCATCCGTGACCTTCTTTCTACCGGATATCACATCATCGTACGTCCGCACCCGCAGTCCTTCACTTCCGAAAAGGAACTGATGGATAAGCTGATGGCGGAGTTCCCGAATTCCGATCAGCTCGAGTGGAACAGAGATACCGATAACTTCGATGCCCTGAACCGTTCGGACATCCTGATCTCCGACTTCTCGGGTGTTATCTTTGACTTCTCGCTCGTCTTCGACAAGCCGGTCATCTGCGCGGATACCGAGTTCGATGCATCCCCGTATGATGCATGGTGGCTCAAGCGCCTGCCGTGGGGCTTAAGCGTTATCCCGAGACTCGGTGCGAAACTCACCAAAGAGAACCGCGGCGATCTGAAGAAGATGATCGACGACTGTCTCGAGGATAGTTCTTTTACCAAGGCAAGACACGAAGTACGTGACGAAGCCTGGGCATATCAGGGCGAGGGCACGAAGCGTGTCGCCGATTACCTGGTCGCCAAGTACGAAGAACTGACAAAAGCATCCGAAGAAGAATCCGAAAAGGATTCGAAGAAGGACGCGAAGAAAGAAGACAAAAAGACAGCGAAGAAAAAGGAAAAAGAAGCTGTCAAAGAAGTCGCTGAAGCGAACTGAAGCCGGTGCTTTTCCGGCATGATCTGGAGGTAACCCGTGTCGATCGGGAGTATTTTATATCAACTATTACTCTCTCCTCTGACGCTGATTCTGGAAGCGGTCTATGCCGCCGCGTACCATTATCTGCACAGCTACGGCGCGGCCATTTTCCCTCTCAGCCTCGTAGTTAATCTCCTGCTTCTCCCTTTCTATAACCGGGCCGATGCGATCCAGGCGCAGGAAAGAGAAAGAGAACAGAAGATGGCGCCCTTTGTCGAGCATATCAAGAAGACATTTAAGGGCGACGAGCGCTACATGATGATCCAGTGCTTTTATAAAGAAAACAACTATAAGCCGATCTATGCACTTCGCTCTTCGATCGCCTTGATCCTGGAAGTGCCGTTCTTTATCGCGGCTTATAACTTTCTTTCGAATCTTCCGGTACTTCGCGGCACGAGCTTCTGGATCATTAAGGATCTCGGCCAGCCGGATGCACTTCTTACGATCGGAGGGATCACGCTCAATGCCCTTCCGATCCTTATGACAGTCATTAATATCGTCTCCTCCGAGATCTACACCAAGGGACTGAAGTTCAAAGATAAGATCACCCTTCATGGTATGGCCCTGATCTTCCTCGTACTTCTCTATAATTCCCCGGCCGGACTTGTCCTTTACTGGACTCTGAATAATGTCTTCTCACTTGTGAAAAATATCGTTTACCGCATGCCGAAAAAGAAGCCGGAAGTTTCTACTGAAAAAGACTCCGCAAACAATAAGCTGTTCATTCTCGGAGCCTTGTTCTTAAGCGTTTTCCTCGGTGCCCTGATTCCGTCGTTTGTCATCTCATCCTCGACTTCCGAGTTTGTTCTGATGACCAACGTCCACTCGCCGGTAAGATACATCATCTACTCACTTCTTACGGCTACGGGTGCCTTTGTGATCTGGGGCGGTCTCTTCTATTACCTCGCCGGAAACAAGAACAGGAAGCGTGCCACTGCAGTGATCTGGTGCCTCGGTTTCCTCGGTACCGCGAACTTCCTTCTTTTCGGAAAGAGCGACAGCATCCTCTCTTCCGATCTACAGTTCGATACCGGTCTGGCCGTTGATCCGTCTGCGATGCTTCTTAACCTGCTTATGACGATGGTGATCATCGGCGTTGTCGTAATATTGTTCCTGAAGAAAGACGCCGTTATCCGTTTCCTTGCGCCGATCCTTCTGATCGTTGCCGCCGTTATCTCGGGATATAACATCTATCAGATCCAGTCCGAGATGCCGGACATCCGCAGGGTCATGGAAAACTCAACGAAAGAGCTCCCGACGGTCGAACTCAGTAAAGACGAAAAGAACGTGGTCGTGATCATGATCGACCGTGCGATACCCGCATATATCCCCTACATCTTCCAGGAAAAGCCGGAACTGAAGAGCCAGTTCAGCGGATTCACTTGGTATCCGAATACACTGTCCTTCGGTATGCGTACCGTTATCGCGGCACCGGCGCTTTTCGGCGGATATGACTACACCCCTGCGGCGATCAACAGCAGAAGCGACGTCTCCCTCGTACAGAAGCACGATGAATCCTTACTTACGATGCCGGTGCTTTTCTCGGAGGCAGGATACGGCGTTACTGTATTTGACCCGCCGTTTGCCGGCTACAGCGGCATCCCGGACCTCTCGATCTACGATCCGTATCCGGAGATCCAGGCCTATAACACCGAGCTCGGTCTCTTCCGCGATTCCGACGAATCCGATAAAGAGATCATGTCCACCTGGAAGCGTAACTTCTTCTGCTACAGTCTCATGAAGGCTTCCCCGATCCTTGTCCAGTCGATGATCTATACGGACGGCACCTATTTCGCACCGGATAACTCGAAGATCTCGATGCAGACCTTCGGAGAGGATGACGCCCACTACGTCGTCTCCGCGGCCTATATGAACCTCTTCCGCGATTCCTACGAAGCGCTTGGCGCGCTCCCGTCCATGACCGTTGCAGACGAATCCGGAAAGAACCATTTCTTCCTGGTTCAGAACGGAACGGCGCATAACACCATGCCGCTTCAGGAGCCGGATTATGTGCCACAGTATGAGATCGACAACACCGAATACGACAGGACACACACCGACCGCTTCGTTTACGAAGGAACCACCCTCGCGATGGAGCCCAGAACACGTTATAAGATGATGCACTACCAGTGCAATATGGCGGCCTGGATCCAGCTCGGAAAATGGATGGACTACTTAAAGGAGATCGGCGTATATGACAACACCAGGATCATCATCGTTTCCGACCACGGCTGGCCGCTCGGACACTTCGATGACATGCTCTTCCTCGACGGTGCAAATTCAGACACGGAATATAACCCCGAGGACGCGATGGCGTATAACCCGGTGCTTTTCGTAAAGGACTTCGGAGAGACCGGCGAATATAAGACCGACTACACGTTCATGACGAATGCCGACACGCCGTATCTGGCGATGAACGGACTTATCGATGATCCGGTCAACCCCTTCACTTCCAACCCGATTTATCAGCCGGATGCCAAGAATGCCGAGAAGAAGTACATCATGTACACGGACAACTGGGCACTTCAGAAAGACACCGGCAACGTCTTCACCGACACGATCTGGTACTCGCTGCGCGGTAAGGACATCTTCAATATGGATAACTGGGAACAGGAAAAAAGCGAACCGAAATAGCGGTCCGCTTTTTATATTTTTGTATTCTTTTTCACCTCGAAAAGCACTCGGCTTTCTTTCGCCGGGAAGCGTCTGCTCCCAGCTACCGGAATCATCAAAGTGTAGCGATGTACTCCATGAAGTTCTGCTTATTCTCAAGAGCTGTCGTGGTCGGACGGCCGAGGTCATCACGGGCACCGATCGAGCACATGACTTCGATCAGGCAGAGCTCATTTAATCCCTTTGCCAGAGACAGCTCACGATCGAGTTCCTCGAAGTCGTTTACGCGTACTGCATACGGATAACCGCAGGCCTTTGCAACGCCTACGAGATCAACATCACCCATAACGGTAGGCATACCGCCGACGGTCTCGTGTGCGCCGTTATTGATGACGATATGGACAAGATTCTTCGGCTGGTTGGATCCGATGAGCGCCATGGAACCCATGTGCATCAGCACAGCGCCGTCACCATCGACACACCAGATCTTCTGGTTCGGCTTGTTGATCGCAACACCCAGTGCGATGGAGGAACTGTGTCCCATGGAACCGACCGTCAGGAAATCGTACTTGTGGCTCTGTCCGTTCGCTACACGTGTCTCGAAAAGTTCACGGGATGCTTTACCTGTCGTGGAGATGATCGGATCTTCTTCACTTACGGCAACGATGTGCTGGATGATCTCTTCACGGATCATGGTGTTGTCATTCTCATAGACAACTTTCTCGTCGTAGGAAAGTGCGCCTTTTCTGATAACGAAAGCGACATCCTTACCTGTTGCGAGGATCTTTCTAAATTCATTCATCTTCGCTTCGACTTCTTCGTCTGTCGTATCTTTTCCGATGGCAAAGCTTGCGATATCCATATCGTCGAGAAGCTTGATGGTAACTTCGCCCTGGTAGATATGCTGCGGCTCGTCGTGGATGCCGGGCTCACCTCTCCAGCCGATGATAAATACGGTCGGGATCGCATATACCTTATCATTCAGAAGGCTGGCCACCGGATTGATGATGTTGCCCTCACCACTGTTTTGCATGTACACTACCGGAACCTTGCCTGTGGCGAGGTGATATCCTGCGGCCAGAGCCGTGCAGTTACCTTCGTTTGCTGCGATCACATGGTGATGCGCATCGATGCCGTAAGTATGCATCAGGTAATTGCACAGTGCTTTTAACTGGGAATCCGGAACACCGGTATAAAAATCGGAACCAATGATCTCTACAAGTTTTTCTACTTTCATATTCTGCTCCTTACGTTAAATCCTTGCCCGTGGCCTCCGGGCGATTATGTGATTAGATCTCGTCGATCAGCGTGATGATGTTCTTGATGGACATCAGGCGGTCATCGACTTCCTTGGCGCGGTGATACTTCAGGATATCTTCCGCGGTCTGCTGCATCGCCGGGAATGCGGATCTTGTCAGTTGGTTGGCGTAGATGACGATGTTGACGCCGTGAGCTGCCAGTTCTTCTTCCGTGATGGTATTGAAAGATGTAGGAACGACCACGATCGGTGTCTTCGGATCGGTCGCACGGAACTTGTCGCAGAACTCGATGATCTCGGCCGGATCTTTCTTTCGGCTGTGGATCATGATGCCGTCCGCACCTGCCTTTACAAAAGCACTTGCCCTTGCGAGTGCATCTTCCATTCCCTGTTCGAGGATCAGGCTCTCGATACGTGCGATGATCATGAAGTCATCGGTGAGCTGTGCTTTTTTACCTGCAGCGATCTTCTCGGAGAATTCCTCGATCGTTGCCTGTGTCTGCTTGACTTCGGTGCCGAAGAGAGAGTTCTTCTTCAGCCCCTTCTTATCCTCGATGATGACTGCGGAAACGCCCATTCTCTCGAGAGATCTTACTGTATAAACGAAGTGCTCGGTAAGTCCGCCGGTATCGCCGTCGAAGATGATCGGCTTGGTGGTTACTTCCGTGATATCCTCGATCGTTCTGAAACGGGAGGTCATATCTACGAGCTCGATGTCCGGCTTACCCTTCGCGGTACTGTCACAGAGGGAGCTGACCCACATCGCGTCGAACTGGTCGAGTTTGCCTTCGGATTCTACGACCGTCTTCTCGACGATCAGTCCTGTCAGACCGCTGTGTGCTTCCATTGCCTTCACGATCGGAGTCATCTCGATGAGTTGTCTTAATCTCTTTCTTCTGTACTCCGGCATCGCGAGCTTCTCACGGAGCTGCAGGTCGATCTTTCTGACCTTATCGTTAAATGTATACGGTACATCGACAAGCTCTCCGCCGTAGGAAGAAAGGAGCTCCTCCACATGCGCACGGATCGTGCTCTCCGGTCCCTCTTTCCAGTTATCGCCGTGAACGACATAATCCGGATGGATCAGCTCGATAACATCATCGTACTGCATCTGTTCCTGCAGAACGACCTGATCGACACCCGGGATCGTCTTATAAAGACGCATACGCTCGTCCTGGGAGATCGTCGGGAATTTGTTATAACGGATCAGGACCTGATCGGAGAGACATCCTACGATGACTTTACCGAGTTTCTTTGCTTCGTTGATGATGTTCATGTGTCCTTCATGGATCACGTCTGTGCAGAAGCATGTATATGCTGTTTTCATGTCTGTTTCTCCTTTACTTATTTAGAAGCACTTGTGCTGAATCTTTACTTATACTGGACCGGAACCTTCACACCTGTTGTCTCAAGTGCTTCGCGGAACACCTTGAAGAAATCGGCGATATCCGGAGCATCGATCGCACCGAGTGCGCAGAGACGGAATGTGTTTGTCGTAGAGATCTTACCGGGATAGATGGTAAAGCCTCTCTCATAGCAGTAGTCGTGTACCTTCTCGAAGCTCCAGTTCGGATCATCCGGATAGATCGCCGAGGATACAAGACCTGTTCTCCACTCCGGCTTAATGACCTGACGGAAGCCGAGTTCATCAAGACCATCGTTGATGGCATTAAATACGCGTGTGTGGCGTGCCCACTTCGCTTCTTCACCTTCCGCCCAGTATTCTTTCAGCGCCTGGATCGTCGCATAGATCGTCTGGACCGGCGGAGTAAAGTGCATCTCGCCTGTCTTCTCGAAGCAGTCATACTGCAGGAAAAGGTTGCAGTAGTAGCTTCTCTTCGGGTTATTCGCAGATGCTTCGAGGATCGCACGGTTACCGACAACAAACGACAGACCCGTAAACGCCATGAGTCCTTTTTGCGCGGAAGCCATCAGAAAATCGATGTTATCTTCTTTAATGTTGATCGGACGCATTGCGTAGGTGCTCGTTGTATCAACAGTAAAGATCGCGCCGTACTTATGAACCAATGCGCCGATCTCGCGGATCGGGTTCAGGATGCCTGTTCCCGTCTCGTTATGTGTCGTATGTACCAGTCCGATATCCGGATTATTCTTCAGTGTCTCCTCAACAACAGCAAGGTCCGGACGCTGATCGACCGGGAACTTCAGATCAATGTGCGGAAGGCCGTAGTACTGGCAGATCTCGACCGCGCGCGAAGAATATGCGCCGTTATTGATCACGAGGACCTTCTTTCCTTCCGGAAGAAGCGAGTTGATGCAGACATCGATGTTGATCGTTCCGGATCCGCAGAACAGAACGGAAGTATATTCCTGAAGATCACCGTGAACGACACGGACGAGATCCTCGCGAAGGCCCTTCATGAGGCCTGCGAATTCTTTCTCACGCGGGCAGATATCCGGCACGACCTGTGCATACTTTACTGTATCGGTCGTCGTCGACGGGCCCGGATTTAATAAGATATTTCTTTTTACTGGTTCCATGTTTATTCCTTCTTTCAGTTTCTTACACGTCATATGCCGGATCGATCGCCTTCAGTTCTCTGAAAGTGTCGATCTCGACGATATCGTCCGCCTTGCAGGCACGGACTTCGACTTTATAGTTCTCTTTCTTATATACAAGCGGGACCTGTTCCCAGTATCTTTCTTTTCCGCCCGGACCGTTGAAAACGGAAGGCACATCCGTCTCCAGCTTCTTTCCGTCCTCTTCGTTCCAGAAAGAGATACCTACCATCTGCCAGCAGTTCTCACCGCCGACCTTCTCTTCCTTGATGACGCCGTCCTTAACGACGAAACACCAGTCATCCGTGCGGTCCATCGGGATCGCCAGGAAATCGGAAGTATAGTGGTATTTGGTAATGATCTTCGGATTCGACAGCAGAAGATCCGCCTCGAACACATACGAGCCCGAGAACAGATGTCTTGCGACCATCGCACTCGAGATATTGTTCGCTTCGTTATAGACCGGATTATCCAGGAACTTCAGCATCGGGTATTTATAGAGGAGCTGGTCGAACTGCTCGCCGAGATACCCTCTGACGATATAGATCTCCTCGATCCCCGCCTCCAGACAAGCATCCAGAAGTGTCTCAATGATACGCTTGCCGTGAACACGTACCAGCGGCTTCGGTGTATTCAGCGTGATCGGTACCATTCTGGATCCGAAACCCGCCGCAATGAACACCGCGCGTTTCGCACGATAAGGCTCCAACGCCTCGATTCCCTTGGCCGTGATTCTACCGCCGTCGACCATTCCGTCGGTCACCAGCTCACGATACACTTTATTGATCGTGCCTAGAGAATACTCGGTGATCTTCTCCAGATCGCGCTGCGTCAGGGCTTCACTTGATCCCTCGAGCGCAACCAAAATATCAAAATGTTTTCTTTGCAGACTCATAAGCATTCACCTGTTCATTTCATCTTGTTGGTTTGCAGTTTTTGAACAAATTCATTATACACTTCTCACCGGATCCCGCAAGCACCTATACCCTTTTCTTTTGGAAAAGCACCCGCCGCCGGCAACAAAAAAGAGGCCGTCCCATTTCTGGGACGACCTCTCGATCATTTGTCTTTAGTATCCGGAAAACCGTTATACTGTCGGATTACCCGGATTCTGCGGATCTACCGGAGCCTGCGGAGCAGCCGGTGCCTGAGGAGCTACCGGAGCCTGCGGAGCAACCGGAGCAGCCGGAGCCTGCGGAACTACAGGAGCCTGAGGAGCTACCGGAACCTGCGGAGCAGCCGGAGCCTGCGGTACGTACTGCTGAGGAGCAGCCGGAGCCTGCGGAACTACGTTAGAATAATCAGCTACCGGAGCAGCCGGAGCATTCTTCTTCTTCTTGCTGACCAGAACGATAACAACAACAATGATTGCTACTGCAACAACACCGCCGACGATACCGAGAATCAGGCCGATCGGGAGAGATCCGCCGGAAGACTTGAGGTTGAACTCAGCATAGATAGCTTCATCAAGACCGAAGAGATTCCACTCGATCTTCTTACCGCCATTGCTCTCTTCACCATTGGACTCGATAACCTTGCCCGGAAGTTCGAGAACGAACTTCATGTAGCCGTCATACTGCTCAAGATAGTCAGCTGTTACGCCTTGGCCGCTTGCATCAGAAGAAACAGAGGAAGCATCCCACTCGAGTGTGTAGGTCTCTTCGTCCTCATCGTACTCAAGGGAGAATCCCTTAAAGGATCCTGTAGCCTCGAGCTCGTCCTGCAGATCTTCAAGAGCTACATCGTTAAGAGTAGCTGTGAAGCCGGCAAAGCCCTTCTCATCATAATCTTCAACTTCCCAGTCAGTGCCTTCAAAAGCTGCTGCTGCGGAATCAGTGCTGGAGCTCATATCATCGCCCAGCTGTGTAGAAATCGCATAGGTAAAGCTGAAATCGCATGTGCCATCTGTCTTAACAGCAGCCTTCGCTTCGTAGCGGATGCAGCCGGTAAGGCAGAAGATGATCGCGAAGACCAGCATTACTGCTGAGAATTTCTTGATTCTAGAAAAATTCGTTCTCTTCTCCATTTTTTACCTCCAAATTGCGCATAGCGCATTTCCAAGTTCTAAATATATTATGATTTTATAATGAAAAGCCGTAAAATACAACAACCCTAAGTTCCGAACTATTCGAAGATATTTCACCGTTTTTCGGGCAATACGACGATTTATTGTGAAAAACAGGCATAGGAAGTCGATCTACATATGAAAAACCGGCTTGAAAAGACGATCACATCCATTCCAAACCGGTTCTTCTGGTCGAGGTGACAGGGTTCGAACCTGCGACCCCATGCTCCCAAAGCACGTACGCTACCAACTGCGCTACACCTCGAAAAAGCAGACTTGATAATTATATCATGAATTCTTTGAATTACAAGTAGAGGTCCGATCCTTAGGGGAAATCGCCTTCAGGCGCTTCCTGCCGTACTTCTTACCCTCTGTATTCCAGGAGGCTGAGCTCGTCCTTAAGTCTTGCCACGATGACCCGGTTGCCGGATGAAAGAGACGGATCCTCCGGCTTGACCGCGAATATCAGTTCCCCGGTTTCGAGTCCTCTGACTCTGTACTTCTCATTCTGGAATTCGACGACCTCGCCGAGATGGAAGTCATAGTCGCCTTTCCTGATCGAGCTCCCGACAGCAAAGATATTGTAGATACTGTAGATCGGCAGGATGAGAATGATCAGGATGATCACGATGATCCTGGCACTATAGACGATCACGTGTGTGACCGAGATCAGAAGAAAACTGATTACGATCGCGGCAAGAAGAAGGCCCAGTGATCCGAGAAGCATATAGAGTGCGCCTTTCTTCTGGCTTT
>JAFWSW010000169.1 GCA_017519205.1 Clostridiales bacterium | reverse complement strand
GAAGCGCCGCATCTGAGCTGATGATGACGCGGATATATTCCTTACAATATCCTTCCCAGGTACCATCTTCCAGTTCCTGTTCAATCAGGACTTCCACCGTCTTTCCGACGAATTCTTCCGCCCGTGCATTCTCCATCCGATCGGATATCTCCCGCAATTCCGCCGTTCTTCTCGACTTCACCGAGCCGTCGATCTTTCCGTCCATATTCCATGCTTTTGTCCCCTCTCTCGGAGAGAACGGGAAAACATGTATATGCGTAAAGCCTATTTCTTCGGCAAAAGCACACGACTCCCGGTGTTCTTCCTCTGTCTCACCCGGGAATCCGCAGATCATATCCGTTGTCAGGCTCGCGTTAGGAAAGGCACTTCTAAGGTCAGATGCCACTTTCCGGAACAAGTCAGTATCATACTTCCTGTTCATTCTCTTAAGAACACTGTCCGAGCCGCTTTGCAGGGAAAGATGAAAATGCGGGCAGATCGCAGGAATCGCCTTCATCTTTTCTATCAGTTCCGGCGTCATACAAGACGGTTCCAGCGAACCGAGACGGATCCTTCTGACTCCGTCGATGCGTGAAATCTCTTCAAGAAGCTCCCCAAGCGCTATACTGTCGCGTCCGAGTTCTTTTTCAAAGGAACAAAGATGGATACCTGTAATAACGAACTCGCGATATCCCTTATCCGCCATATCCCGGATCTCGGAGAGGATCGCCTCTCTGCTTCTGCTTCGTACGCGGCCTCTGGAATACGGGATAATACAGTAAGTACAGTAATTATTGCATCCGTCCTCGATCTTCACGACCGCACGTGTGTTTTCCTGATAATTGACCGAACCATATTCAAAGAACCGGGTCCCGGCATCCGGATCTTCAATCTCGTCTCCCGAGGCCTTTAACTCCAGTTTCTTCAGCAGAAGCGGGATCATCGCCGGACGGTCATCGGTTCCTACAACGATATCTGCACCCTCATCGTCCTTACACATCTGTGTATGGCAGCCCATCGCGACCACGATCGCCTGTGGTGCAAGCCGCTTGGCGCGACGGATCATCTGACGGGATTTCCTGTCCGCCTCGCCGGTAACCGCACAGGTATTGATCACATATACATCAGCGGATCCGGCATCCTCCGTCTCAGTAAACCCTTCCTGCGCCAAAAGCTTCGCAATTGCAGCAGTTTCATAGGAATTCACCTTGCATCCGAGAGTCTGAAAGTAAACTTTGTATGACATATGGTCCCTTTCGTCAAATTGATGAACATATTATTACCCATTATCGCTATTCTTTCAATGATTTCCACATTGACATACCTATCACAAGTGATAAACTAAATCCATAGTCTTTAACGCAAACACAGGAGGAAACAGCATGGTTCGTTTTCCGATTCGCTTCCAATCAATCTCCGATGTCAAGGAATTTGTCCAGATCGTCAATTCCTATCCTTACGATGTCGACCTTTCCTCCGGACGCTATGTAGTCGATGCCAAGTCCATCATGGGTATCTTCAGCCTGGAGCTGCAGAGCGCTATCAATCTTGAGATCCACAGCAATTCGTGCGATGATCTCGTCGAAGCTCTCTCCCCGTTCCGCGTAGAAGAGTAATACGGCATCACAATTTGAATATCGAAAACAAAAGGCCTCAGAACTGATCTGAGGCCTTCTTTTTATCTGTTCTCTTCACAAAAAGCAAAGTCGATGTGATGTGTCAGCGGATCCGCGGCTACCACCTTGACCCGAACCTTCTTTCCGATACGGTACACCGTTCCTCTCGAGCCTCTTGCCTCGAGTTTTCTCTCATCAAACTCGAAGTATTCGCCAAGCGACGAGAACGGTACCATACCCTCGATCGTATTCTCCAGTTTTACGAATATGCCACCCGGGCAGGCTCCCGAAACAGTTCCGGGGAACTCCTCATTCACATGAGCCATCATGTACTCCGCACATTTCAAATCAACAGAAGCACGTTCCGCGTCCACACTGTTCTTCTCCATCTCGGAGCTGTGATATGCGACATCAGCGACCTTCATCTGAAAATACTGTTTCTGGTGCTTCTGATGGAGCCAGCTCTTAATGATCCGGTGGATATAAAGATCCGGATAACGGCGGATCGGAGATGTGAAATGACAGTAATACTGCGAAGCCAGACCGAAGTGCCCGACATTTTTCTCGGAGTACTTCGCCTTTGCCATACTTCTAAGAAGAAGCTGGTTCAAGGCCGGCGCATACTCCTTATCCCGGATATCCTCAAGCATTTCACTGAAAAAGAGCGGGGTTGCTTTACCGACAAGCCGTCTGTTCTCTCCGAAAAGACGTGCCACATGCATGAATTCATTGATCTTCAGTTCATCCGGCTCCTCATGGATACGGTACACGAACGGGCTCTCCATCTTGTTAAAGCGCTCAGCGACCGCTTCATTGGCAGCAATCATGAACTCCTCAATGACACTGTGGATAGTATTGATCGGATAAGGGTATACGTCTACCGGCTTACCTTCATCATCCAGTTCCACGTGGGTCTCCGGAAATACGAAATCAATATTGCCCCGCTTCTGTCTCTTCTCCTTCAGTATATTCCGGAGTTCCAGAAGCTGCCGGAACATGGTTTCCAGCTGTTTATATTCCTCGATGGTCTTCTCCTCGAAAAGGATACCGTAGATCTCGTTATAAGAGGTTCTTGCGTCACTCTCGATCATACTTTCGTAGATCTCACTGTCCAGGATCTCTCCCTGCGGTCCGATCTTCATTTCACAGGTCATCGTAAATCGCGGGACATGGGGATTCAGACTGCAGAGTCCATTGGACAGCCGAGGCGGAAGCATAGGGATAACGCGGTCGACCAGATATACAGAGGTCCCGCGGTTCTGCGCCTCCATATCCAGCGCCGATCCATCCGTCACATATTCAGACACATCGGCAATGTGCACCCACAGCCGATAACAGCCCTTATCCAGTTTCTGAATCGAGATGGCGTCATCCAGGTCCTTTGCCTCTTCGCCGTCAATAGTGATCGTCGTAAGATTGCGAAGATCCTTTCTTCCGTGAAGAAGGGCTTCCTCGATCTGTTCATCTGTCGGAGAAAGCGGCAATCTTGATGCTTCATCCATTACCGCTGCAGGAAACACCTGGGATAAGCCATACTGACGAAGGATAGAGAGCATCTCCACATCATTATTCCCTGGATCTCCGAGCACTTCTATGATCCGTCCCTCATATTCCGCACGTTTCGCGGAAGGATTCAGTATTTCACAGACGACTTTCATACCGAATGGTGCACCATTCAGCTGGTTTCTTCTGATAATGATATGTCCGTACGATGTTGTCGGATAACCCGGATCCGGGACAACCACGCCTCCGTCTTTCGTTTCCTTCAGAAGTCCGACGCACTGGTTCTCCAGGGCCTGAGGTCCTCTTGGCGGAAGCTCGGCAATCGTGATATCACGGGATGCAGGGATCTTCATCTTCGATCTTTCTGTTTTTCCACTCGGGCGGATCTTGATATGTCTTCTATTATGTCTTCCCATTTTTCTCCCTTTTACACATACAAAAGAGCTGCCTCCCGAAATCCGGTCAGCAGCTCACTTGCTTGATCAATTATGTTGTGTCTTAGAATCCTCTTGCCAGCACCAGGAAAAGCACTACGGTAAGGATTGCAAAAAGGACTGCTGTAAACAGCGTGATCTTCTTGAGCTTCTCGTCAAGAGTTCTGCCCTTCGACTTCTCGTAGAAGGAATTTCCGGAACCACCGACGATACCCATACCCTGATCGTTTCCCTCCTGGGACATGACCAGAATGATCAGTGCGATGCAAACAACGATATCAACACATGTAAGTACAACTGCTAATGTATTCATTATATCAGCCTCCGAGACTGTTCTCAATTCTAATAACCGTTAAATATTATCACAAGAATAATCTGTACGCAACATTTATTTTCTATTCTTGATCAACTTATGAATCTCGCTTGCAGCAAACGGGATAAGGGCCAGAAGTACGATCGGGACCCAAAGAAGCGGAGCAAGAGCAATATTATCGAAGATTCCGTTCACACCTGGGATATAGATAACCGCCAGGAGCAGGCCGATCGAACCGGCCACCGAAATATTCATGTATTTGTTGCTGAAGACACCCAGCTTGAATACACTGATACGTTCAGATCTCGCACCATACGCACGGAAGAGCTCTGCCAGGATCAAGGTGGCGAATGCCATCGTTCTGGCACCAGCAACACCGCTAATACCAGCCGCATCGGCGAGTTTAGCCTCATCTTTGAAGAACACGGTAAGTCCTAGCACATACGAAGTGAACACTGCCGCAAAGATTGCGATACTCTGAACAGCTATATTGATCTTCATGGTCTTATTGATAATGGATTCCGACTTCTTACGCGGCGGCTGCTTCATGATGTCCGGCTCACCCTTCTCTCTTCCGAGCGCAAGTGCCGGGAAGCTGTCCGTAACGAGATTCAGCCACAGGAGCTGGATCGCGGTAAGCGGAGTCGCAATACCCGTAATCAGGGATGCCGGGATCAGGGAGATCAGGAAGATGACCAGGATCTCACCTACATTACAGGAAAGCAGGAATCCGACAAACTTACGGATATTGCTGTAGATGACACGGCCTTCCTCGACCGCGGATACGATCGTCGCAAAGTTATCATCGGTCAGGATCATGTCGGAAGAGTTCTTCGCAACATCGGTACCTGTAATACCCATAGCCACACCGATATCTGCAGACTTCAGCGCCATCGCATCATTTACGCCGTCACCGGTCATCGAAGCGATGTGATCGTTCTTCTTCAGAGCGGTCACGATACGTACCTTATGATCCGGAGATACACGGGCATATACGTTTGTGGTTTCGCAGACTGTCTGGAAGTCTTCATCGGAGACCTTATCCAGTTCGGCACCGGAAAGCGATCCGGATGTTTCATCCATCATACCGAGATCATTTGCGATCGCCACGGCAGTATCCTTATAGTCACCGGTGATCATAACGGCACGGATACCGGCTTCACGGCAGATCGCCATTGCATCCTTAACCTCTGTTCTTGCCGGGTCGATCATACCTACAAGACCGATAAAGCACATATCCTTCTCATGCTCGAAGTCTGCTTCGATCTCTTCTTTTCCTTCGAATGTACGATATGCGAAAGCCAGAACACGAAGAGCGGTAGTCGCATAACCGTGGTTCGTCTCGATGATACGGTTCTTGATCTCCTCAGTCATCGGAACATTCTGTTTTCCGTCAAAATACTCGATACAGCGGTTCAGAACGATATCCGGGGCACCCTTGGTAAAAGAAACGATCGCACCCGGAACGATGTTCGGATGATATGTGGTCATCATCTTTCTGTCCGAGTCAAAAGGAAGCTCGGCAATACGCGGGAATACCTTGTTTGTTTCCTCTTTCGGGAGACCGGACTTCGCTCCAAGAGCGATCAGCGCAGCCTCAGTCGGGTCACCGATACAGGTGTAACGGCCATCTTCACCCTTCGGGGTAACAGCATCGCTGCAGAGAACGCAGGCCTGGAGAAGACGGAGGAGTTTCTCATTCGGAGTGATCTTCGCGCCGTTCTCGTCCTGGATCTGACCTTCCGGTGCATATCCGATACCGGTAACATCATAAGACTTCTCGCCGTCAAATACCTTTCTGACAGTCATCTCATTCTGGGTAAGTGTACCGGTCTTATCTGTACAGATAACATCTACGCAGCCCAGTGTTTCTACTGCCAGGAGACGGCGTACGATCGCATTCTTGCTGGCCATCTTGGTCATGCCGAGTGCAAGAACAATAGTAACAACGGCAGCAAGTCCTTCAGGAATTGCCGCAACGGCGAGGCTGACCGCAGTCATCAAAGCTTCGTCCCAGGGTTCACTCTGGATGAAAACGTCGACCACGAATACGATCAGACAGATGGCGATACATACGATACCGAGGATCTTTCCGAGTTTATTCAGATTCTTCTGAAGCGGAGTGTCTTCGTTATCGATGGAAGACAGACGATTGGCGATCTTACCGAGCTCAGTGTTTCCGCCGGTCTCAACAACGACGCCTCTTCCTCGTCCATATGTAACAGCCGTACCCATGTACAGCATATTCTTTCTATCACCGATGCCGCAGTCCTCATCAAGAACAACTGTCGCATCCTTATCAACCGGTACGGATTCACCTGTAAGAGATGCTTCCTCGACCTTCATGGAGCTGGCTTCCGTCAGACGGATATCTGCCGCAATCAGGTCACCTGCATCAAGTACAACAACATCACCGGGAACCAGCTTATCGGAATCGATCATCTGCTGCATATTGTCACGCACGACCTTCGCCTGCGGAGAACTCATCTTCTTAAGAGCAGCGATCGCCTCATCCGCTTTACCTTCCTGGTACACACCCAGGATCGCATTGATAATAACGATAGCCAGGATAACGATTACATCGATCCATCCGGAAAAACCACCCTCCTTGATCGCCATGATCGCGGAAAGGACCGCCGCACCGATCAGGATCAATACCATAGCATCCGCAAACTGGCCGAGGAAACGCTTCCATAGCGGAACCTTCTTCTCTTCCCCGAGGGAGTTCGGACCATACTTTGCCAGACGTTTGTCGGCTTCGCTCTTGGTAAGACCGGCTTTGACATCGGTCTGAAGCTCATTGATTACACTCTCTGTTTTCATTGAAAACGGATGATTCATTTTCGTACCTCCTACGCATCCATGCGTGCGTAACAAAATATATCATATTAAAAAAATATATGAAAGTCGGTTTCCTGAACTTTTATAAATCTATTTCATCGGATTTAGCAAAATAGTTTTTGGAAGAAAAAGAAAAGAGACCATCTTCATCAGATGATCTCTCTTGGTGCCCAGAGTCGGAATCGAACCAACGACACGGGGATTTTCAGTCCCCTGCTCTACCGACTGAGCTATCTGGGCAAATGATAATCGGTCCGATATGGACCGATCATCTGGCGACGCAGAAGGGGCTCGAACCCTCGACCTCCAGCGTGACAGGCTGGCATTCTAACCAAGCTGAACTACTGCGCCATATTGGTGGAAGATACAGGGCTCGAACCTGTGACCCCCTGCTTGTAAGGCAGGTGCTCTCCCAGCTGAGCTAATCTTCCATCTACATTTGCTGGAGCGCTTTCTCAAGCGCAAGAAGAAGTATACCGAAACCGAGTATAGTTGTCAACAAAAATTCTCAAAAAAGAGGATGTTTTTTTCAAAGTCATTGAAAAGCACTGTTCCCAAGGTTTTGCGCGTCAGAACTTCTGGTCTTTTACGAAGCCTGTGAAGGTCACGATGGCGACTTTATTTCCAAGATCATCTACGACTTCCACTTCATAAAAGCAGGTACTTCTTCCCGATTTTACACACTTCGCTGTACTGAAGAGCATCTCTCCCTTCGCCGGACCGATAAATGAGATATTACTGGAGATCGATACGGTCATCCGCCCGCCGAAGTTCGCGGCTACGGCAAAAGTCAGATCTGCGAGAGTAAAGATCGCACCGCCCATGACACCGCCGGCCGCATTTTTATGAACCGGCGTGATCCTCATACTGCAGCGGCACACCTGGTCTCCTGCTTCCTCGATAATGACACCGGCCGCTTCGGTCGCGAAACGGTCATTGGCAAAGGTCTTCCTTGCCCACTCGAGATCTCTGTCTTCTACATTTACATATTCCACAGCCATAGGCATCTCCTTAATTGATCATCATCCGATGATCGACATTATGTATTCTACAACAAACACCGTACCGCATGCACCTATGGCTACGGTAAGAAGTTTCTTTTCAAACAGCGAAAGGATCACGGCACAGGCCAGACCAAGGACCGCCGACAGAAGGTAACCGGTCGAATAGAAGATCGCCGGGATCGTCATCGCCGAGAGGACCGCGTACGGAATATAGTACAGAAATGATCGGATAAACCGGTTCTCGATCTTTTTCCTGCACAGCACCAGAGGGAGCATTCGGATCAGATATGTGACTCCTGCCATGACCAGTAAATATATGAAGAATACTTCTGTCCGGATCATGTGGCCACCGCCTTTCCGGCACCATCTGTCCCGCTTCCGGAATTATCCTTCTTCTCTTCATCCGGAATTGGAGCGATCAAGGCAAAGAGAAGGCCAGATACCAGCGCACAGATAATAATTGCGATACCCGCCGACAAGTCCGAGAGGACAGGAACATAGTAGAATGCCGAAGACAGCGCGATGGAAAGCAGACAGCAAAGTGCCACGGAGTGGTTCTTTTTACACGGAGGAATAACGATCGCGACAAACATCGCATAGAGAGCCAGTCCCAGTGCGGAAACCACTATCTCCGGAAGGATATCACCGGCCAGCGCTCCAAGAGCCGTACCGATCGTCCATCCCCAGAAAGGAGCCGTGATCAGTCCCATCATATACGGTGTCTCCACTTCTTCCTTCTGGCTTATGGCCACCGCGAAGATCTCATCGGTAATACCGAAAGCGATCGCCAGACGCTGCAGAAGCTTTACCCGCGGACTCATTTTCTGAGAAAGAGACACGGACATCAGCGAATAACGCAGATTGATAACAAACTGCGTCAGCACCATTTCAATAAGCGGAAGCCCACCCACGATGATCGGCACACCGGCCAGCTGTCCGGCAGATGTCACGTTTGCCACAGAGACCAGGATCGTCTGCCATATAGAAAGGCCTTCACCTACGGCAAAAATGCCGAAGGCAAAGGAAACAGACAGGTACCCGAGGCAGATCGGGAACCCGTCTTTCAAACCGCGTAGATAGAGCTTTTGGGAACTCACGGCAAAGCGTTCCTCACTTTACCGAAAAGCGATAACCTGTAAGGAATCCCTTGACTTCATCCTTATCGATGACCGCTGATGCGAAGTTTTCGTGATGGATAGCATCCGGGAACATCTGTGTCTCGAGGCAGATCGCTTCGTACGGATTATAGTGTACGCCGCCTTTTCCGTCTTCGTTCAGATTACAAGCACAGTAGAGCTGCATGCCCGGGAAATTTGTAAGAACTTCCATCTTTCTTCCGGATTTCAGAGACTCTACGGAAGCAACCAGAGATACCTGATCCTGTGTCGTCTTCAGTACATAGTTCGAGTCAGCACCCCTACTGCAGTTCAGCT
>JAFWSW010000168.1 GCA_017519205.1 Clostridiales bacterium | reverse complement strand
CTGGTCAAGTACATCTGCTCCACCTATGCGATGATGTGTGGAAATGAAGAACTGAAAGAAGCACTTCTTTCGATCTGTGACACACCGATCACTCCCGAACTCACACCGAGTGAAGACGGAAAGATCGCACAGAAGACCGAGGAGAAGATCGGTAAATATGATCTGAATGATTTCTTTCTGTTTTACACGCTCCGATACGGATTCGAGCCGTCCCGGTCAGCCGCATATGCGATGCATGCCTATCCGGAACTTCCTGAAGGACAGGTGATCGATGCGGCTATGAAATTCTTCCGCAGATTTTTCTCGCAGCAGTTTAAGAGAAGCTGTCTGCCGGATGGCCCGAAAGTCGGTTCTGTTACGCTGTCTCCGAGAGGCGACTGGCGCATGCCGAGTGATGCGAAAGTGTCTCTGTGGCTTTCGGATCTGGAGGCGGAATCAGCTCTTCACCGGAGTTAACTCCGAGGCTTCGTCAAAGGATCAAAGAGATCTACGCTTGATCTAAAGATGCTCCGGCCCGGCAGCACCATGTCTAATGGTATAATGGTAGCGGGAAGGATGGTGCCGTGCATGGAACTGGTGACGAGAAGCAAACGTCCGGGAATGGAATGTTCGATCGATGTCTTCTATGAAGAATGTGCAGGTTTTTCAGTGCATCTGGACGATAAGACCACCTATAAGGTCGTCCTCGTGGATAGAGGTTCTTTTGTCGCCGAAGAAGACGGGAAGTACCGCCTGATCACTTCTCCGGCAGCAATTGCTATGAACGAAAAAGCCGAACTGAAGGTCATCTCCGAACGCGGCGTTAAATCACGAACCCTCTTTTTCAATCCGACGATCCTTCGAGATGAATTTACGATCGAAAACTTAAACTCCGGAAAATACGACAGATTTTTCAGTGCCCTTCCCGATGAAAAGGAACTCACTGCGCAGGAGAAGATGAATTTGCTTATCGACGGAGATGTGAAATTCGACGAGTGCTTCTCAAAAGAAATGATCTATCAGGACGCGCTGCTTCTGTCGGGTTTCTGCAGAAGAGGACGTGATATTTCT
Organism: Clostridiales bacterium; assembly: GCA_017519205.1. Lineage (GTDB taxonomy): Bacteria > Bacillota > Clostridia > Saccharofermentanales > Saccharofermentanaceae > Scatonaster. The sequence continues at coordinate 15,569 of JAFWSW010000168.1, read as the reverse complement.
TTCTATACACTCTCGAATGAAGCAAATGATACGCTTCGCAGATTTCTCTGCAGTATCCGCTATGAGGTGAAGGAGCAGCCTGACAATTTCTGGATCCTCCGCATCCGGCACTTTATCGAGGAGATCCTCTTTTTTGAGGTGGCTGACTTTTACAGGGACTACCGGCAGGATGAGATCTACAGTGATCCACTGGTCGTAAAAGTGATCCAGTATTTCTGGTCGAATATGGGGGAGGAGATCACACTTGCCACGCTCCTTAAGGAATTCTCGGTCAATAAAAACATCCTGAACGATGCGTTCAATAAAGAAGTGGGCATGCCGTGCATGTCGTATCTCGAAAATTTGCGTATGGCGCATGCGAGAACCGAACTTCAGTATTCAGACCGGACCATCAGTGAGATCAGCCTGCGCTGCGGGTACAGTGATACGAACTATTTCTCGAAAGTGTTTAAGAAACATATGGGACTGAGTCCCAAGGAATTCCGAAAGAACATGAATAACTTGTGCTGATTTTCCCTGTTTTTGTGCTCATGTTTCTAACGGCTTGATTTTGCTATCGGGTAAGATGCAGAAAAAAGCCGGGAGGAGTCAGCATGAAATCAAAATACATCAAAATTGCCTCAGCCGTGATGGTCCTTTCTCTTCTTTGCGGATGCAAAAGTAAACCCTTCGAACCGCAGCATAAGACGGAGGTTGAGACCGAAAAAATCAGTACAGGTGCTTTTCCACAGGTAATCGAGAAAAACGTTACCTATATTCAGAAAGAAAAAGACGGCCCGTGGGAAGTCGAAAGTTCCTCGGAAACGAAGTGGGAACTCGGAGATACTTCGGAGATGCCGGATTCCTACTGGCGGTTCGTCCTGGATGACTGTGCGTCGCTGAGTCCAGCGCTCGAAGAAGATTTCAAGGGCGTCTCCGGCGTTTTCTATGTCCATTTCGGAAAGGATATGAAAGATATTAAAGGAACCACGGGCAAAGCCGCGGATGGAAGTGAAAAGATCGATGTGACCTTCAGTGCGACAAGCGACAGTTTCTTATATGCCGGTGTGCAGAAATTCAGTTTCGAGGAAGTGAAGATGTATTCTGCCGAGGTAAAAAGAGACGGCTCCATGACGATCGTCGTCGACTATGGAGAAGGTAAGGGTACGATCTCTCTTCCGGGAAAAGCGGATAAGCTCAGCCGCTGGGACTATCTGACAGCAAAATCCGATACGTATATCAAAGATGTGCCATTTAAAGATCTTCCGGAGATCAATGTCACCTCGCAGTCACTGCATGATGATATCTGGGATACGAAGATCTCCAAGACCCTCGACGGGCAGAACATATCTCCGGAGCTCACCTGGGAGAAAGTGGACGGTGCAAGCCGGTATGTCGTCATTATGCTTGATGGCGCATGGCTGCACATGGACTTCATCACGACGAATTCATCGATGACAGAAGGTGAGATCGACAGTGAATTCAGGAGTAATAAAGGACAGCAATATGTCGGTCCGTATCCGCCGTCCGGAACAACACATACATATACTGTATTTGTCTTCGCGCTCAAAAATGAGATGAGCGTGGGCAACTGGAATTTCGACAAGGGCAGCAACTACCTCGATAAGATCTTCGAAGGGCTGGACACCGATAAAGATGGAAACACCGGCAATGTCCTCGCTTACGGAAGACTCGATGGATTCTTTACAATGCATCATTAACTGTTTTAGTGACAAAAAGAGGGAGCCTCATCTTTATGAGACTCCCCTGTTTGTACTTAAATATCTATCCGGATTTTACTCGAAGAAGAATTCCTTGGAGTAGGTGTCGTAGTACTGCTGGTAGTCTGCGGTCTGCTTTTCTTTCAGGTTGCCGAGATACTCGTGTGTGTCAAAGTCGTCTGCTTCCAGTTCGATGATCGCTACAGCGATATTCGAGCAGTGATCGGATACTCGTTCGAAGTTGGTGGACATGTCGTTAAATACAAATCCCTGTGAGATCGTGCAAGTTCCTTTCTGAAGTCTCTCGACATGGCGGAGCTTCATCTTGTCGCAGAGTTCATCGATGACTTCTTCGAGCGGCTCGACTTTCTTTGCAAGTTCCGGATCGGACTTCACAAATGCTTCCGTCGTGAGACGGAGGATCTCACGGATCGCAGCGATCATGACGTTTAATTCGTTCATCGCTTCATCCGAGAAACGGATCTGTTTCTGATGGCATTCCTGGAAGTTCTGCGCGAGGTTTCTCGCATGGTCAGAGATACGCTCGAAGTCGGAAAGAGTATGCAGATAAAGGGATGCCGAACGACCCTGGGATTCGGTCAGTTCCTGACCGGTGAGTTTTACGAGATAGGAGCCGAGTGCATCTTCATAGCGGTCACCCACTGTTTCGAGATCCAGAACATGTGAAAAAGCGGAATCGTTATAGTGGTTGAGAAGACCGATCGATGTGGTGATGGACTCTTCTGTTTTTGCCGCCATTTCGCAGATCGTTAAACGGATCTGCTCGATTGCCAGTGCCGGGTGGGCAAGGAATCGTTCCTCAAGACGGACGGCTGTACTGTCTTTTTCTTCCGGCTTTTCCGGAACAAAAATCGTCGCGGCTGCTTCCAGTACATCCGTAAATGGAGCGAGGATGCACAGGATCGAGAAACGGAGGATCGTATTGATCAGCGCCAGATATACCGGATTCATCGTCTTATCCATAAAGGAGAAACTGAAGATCGCTTCGGCAATATAGAAGATGGATGCACATACCATTACACCCATGAAGGATGCGACGAGATAACTTACAGCGGTACGCTTGCCGTCTCTTGTTGCACCGAGCGCAGACAGAAGAACAGGAACGGATGCACCGATACAGATACCCATCAGAAGCGGCAGTGAAGATTCGAAAGTCATTACACCCGTAAGGGAGAATGCCTGTACGATACCGACTGCTGCGGAGGCAGACTGAAGGAGTGTGGAGAATAGTAAACCGACCAGGATACCGAGGAAAGGATTCGTCATCGATGTCATGGTTCCGGTGAACCATTCCTGCTTGCCTAGTCCACTGACTGCTCCGCTCATCGTGCTCATGCCGACCATAAGGACGGCAAAACCGAGCATGATGTCACCGATGTATTTTCTATGCTGGTTTTTGTTAAACATGCGGAGGATGATACCGGCCACGGCGATGATGCCTGTAAGGGTCGCCGTTGTGAAGATGCTGCTGATGCCCTTTGCACCATCCATGTATGAAAGGCAGATGACCCAGCCGGTGATACTGGTGCCGAGGATGGCACCGAGGATGACCGGGATGGCCTGCTTAACTTTCATCATCTTCGAGTTAACGAAACCGACGACCATAACTGAAGTGGCCGAAGAGGACTGGATCACGGCGGTTACGACGGATCCGAGAAACATTCCCCTCAGCGGTGTTCCCGTAAGTCGGAAAAGGATCGGTTCTAATTTGTTACCGGAAACTCTTTTCAGACCATCACCCATCAGTGACATGCCGAAAAGAAACAGGGCGACGCCCGTGAATAAGCTTGCGATTTCAGATACTGTCATACTTTTACCTCTTTCTCCCTTTTTAATGTACATAACGCCATGTTAAATGCACTACCCGTGAATGTTAAATCTAGGTTAAATGCGGTGGGAAAATGGCTCTTGTTTCCTCAATATGATAAGATTGCTTTAGAGGTGAGATTGGTGATCTATCTTCTGGAAGACGACGAAAGTATTAGAAAACTCGTGATCTATGCACTGAAGAGCCAAGGCTACGATGCGGAGGGCTTTGAACTTGCCGAGCCTTTTTGGGATGCGGTAGAAAAGAAGATCCCGGAACTTGTGCTTCTGGACATCATGCTTCCCGGAGAGGATGGTATCTCCGTTTTGAAGCGTATTCGCGAAAATGTCGTGACGAAAGATATTCCCGTGATCATGCTTACCGCGAAAAATACTGAATACGACCGCGTGGTCGGACTTGATGCCGGCGCGGATGACTATATCTCCAAACCATTCGGAATCATGGAACTCACTGCCAGAGTCAGAGCGCTTCTTAGGCGTCAGCAGAGAGGACAGACAGTTTCGGAATATTCGATCGGACCGCTATATATCTGTCCGGAACGCCATGAAACATCCGTGAATGGAGAAAGTATCACACTTACTTATAAAGAATTCATGCTCCTCTGTCTGCTCGCAGAAAACCTGGGTATCGTCATGAACCGTGAAGTTCTCCTTGATCGGATCTGGGGATTGGGCTCAGAGAGAGAAAACCGCACGCTGGATGTGCACATCCGTACGCTCCGTTCGAAACTGGGAGATGCGGGACACCTGATCCAGACGGTGCGAGGAATAGGATATCGTTTAGTGGAGGATTGATGTATGACCAAGACCGTCTTTCGCAACACTTTTTTAATTGGTGTTTCCATCCTGATCCTGTGCGCAGTGCTGTTCTTCGGAATTCAGTACACACAGACGAAAGAAGATACGTATTCCGCGCTTCAGCAGGAAGCGATCTACGCAGAGCAGGGTCTTCATCAGGGCGGGATCTCCTATCTGAAGACACTCGGCGATGTAAACCGTATCACCTGGATCGATAAGAACGGTGATGTCCTCTACGATAATGTTTTCCAGCTTCCGATCGATAACGAGAAAGAGCATTCGGAAGTGGCACAGGCCTTTGAAACGGGAGAGGGAAAGAGTATCCGTACTTCAGAAAACAGCGGCGAATCAACGATGTATTATGCCAGAAAATGCGAAGACGGTACGGTGCTCCGCCTGAGCCGTCCGGTCAGTGCGGTACGGTCAGCTCTCCTTGCAGTCCGACCGATCCTGTGGGTCCTGATCCTCGTTCTGGTGATCTCGGCCGTCCTTTCTTTCCGTATCGCGAAACAGATCGTAAACCCGATCAATGCGATCGATCTTGATCATCCGGAAATCAACAAATATCCGGAGCTGGCTCCCTTGATCGATAAGATCCAGGAGCAGAAGATGACGATCCAGGAAGAGGTTTCTTCCCGTGAGCAGATGCGCCGGGAGTTCTCTGCGAATGTGTCCCACGAATTAAAAACACCGCTGACATCGATCTCCGGTTTTGCGGAACTGATGTCGTCCGGTGTGGTCTCCGAAGATAAAGTTCAGGAGTTTTCTAAAGATATATATAAAGAATCACAGCGTCTGATTGCTCTGATCGATGATATCATCAAGCTCTCGCGCCTGGATGAGAATTCCGATGAACCGGAAAGGGCAGATGTCGATATTTATGATCTTTCTGCAGAGGTTCTGGACGGACTCCGTCCGATCGCCGAAAAGCAGGGCATCAAGCTTACCCTGGCGGGAAATTCAACCACGGTATATGGCGTGTATGCTCTTTTGAACGAGATGATATATAACCTCTGTGATAATGCGATCAAGTACAACAATCCGGGCGGAAGTGTAAATGTCGAAGTAGCTAAGAAAGAAAACGGCGAAGTCTGGCTCTCGGTCAAGGATACCGGTATCGGCATCCCGCAGAAGCATCAGAAGAGAGTTTTTGAAAGATTCTACCGTGTGGATAAGAGTCATTCCAAGGAGATCGGCGGCACGGGTCTTGGTCTTTCAATCGTTAAGCATGGTGCCCAGCATCACGGTGCGGAGGTAAAACTCGAGAGTGAACCCGGTCAGGGAACGAAAATCACGCTGATCTTCCCGAAAAAGGAAGAAATCGTCGAGAATAAAGAAACTGAAAATGAATAATTTCTGCATTAAAAATGCACTATAAAACAAAACACACCCGTTTTTTATCGTTTTTTGCTCTTTGTTTTGCAAGTTGTTGAAATATAACTTGCAAAACGTTAAGATGGAACCATCGAATACTGGCAATGGCGCTAAGTGCTCCCGGGATCGCCTCTGACTTATGGTGAGAGGAACCGGAAAGGCCGGCGCCTCCGCATCCTTCCCTTATATCCTCCCGGGAACGCTTTTTGACCTGAGGAGGAAGAAAAAATGATGATGCAAAAGCAGGGACTGTATTCCCCGGAATATGAACACGATGCATGTGGTATCGGATTTGTTGTTAATATCCACGGTAAGAGAACTCACCAGACGGTGAAAGACGGTCTTAAGATTCTTGCAAATCTTGCCCACAGAGGCGGTGAAGGAAGTGACGAGAACACCGGTGACGGTGCGGGTATGCTCCTTCAGATCCCGGATGCTTTTTTCAGAAAGGTCTGCCCGGAAGAAAATATCACACTCCCGCAGGCAGGTGATTACGGTGTCGGCATGGTATTCCTGCCGAGACAGAGTGATGCAAGAGAAAAGTGCATGAAGGTCATCGATAAGGCGGTAGAAGAAGAGGGGCAGATCGTTCTCGGATGGCGTGATACTCCGGTAAATGAGAGCACGATCGGTGCAACTGCGGAAGAAAACCGCCCGTATATCATGCAACTCTTTATCGGAAGAGGCGAAAAGACGAAGAAGGGTATGCCCTTTGATCGTGCGCTTTATGTTATCCGTAAGAAACTGGAAAAGAGAACGATCGAGCTCACCGAGACCGATCCGAGATATTTCTATTTTGCAAGTCTTTCTACAAGAACGATCGTCTATAAGGGTATGCTTACCCCGGAACAGATGGATGCTTTCTATCTCGACCTGAAGGATCTTTCCTTCGATTCCGCACTGGCGCTCGTTCACTCCCGTTATAGTACGAACACCTTCCCGAGCTGGGAACGTGCCCATCCATACCGCTATCTTATCCACAACGGTGAGATCAACACACTGCGCGGTAACATAAACGCGATGTATGCAAGATCCGCTTCCATCAGCAACAAGGCTTTCGGCGACGATATGGAAAAAGTTCTTCCGATCATCAACCCGAATGGTTCTGACTCGGCGATGTTCGATAACACTCTCGAGTTCCTGACCCTGTCCGGAAGATCTCTTGCCGAGACCGCCATGATGATGGTTCCGGAACCGTGGATCAAGCACGAGCAGATGGACGAAGATGTGAAGGCTTTCTACGAGTACAACAGCATGCTCATGGAACCATGGGACGGTCCTGCCGCACTGGCATTTACCGATGGCAGAAGTATCGTTGCAACTCTTGATAGAAACGGTCTCCGTCCGGCAAGATATGTCGTTACGGAAGATGGCTACGTGATCCTTTCTTCCGAGGTCGGTGTTCTGCCGATCGACGAGTCCCGCGTGATCAGTAAGAACCGTCTGCGTCCGGGCCGCATGCTCCTGATCGATACCGAAGAAGGCCGCATCATCACCAACGAAGAGATCAAGAAGAAGGTCGCAACCGCGCATCCGTACAAGCAGTGGATCGATGAGAATATGGTCAAGCTTTCCGATCTGGTCGATGACTATAAGGCTTCGGCAAAAGCACCGGCTAAGGCAGCGAAGTCTTCTGACTCTGATATCGAGATCAAGCAGAAGATGTTCGGCTACACCTACGAAGATATCCGTAAGATGGTCATTCCGATGGCCAATACCGGTGCCGAGGCAATCGGTGCGATGGGTAACGACAGCCCGATCGCCGTACTCTCGGATAAGCTGCAGCTTCTCTATAACTACTTCAAGCAGCTGTTCGCTCAGGTAACAAACCCGCCGATCGACTGCATCCGTGAGGACATTGTCATCATGGAAAGAATGTACCTCGGAAACGAAGGTAATATCATCGAGCCGAAGGCAACTGATGCACGTCATATCGCACTGCCTTGCCCGATCCTGAAGGATGAGGAACTGGCAGCTGTTAAGAACATTAAGAGAAAAGGATTTAAGTCTGTAGTGATTCCGATCCTCTATGAGGCAAACGGCGACGGACATACTCTTGAGAAGGCGATGGATGCACTCTGCAAGACCGCATCCGAAGCTGTCGAGAAGGGCACGAACATCCTCGTTCTGTCCGACCGTGAAGCAGATGCAGATAAGAGTCCGATCCCGGCTCTGCTCGCTGTTGCCGGTCTTCACCAGCACCTCGTAAGAAAAGGACAGCGTCACATGACCTCCATCGTACTGGAGTCCGGTGAGCCGAGAGAAGTTCATCACTTCGCACTGCTGGTCGGTTACGGCGCTTCCGCGATCAACCCGTATATGGCTTATGCAACGATTGCCGATGAGATCGCTCACCAGCGTCTCGATAAAGAACTCGATGTTGCGATCGATAACTACATCGATGCCGCACGTCACGGTATCGTTAAGATTCTGTCGAAGATGGGTATCTCCGCAGTCAAGAGCTACCAGGGCGCGCAGATCTTCGAAGCACTCGGTATCGGTGAAGAAGTCATCGAGAAGTACTTCACATCGACCGCATCCCGTATCGGCGGTATCGGTCTTGATGAGATCGCAAAAGAAGTCGGACAGCGTATGGAAGCTGCATATAAGACTGCTGATACTCAGCCGGGTCTGGCAACAGGCGGTGTTTACCAGTGGCGTAAAGACGGTGAATACCATATGTTCAACCCGAAGACCATCTACCAGCTGCAGAATGCAGTCAGAAAAGGTGACTATAACCTCTTTAAGGAATACAGCCACGGCCTGAACGAAGAAAATGAAAGACTCTGCACCATCAGAGGTCTTCTGGAATTCGTTCCTTCTAAGCAGCCGATCTCCATCTACGAAGTCGAGCCGGTTGAGAATATCGTTAAGCGCTTTAAGACAGGTGCTATGTCCTACGGTTCCATCAGTAAGGAAGCTCACGAAGCACTGGCGATCGCGATGAACCGCCTTGGCGGTAAGTCCAACACCGGTGAAGGTGGTGAGGATCCGGAAAGATACGAGAGAATGGCTAACGGCGATTCGAAGATGAGTGCGATCAAGCAGGTCGCTTCCGGACGTTTCGGTGTTACCTCCGATTACCTCGTTCACGCAAGAGAGATCCAGATCAAGATGGCACAGGGCGCGAAGCCTGGTGAAGGTGGACAGCTCCCGGCTGGAAAGGTTTATCCGTGGATCGCAAAGACACGTCACAGTACCCCGGGTGTAGGTCTTATTTCTCCGCCACCGCATCACGATATCTACTCGATCGAGGATCTCGCTGAACTGATCCACGACCTGAAGAATGCAAACCGCTTCGCACGTATCAATGTTAAGCTCGTTTCTGAGGTCGGTGTCGGTACGATCGCCGCAGGTGTTGCAAAAGCACGCGCAGACGTCGTCCTGATCTCCGGGTATGACGGAGGTACAGGTGCTGCTCCGAGAACGTCGATCCGTCACGCGGGTCTTCCGTGGGAGCTCGGTGTTGCCGAGGCTCACCAGACTCTGCTGCTGAATGACCTTCGTTCCCGTATTACGGTCGAGGCAGATGGTAAGCTCCTGACCGGCCGTGATGTTGCGATCGCATGTCTCCTGGGCGCTGAGGAATTTGGTTTTGCTACAGGTCCGCTGGTTGCTCTCGGATGCGCCATGATGCGTGTATGTAACCTCGATACATGTCCGTTCGGTGTAGCAACACAGAACCCGAAACTTCGCGCTAAATTCGAAGGTAAGCCGGAATACGTTGTTAACTTCATGCGCTTCATCGCGGAAGAACTCCGTGAGATTATGGCCCAGCTCGGATTCAGAACGATCGATGAGATGGTCGGTAGATCCGATATGCTCCGTGTAAATAAGGCGATCAAGTTCTGGAAGTCCACAGGTATCGATCTTTCTTCGATCCTTTATCGTCCGCAGCTTGACTCGACAGTCATCACACATCACACAGTATCTCAGGATCACAAGCTCGAGAATACACTCGACTACAAGGTTCTGATCCCGCTGTCAGAGCCGGCTCTGAATGAAGGAAGAAAGGTCAGCCTTTCTCTTGAGATCCATAACACCGACCGTGCCGCAGGTACCCAGCTGGGTTCTGCGATCACGAGAATCCACGGCGAGCAGGGCCTTCCGGAAGACTCGATCGATGTACACTTCAGAGGATCCGCAGGACAGAGCTTCGGTGCATTTATCCCGCACGGCCTGACACTGCGTCTTGAAGGTGATGCAAACGACTATGTCGGAAAAGGACTTTCCGGAGGTAAGATCGTTGTCAGAAAGGATAGAGAATCTTCCTTCCGCTCTGAAGAAAATACGATCATAGGTAACGTTGCCCTCTATGGTGCAACATCCGGTACAGCATATATCAGCGGTATCGCAGGTGAGCGTTTCTGCGTAAGAAACAGTGGTGCGACAGCAGTTGTTGAGGGTGTCGGCGATCACGGATGTGAATATATGACCGGTGGACGTGCGATCGTTCTCGGACCTACAGGAAGAAACTTCGCCGCAGGTATGTCCGGTGGTATCGCATATGTATACGATGCAAACGGTGACTTCGCGCAGCGCTGCAATCAGGAAATGGTCGAGCTCCTGCCGCTGTCCGATCCGGAAGAGGTCGAGTTCGTCAGATCCCAGATCAGTGAACATGTACGTGCGACACAGAGCACATATGCAGAACATATCCTGACCAACTTCGATGATCTCATCGGACGCTTCGTAAAGGTGCTGCCGCACGATTATGCGAAGTTCAACGAGAAGCTCTCCCAGGTACAGAAGGACGGTTACGAAGGTGACGAAGCCCTGATGATGGCTTTTGAACTGGCAACCGGTAAGGAACAGGCACCGATCAAGGTGGTAGAAGAAACAAAGCCGGAAGTTAAGAAGACTTCCGTAAAGAAGACAACCGCCGCGAAGAAGACAACAAGCGCCAAGAAGCCGGCTTCTTCGACATCTCGCAAAGGAGGGAAGAAGAATGGGTAAGAATACCGGATTCCTGGAATACGAGAGAGCGATCGGCCCGGACCGTGACATAAAAGAACGTGTCCGTGATTACCGTGAAGTGCATCAGATGTACCAGTCCGAAGAGGCGGCCCGCACGCAGGGTGCGCGCTGTATGGACTGCGGTGTTCCGTTCTGCCAGACAGGTATGTTCTTAGGACGCGGTGCGACAGGCTGTCCGCTTTCCAACCTCATTCCTGAGTTCAACGATCTTTTGTATAAGGGTCATTTTGAAGACGCATATAGAAGACTCAGAAAGACCAACGGCTTCCCGGAATTTACAGGACGTGTATGTCCTGCGCTCTGTGAAGGTGCCTGCACATGCGGTGCGGGATTTGCTTCCACTTCCGTAAGAAACAACGAGTGGTTCCTGTCGGAGACCGCATGGAAAAACGGAAATATGAAACCGAATCCGCCGAAGAAGAGAACCGGAAAGAAAGTGGCCGTAATCGGCTCCGGTCCGTCCGGTCTTTCCTGCGCTGACCAGCTCAATCACGCGGGACATACTGTCACGGTATACGAGAGAGCCGAACGTCCGGGCGGACTTCTCATGTACGGTATTCCGAACATGAAACTGGATAAGCAGGTCATCCTCCGTCGTGTGAAACTGATGGAAGAAGAAGGCGTCAAGTTTAAGTGTGGTGTGGAAGTCGGACACGACATCACGATCGAAGAGATCAGAAGTTCCTTTGATGCAGTTGTGCTCTGCTGTGGTGCGACCAAACCGAGAAACCTCGTCGTCGAAGGAAGAGAACTGAAGGGTATCCATTTTGCGGTGGATTATCTTCGTACAAACACACAGGCGCTTTTCGCGAAGAATCACTTCGATAAAGAAGGCCCGGCACCGGATCTTGCGATCTCCGCAAAGGGTAAGCACGTCGTAATCATCGGCGGTGGCGACACCGGTACGGACTGCTCTGCGACCGCACTCCGTCAGGGTGCAAAGAGCGTCACACAGCTCGAGATCATGGGACCGCTTCCGGATACACGAGCGGCGAATAACCCGTGGCCGGAGTATCCTTTCGTAAAGAAAGTAGATTACGGTCAGGAAGAAGTCGCTGCTGTATATGGTGAGGATCCGCGTCAGTACTTCATGTCGACAGAGAAGTTTATCGGCGACAGCAAGGGTAACGTCAAGAAACTGCAGGTCGTTGAAGTGAACTGGCAGAAGGACGAAAAGACCGGACGTATGATCCCGGTTCCGCTCGACTGGTCGAGACATACCATTGATGCCGATCTCGTTATTCTGGCGATGGGCTTCCTCGGTCCGGAGGATACGATCCCGGCAGCTCTGAAACTTGACCGTGACGGACGATCCAATGTATCCGCCGAGTTCGGAAAATTCCAGACGAACGTGGATGGCGTATTTGCTGCGGGCGACATGAGAAGAGGACAGTCTCTCGTTGTATGGGCACTGACCGAAGGAAGAGGTGCAGCAAGAGAATGTGATAAGTATCTGAGGGGCGGAGAAGGCGTACTCTGATATAAGTGAAAATAGAAATGGAAAAGGCATCCGGAACGGCTCTGAAAAATGACAGTTCCGTGATGCTTTTTTCATTCTGTTCGATTATACTGGATACCATCAATTTATAAGGCAGGTGGTCTCGATGCAGCAGGATAAGAGACTGGTATTTGATACCATTCCCGAGAAGTTCGACAAGTGGAGAGTGAAGTACAATCAGGCGCTTTTCGATCACATCATAAAGACATGTGATCTTGGCCCTGGAAAGAGCTGCCTTGAGATTGGACCCGGCACAGGTCAGGCATCGGACTTCGCAATCGAGAGCGGATGTGATTATCTGGCGATCGAGCTTGGCGAGCACCTCGCAGCGAAGATGAAGGAGAAGTATTCTTCCTATCCGAATTTCAATATCGTGGTGGATGATTTTGAGACACATGATTTCGGAGATAAAAAGTTTGATCTGATCTTCTCGGCAGCGGCGATCCAGTGGATCAAGGAAGATGTTGCCTATACCCGTGTTCATGAGCTTCTGAAAGATGGCGGTATCCTGGCGATGTGCTTCATGAGAGCGGACTATCAGAAGAGTAATCCGGCGCTCTATGATGACATCCAGAAAGTATATGACAAATACTTCGTGACCAATCAGCCGTACACACAGAAGTTCGATTATATGAACGGCATAAACTATGGTCTTACTTTTATCGGGAAATTCTCATACCCCGGAAGAAGAGAGTATAACGCGGATGAGCATAACGAATATCTCGGGACGCATTCCACACACATTACTCTCAAGGATGAATACAGAGATCTCTTCTTTAACGGCGTACACGATGCGGTGGTAAAGCACGGGAATAAGATCGTGTTTGACGATCAGTATATGCTCTATCTTTACCGGAAATGAAGTTTGCCCACGAAGGCGAAACCCTGACAGACGAAACCAGATGAAAAAAGAAGTCCCTGCTCCGTATTCCGGGGCAGGGACTTTTGCAGTTTATCGATAAGTTGATTAATCCTGTGTCGGTACCGGTGTCGGTGTCGGAGTTGCTTCCGGTGCCTTCTTCTCGCCTGTGGAATCAGGAGAGATCAGGATCGAGGAAATGGAATCGTTTCCGACGATCGTGGTCGGGAGCTTGCCGTCCCATCTCTCATAGTATTTATTTCTGAGTACGTTCTCGTCGATGGAGTCGGAGATCGCCTTGTTGGCATCCGCTTCCGCCTGAGCTTCGATGACCTTGGCATCTGCTTTTGCCTGAGCATTTGTCTTCGTTACGGCTGCATCGGCTTCTGCCTTTTCGATGTTCTTCTTGTTCTCGATCTGCTGTGTCTCGTAGTCGATCTGTGCCTGCTGCTTCTTCGCGATCTTCTCATCATACTCTGCGTCGAAGGATGCGTCATTGATGACGACCTTGTTTACATAGACGACTTCCGGACCGTATTTCTCATCGAGGGATTTCTGGATGTTATCCTTTGCCTTCGGCTCGATGATGCTGCGGTTTGTACAGTCGTTCGGGGACAGTGTCTTGGAAGTGGTCTTGATTGCGGAAGCAACGAGCGATTCGCTGACCAGACCGGCTTCGTAGTTGGTTACGTTCGCATAGATCCATGCGGACTTCTGCGGGTTGATCTGATAGGTGACCGTGATGCCCTGGAACATGACTGTGTTTCTTTCAGATGTCTCTGAAGAGATGGAGTTGTCGTTGAACTTGATGTCCTGCTGCTTGTTGTTTACAAGGACGATCTCCTGGACGAACGGGATCTTGAAATTGAAGCCGTTGTTCAGGGTCTGTTCTTCGACCTGACCGAATGTAACACGGACGCCGGTGTAACCTGTCGGGATGATGGTAAATGAGTAAGAAAACAGGAAACTCAAAAGACCGAGTCCGCCGAGAATTGCAACGAGTTTTTTATTCAGCGGGACTTTCTTTACGCCCTGTACGGCGGTTCCTGCTTTATCAAATGATTTCTTGGCGACGACGGCAACCGCGCCCAGGATCAGTACGATACCTAAAAAACGAAAAATAAGATTTAACATATCTTTTTCCTCCTTCACATGAAGCCTTTTTCCTGCTTCGAGAGTTATTATACCATAGCGTGTAACCACTTAAAGACAGTGGTGAACGGGTTTTTGAGATGCCATTTGCAGAGGGGGAGAGAAATAGTGATATTCCTGTTGACTACAAAGTGCAAAATGGATAAAATGTTAGCGTCCTAACAATTATTTTGTTCAGGGCGCTATGTTTTGTCCCAATAAACGGATAGAAGGTATTGTAATCTATGACTAAAAAAGACACTTCGGCAAAAGCACCAGTCAAGGATCTCCACATGGGACCCTATGTCCGTCATCTGTCGAAGTCGATCCGACTGGCCGTTGATGAGGCTCTCGACAAGGAGTTTTCTTCTTCGGGAGAGACGAGGCTGACTTCTGTTCAGGCGCATGTCATGGGGTATCTCAACATGCAGCATGAACTGGGCAACGTGGTCTATCAGAAGGATATCGAGCAGGAGTTCCATATCCAGAGAAGTACGGCCACGGGTATCCTGAAGCTTCTCGAGCAGCGGGGATCGATCCGCCGTGTGAGTGAGAAGAAGGATGCACGTCTTAAGAGGATCGAGCTCACAGAGAAGGCGAGACTTGCGAAGAAACGCGTGGACTCGACGATCGAGGGTGTAGAGAAGAGACTGGTCCGCGGACTGACAGATGAAGAAATCAAGACATACATTGAATTGACAGAAAAAATGAGAAGGAATTTGGAAGAATGATTAGACGATTATTGAAATCAGTACGAGAGTACAAAAAACCGTCGATCCTCGCTCCGGTCCTTGTCTCCTGCGAAGTCGTCATGGAGGTACTGATGCCTCTTCTGATGAGTAAGCTGATCGACAAGGGTATCGAGAAGAGCAACATGAACTATGTGTGGGCGATGGGTTCGCTGCTTCTGGTGTGCATGTTCATCTCCATGGCATTTGGAGCCCTGTCCGGAAGAGAGGCGGCGAAGGCGAGCGCCGGCTTTGCGAAGAACCTGCGTCATGACATGTTCCACAACCTGCAGACGTTCTCTTTTTCGAACATCGACAAGTTTAAGACACCAAGTATCATCACGAGACTGACCACTGACGTTACGAACGTTCAGAACGCGTATCAGATGGTGATCCGTATCGCGGTAAGAGCCCCGATCATGCTGATCTTCGCGATGTGTGCAAGTTTCTATGTTAATCCGAAGGTTGCTCTTATCCTCTTAGGTATCGCGCCGGTCCTGCTGCTCGGACTGATCATCGTGTTCCGTTATGCGCATCCGATCTTCGTACGTATGTTTAAGAGATTCGACGTTATGAACAATGTTGTTCAGGAAAATGTAAGAGGTATCCGCGTAGTAAAGTCCTTCGTCCGTGAAGACTACGAGATCGAGAAATTT
>JAFWSW010000167.1 GCA_017519205.1 Clostridiales bacterium | reverse complement strand
CTGCCTCGGGCTTTTTCCGTGTAAGTAAATCTACGCTTCTTCAGCTGAAGCATATTAAGTCCCTGCGCGCGGATCTCAATCACCGCATCCGCATTACGATGGATAACGGCGAGCAGGTCGTCGCCTCGCGCATGTACGCGGACGAACTCCGCGAGAGATTGGGATTGAAGTAGACGGACATGAGGTAAGACAAAATGGATAAAAGAAGAAAGATCATAGATAAGAAAAGCTTACATGACTTCGTGTACTGTACATGTCTGGCATTCACGATGCAGGCCGTTGTCGCTACATTTGTCATGTTTATCACCTCATCGGATACCGCTTCTGAACAGAGCCGGATCAGCTCGATCTACGAGACTCCCGGATTCCTCTCCAAAAGCACCCTTCTCCAGTTCTTTATTGTTGCTGTTTTTACCGGGATCATCCGTCATATTTTCATGTCCGACCTGGTCCTGAAGATCAAGTCGATCGCCCTTCGTATCGCACTGATGTTCACCTTCGAGCTCATCATGGTCGCGATCGTTGTATGGAAGTGCCGGTGGTTCCACTCCGTGCGAGTCGGACACTGGATCGGCTTTGCGATCGGTGCGCTCCCGTGCATGATCGCCGGCATCTTCATGGCGTATAAATCCGAGTGCAAAGAAAATGAAGAAATGAACGAAGCCCTCAGGAGAAAGCAACAGGAAAAACAATAAAAAATCCTCACGTTGATCTACCATTGGGGATGATATGGCCAAAGCGTGAGGATGAGGATAATAGTATTGCCATCGATATTGAAGCTACGGTGACAGGATTTATTGTAGTGTACAAATCGGTACATTTCAATTAGAATAGTCCTTGATACTATAACAATCTTTCGAAAGTGTGTCTGATAAACAAATGTTAAATTCTCTTGAATATTCGTTAAATATGGAGTTTGACGACGTTGATTATCCTGTCACGATCCGCCGTGAACGTCTTTCCGCCTTTCCGAACTACGAAAGGGAGAGTCACTGGCATGATGACGTGGAGTTCCTTATCGCACTTCGCGGACGAATGAAGGTCACCGTCAATGGGGAGGCGGTCGATGTTCTTGAAGAGGAGGGTATCTTCATCAATTCGCGTCAACTTCATCTTGTACAGTCGGAGAACAAGACCGACTGTGAGTTCGTTGTTTTTCGTTTCCATCCGCTGCTTCTCTGTGCGAATAAGGCGATCGAGAACCGGTTCGTTCTTCCGGTCATCGAGAATCCGGACCTGACTTATACACTGCTCAGTCCCGAGACCGAGTGGCAGAGGAGTGTCATTGACTCGATTCTTCGTATATACTATATGAGGTATGAGACGACGCTGGCGCTGGGCGCGCAGGGCGAGATCTTCCTTGCCTGGGAGCAGCTTTTCCGTCATATCGGAAGAGCCCCGGCCAAAGTCCGTGAGAGTTCACCGCAGCTGAGCCAGCTGAAGGATATGATCTACTTTATCTCCGCGAACTATCAGGGGAAGGTCACGCTGGATGATATCCGTCTGGCTGGAAATGTCGGTAAGACCAGCTGCTGCCAGATCTTCCAGAAGTACCTCAACCAGACGCCGATCACGTATCTGACGGTGTTCCGTCTCAGAAAAGGCGCGGACCTTCTGGTGAAGACAGATATGACGATCGTGGAGATCTCCGAGGAAGTCGGATTCTCCGGGGCGAGTTATTTTGCCGAGGCATTTAAGAAACACATGGGCGAGATGCCGAGTGAATACCGAAAGAAGCGCCGGCTCGTAAGTGAGTGATAAGGGCCTTCTGAAAACGGCATATGTGAGGGGAAAAATGAGCGACTGCGAAAGATGTTCGAACTACATATATGATGACTTCGATGAGACGTATTACTGCGAAGCACCGATCGATCAGGATGCCTGGGAGCGCCTGATGGAGGGCAAGCAGAAAGACTGTCCGTACTATATCGAGGATGGGGAGTATAAGACAGTTAGAAAGCAGATATGAGAAAGAAGTACAGAGAAATATTCCATGAGTTTAAGCCGTACCGGCTGGAGTTTATCCTGGGTCCGGCGGCGAAGCTTTTCGAGGCGATCCTGGAGCTGTTCCTGCCTATCCTGATGGGTAAGATCGTGGATACCGGATTCTCTTCCGAGAGCAAGGGATTCATCGTCCGCACGGCGCTTCTGATGTTCGGTATGGCGGCGATGGGACTTGCCGCGGCAGCGGTATGCCAGTACTGTGCGGCACGTGCCTGCTCGGGTGTCGGTGCACGGCTTCGTGACCGCCTCCTGACCAAGGTCAATTCCCTTTCTGTCGCACAGCAGGAAAAGTGCGGTGTATCTTTCCTGAACGTTGCGATGACCTCGGATGTCAATCAGGTCTGCACGGGTGTATCGATGTTTATCCGTCTGGTATTTCGCGCACCTTTTATCACGATCGGCGGAATCGTGGCGGCGATCATTCTGGATGCCCCGATGTCCATCGTTATCGGTGTAGGTTCTTTTCTGTTCCTGATCACACTTCTGTCGATTATCCGCGTGACATTTGTCCGCTATAAGATCGTTCAGAAAAAACTCGATAATATCAGCGGCGTCGTTAATGAGCGCCTTGCCGGTATCCGCGTGGTACGTGCTTTTTCGCGTGAGAAGCACCATCAGGATCTGACCGATGAGGCCAGCTCGATCTATGCGGATGAGACGATCTCGGTAGCGAAGTATTCCGCACTTCTCCGTCCGATCACGATCCTCATCATGAATGCATCCGTTGTCTTCATTCTCTGGATCGGCGGTTACCGTATCGATGGCGGCGTGATCACTGCCGGCATGCTTCTGACCTTCATCAACTATATCTTCAGTATCTTCGATGAACTGAATAAAGTAGGAAACCTTGTAGTTATTTTCTCGCGTTCTTTCGTCTCGGCGGAGCGTATCGAGGGTGTCCTTGAGATGGTGCCCGAGAAGCGTGAGCCGGAGACCGGAGCAGACGCGGAGGACCACGACGATAAGGCGATCGTAAAGTGGAAGAATGTATCGTTCTCTTATCTTTCCGGTAAGGACGATTCGGAAGAATATTATGCACTGAAGGATGTTTCCTTCGAACTTAGAAAAGGTGAGAAACTCGGCATTATCGGCACCACGGGTTCCGGAAAGTCGACTGTCATCGCACTTCTTCTCCGCCTCTATGAGATCAACAAGGGCCACATCTATGTGGATGGAAAATCCATTGCGGCGCTGGACGATAAGACGCTCCGCAGCAAGATGGCACCGGTGTTCCAGACGACGGCGCTTTTCGAAGGGACGATCCGTGAGAATCTGAATATCGGTCGAAAAGAACCCCTCTCCGACGAGGAGTTTAAAGCCCGATGTGAGGTTGCTCAGGCGTGGGATTTCATCTGCGAAAAGGGCGGCCCGGATGCACGTGTCGAGCCGAAGGGGAAGAATTTTTCCGGCGGCCAGAGACAGCGTCTTTCGATCGCACGTGCGCTCTGCACGGACAGTGAGATACTGCTCCTTGATGACTGTACGGCGGCACTTGATAAAGAAACTTCCACGAAGTTCTCGGCGGCACTTGCCGAGCACGCGAAGACACATCACCGGACGGTCGTGGAGATCTCTTCGAAGATCAATGAGATCGCCGATTCCGATTGGATCATCGTGCTCGATAACGGATCCGTGGTCGGTCAGGGCAAGCATGATGCCCTCTTAAAAGAGTGCGAAGCATACGCGCGCATTGCCGCATCTCAGGAGATGGGAGGTGTGGAATAATGGCCAAGGATTCAATGTTGAGCGGAATGGCGAATCTTAGTCCGGACGCGGCGAAGATGTCCGACGGCAAGTCCCGTGTTTCCATGAAGGACCTAGCGTCCCTTCTCCGTTTCACGAACACCTCGAAGTTTTCGTTCGTACTACTGATCTTCGCGGCGATCTTAAGCGGCGGACTTCAGGTCGTGGCACCGGCCTTCCTCGGCTACACCATCGACCATATGGGAGATGCGGGAGGCGTCGATCTTTCCTATCTCGGAACGCATGCCCTGATCCTTCTTGCCATGTATCTGGTGGCGGCACTTTTTACCTGGGTCGTCAGCTACTACGCCAATGTTGTAGCGGCGAAGACCGCGCTGGAAGTAAGAAATGCGCTCTCTCTGAAACTCACGAAGCTTCCGGTATCCTTCTATGACACCCACCCGCAGGGTGATACGGCGACGCACTTCATCAACGATGCGGATGCGATCTCCGAGGGTATGCTTCAGGGTCTTCTGAACTTCTTTACCGTACTTGTGACGATCCTCGGTACGGTAGGTTTCATGGTGTTCATCAGCTGGAAAATGACTCTCATCATTCTTCCGATGGCGGTCCTCATGATCTGGTCCGCGACGACGATCGCGAAGAAAACGACGAAGTACTTTAAGTCCCAGCAGAACCTCGTAGGTTCTATCTCCGGCGATGTGGAAGAGAACCTCTACGGCAGAAAAGAGATCAAGGCATTCGGCTGTGAAGATAAGTTCCTCGACTCCTTCCGCGAGAAGAACGAAGAGCTCAACAAGTCTTCCGTCACAGCGCAGTTTGCCTCCTCGCTCCCGAACCCGGTGACGCGTTTTGTCGACAGCACCGCCTATATCCTGATCGGTGCACTCGGCGTCTGGATCGGAGGCCTTTCCGCAGGTAACATCACCACGTTTATCCTCTACTGGAAAAATTTCAGTAAGCCGATCAACGACCTGACCAACATCACGACACAGATCATGGCGGCCTTTGCTTCGCTGTCCCGTGTGTTCAAGATCCTCGATCTTCCGGAAGAGAGCGAAGATCCGGAGGAGACCGCTCCTTCTGTAGAAGCACCTGTCTCCGGAAGCGGTGATGTGCCCATGGAAACAGCATCCGGGGAAAAATCAGCAAGCGAACTGAACGAAAAGAAATCAAGTGAGGGCGAAGTGCTTTTCGAGCATGTGACTTTCGGGTATACTGCCGACAAGAAGATCTTTGACGACTTCAGTCTCAAGGTAGAGCCCGGTCAGAAGGTGGCGATCATCGGCCCGACAGGATGCGGAAAGACGACGCTCATGAATCTCCTGATGCGGTTCTACGAGCCGGATTCCGGACGGATCCTGATCGACGGGAAGAACATTAAGGACATGCCAAGATCGGAGCTTCGCAGAAGGTTCGGCATGGTGCTTCAGGAGACGTGGCTGCTCGAGAGATCCATCCGTGATAACATCGCGTACGGACGTCCGGATGCCACAGACGAGGAAGTGATCGCGGCGGCCAGGGCGGCACGTGCACACGGCTTCATCAAGCGACTGCCGGACGGCTACGATACGATCCCCGGAAAGGAGATCTCGCTGTCGGAAGGACAGAAGCAGCTTCTGTGTATCGCGAGGGTCCTGCTGATGGATCCGGATCTCCTCATTCTCGATGAGGCGACATCCGCGGTCGATACCCTGACCGAGAAGCGAATCGTCGAAGCCTTCGATAACATGACAAGCGGGCGGACGGGATTCATCATCGCCCACAGACTTTCGACCATAGCGGGTGCCGACCAGGTCATCACGCTTGGGAAGAAAAAATAAATACGAAACACCCAAAGGCGGGCCGACTACACGGCTCGCCTTTTTGTTTGAAAGGAGGGGTCCATAACCAGCGGGGAAAAATCTCATTCTTCTCGAAAAGCACTCGCCTCGAAACGTTACGCGCAAGCGCTTTCCGGGCAATTGAAAATCATTGAATTTTTAACGGATTTTTCCTTGTGTTGACATTCCATTTCCTATATACTGATATACGGAAAAAGTTGGGTTTTCTCACACCCTTTTTCCCTAAAAAATGTTTTCAAAAAAATACATATAAGGAGAGGCTCATCGTATGAAAGTTAAGATTACTGAGACCGTACTGCGTGACGCGAACCAGTCGCTGATCGCAACCAGAATGCCGTTTTCGGATTTCGAAGGCATTCTGCAGACACTGGACGATGCGGGTTACTACTCGCTCGAGTGCTGGGGAGGAGCAACATTTGATTCCTGCCTTCGTTACCTCGATGAAGATCCGTGGGAGAGACTGAGAAAGATCAAGGCAGTCTGCAAGAAGACTCCGCTTCAGATGCTCATCCGCGGCCAGAACATCCTCGGCTACAAGCACTATCCGGATGATGTTGTAAGACTCTTCTGCCGCAAGGCTGCAGAGAATGGTATGGACATCTTCCGTATCTTCGACGCACTTAATGACTTCCGCAACATCGAAGTCTGCATCGACGAAGTAAAGAAGTGCGGCAAGCATGCACAGGGCTGCATCTGCTACACGACCTCTCCTGTACATACGATCGAGAAGTATGTTGAGATGGGTAAGGAACTCGAGAAGATGGGTGTTGATTCCATCGCCATCAAGGATATGGCAGGTATCTGCAGCCCGAAGGAAGCATACGATCTCGTTAAGGCTCTGAAGGGTGCGGTCAAGGTTCCGATCTTCTTCCACACACATCACACCACAGGCCTCGGCGCAATGACACTGATGAAGGCAGTTGAAGCAGGCTGCGACGGTATCGACTGTGCCATCTCCACATTCGGCGGCGGTACATCCCAGCCGGCAACAGAGTCCATGGATTACGCACTCGGCCAGTTCGGTTACGAGTCCGGTCTGAACAAAGACCTGCTGAAGGAGATCGCTGATTACTTCAAGCCGATCAGAAAGAAATTCCTCGACGAAGGCAGACTGAACCCGGAAGTTATGGGTATCAAGGCTGACATTCTGAAGTATCAGGTTCCGGGCGGCATGCTCTCCAACATGATCGCAAACCTCAAGGATCTGAACGCTCTGGATAAGTTCGACGATGCACTCGCTGAGATCCCGGCAGTCCGTAAGGATATGGGTTATCCGCCGCTCGTTACACCTCTTTCCCAGATGGTTGGTAACCAGGCTGTTCAGAACGTTCTCACAGGTACGAAGTACAAGACCATCTCCAAGGAGATCAAGGCTTACCTCAGAGGCGAGTACGGCCGTGCACCGGGTGAAGTTTCCCAGGAACTCATCGACAAGTGCTGGAAGCCGGAAGAACTCGTTCAGGGCAGATTTGCTGATTCTCTCGAGCCGGCATTTGAGAAGACAAAGGCTGAACTTAGCAAGAAGGCAAGATCCGATGAGGATGTTCTCTCCTACATCGCTTTCCCGCAGGTAGCTGAGAAGTTCTTCGAAGCACGTGAAGAGAAAGAGTCCAACACGGTGAACTACACCATCGAGAAGAAGGAGGATTGATCTTCATGAATCCCGAATTAGTACTGCTTTCTGTTGAAGACGGATTAGAAAAGTATAGTGTCGGAAAAGCACTCGGCGTTGCCCTTTTCGTATGGGCGGTCGTTTTTGCGGTTCTCTTCATTATTTTCGTCTGCATCCGCCTCTTCGGCGCGGCTGTTGGTGCAGCGACCAGAAAACCGGCGGAAACTCCGGCAGCGGCACCTGCTGCTCCGGCTCAAGCTGCAGCAGAAGATCCCGGTGAGGAATTCTCTTCCGGTTCTCTGAAGCTGAAGGGCTGTGATGAGAAGACGGCGGCCATGATCATGGCAATCGTCAGCGACAACACCGGTATCCCGCTCAATGAACTTATTTTCAAGTCCATTACGCTGGTGGAAGAAAAGTAAAGGAGAGACGCCAAAATGATTTATAACGTAACAATTAACGATAAAGTTTATGAAGTTGAAGTAGAG
>JAFWSW010000166.1 GCA_017519205.1 Clostridiales bacterium | reverse complement strand
TAGGAACACCGCACCATATGTTTTCTGGGCGCTACGGCTACAGGCAATGAGAGCCCAACCTAACGCTTGCGGCATTATTGAAAAATAGAATGGTAGAAAGATATAATGCTGATGTTTTCTAAGTATAAAATACGCCGGACATTGCCCGACGTATTTTTATGAACTGTTGTGTCTGATTTACTTTGATTCTTTTCTGCTTTTAATCAGATAGACTGTATTAAGAATTCCTGCCATACCGACACATCCCAAGCCGATCGCGAGGGGATAATTAGAAGCTATATTTCCGAACATTGATATGAGTAAGAATATAATTGCCGTGATACCAAGTACTGATTCTACTACGATAAAGAACTTCTTCGCTGTTGAGTTTTTCATTTTGTGTTTCTCCTTTTGGGTTGTTTGATGCCTTGATAATAGCCTCTGCGAAACCATGAATAAATGACAAGGTATGTCTCAAAAGGCCTGTTTTTCTGGATGGGACAACCCTTGTCTCACCGTAAAACAGAATAATAACAGCATCGAAAGTCAAGAAATGTCAAAAAGAAATCTTCGGGTATAATAATACCTATAGATCGTTGGGACACATCATGTCCCATGGCAGAATTTGAGCCATTTGCTCGGTTGGTGTCCTGTATTCGGAACCTGAAAAAGCCTATTCTGCCATCAAGCAAGGAGGAACGGTATATGGATCAGATCAAAATCGGGAGATTCTTATCAGAGCTTCGAAAGGGTCAGGGGCTTACACAAGAACAACTGGCAGATAAGTTAAATGTGGCCAGAAGGACTGTATCCCGTTGGGAGACTGGAAGCAACATGCCTGATATGGATATTCTTATCGAATTATCTGATTTCTATTCTGTAGACCTCCGCGAAATACTTGATGGCGAGAGGAGAAACAGCAATATGGACAAGCAGATGGAAGAAACGATCTTAAAGGTGGCCGAGTATGAGAATGAAGGTAAGCAAAGAACAACAAAAGTCGTAATTGTATATTCGGCAATGGGGATAATTGCTTTGGTGGTAAACCTGATAATGCAGGTGGCAGATATGCCGGATACTTTTATAACAGGAGTCTTCAAAGGCCTTACAATCGCTGTTGCTCTTGGCGCAATGATTTTGAGCATTGTCTTTGCAACCGGGACGATGGCAAAACTCTATTCATTCAAAAAGAGACTGAGAGAGAGAAGATCTTCTGCCAAATAGAAGTGCTAATCCTGAATTAAACGTACCGAGAAACGAGGAAGATTATCTTCCACCCATTTTGGTTTTCTTCTAAAATGAAGAGTGTTTTGGGAGAACGCCGAACACTCGGATTAATAATGTCCATATACTCGATTAGTTTGGAAAAGATAAAGTCCCAACCATCAATGTCAAGTTCAAAACAAGATGGTTCTGTACTTGGTCTGTTGATGTTGAACTACCAAATGAATGAAGGATCTTGGAGGATTCCAGGGTCCTTTTCTTATACGAAATAACAGTAAAGGAGGTGAGAAAAATGCCGAAAAATGAAAGAAAGAATTACGAACGATGTGATAGTTGCGCATGGTCTCGAAGGTATTCAGATAAACTAATATGCATTCAAAAGAAAAGCCCGTTTTGTGCACGGTTGGTTGATAAAGATCACTGGTGCGAGTTCCATGAACTATGGTATAAGGTTGCTTATATGCAGAGAGTGGCAGGCTGGTCATTTGAACAGTGTATCGCGTTCGTGAAGCAATACTTGGAAGAACAAAGGAAGAGTGAGACGAAGGACCAAGGAGATATCTGAGGTCCTTTTCTTATGCCAGAAAACAGAGAAAGGATGTGATAATGAATGGCAAAACAGAGAGTTGTGACACCGGACGAGCTTGAGCGGATCAGGACGAAGAGTTTCTTCGACTGTGCTTTTCCGGGACACATTAAGTTTATGACGGATTATTATATCTGCGGTAATTCGTACAAATGTGCATGGGCGATCAAGGGGTATCCCCCGACTACAGATGCGCAGGCACTTCATGCCCAGTTGTCGGATAAGGCCGGAATTACGCTCCGGTACTACTTCAGACTGGTGGAGCCGCTGGAACAGAGAAAAATCATCCAGGACGCGGCCAGAAAGAACACGATGCAGTCTACAAGCAACGATGTGAACGAGACGATCGCGGCCAATGAGAACCTGCAGGATGTAGTGGAGATGCTCAGTAATCTTCGAAAGAACAAGGAGCCGCTGCTACATACTTCGGTGTTCATTGAACTCAAAGCGAACAGTATGGATGAGTTGAAAGAACTGCAGTCCGACGTGGAGATGGAGCTTCAGAGATCCCATCTTGAAGTGGACAAGCTGCTTTTGAGACAGAAAGAAGGGTTCCTATCGGTCATCCCGATTGGATCCAATCAGTTTGGAGATCAGTTCGAGCGAGTGCTTCCGGCAAGCTCCGTGGCAAACTTCTTCCCGTTCAACTTCAGCGGAAAGACTGATCCGAGAGGTCTTTATATTGGAAGGGACAAGTATGGCACCAACATTCTGGTAGACTTCGATCGAAGAGCGGAAGACAAGACGACCAGTAACATTCTGATCCTCGGCAACTCCGGTCAGGGCAAGTCCTACCTCATGAAACTGATCCTCACAAACATCCGTGAGTCCGGCAAGAGCGTCATCGTTCTGGATCCGGAACACGAGTATGAGGATCTGTGTAACAACCTCGGCGGCTGCTACATTGACTTTATGAGTGGCGAGTACATCATCAATCCGCTTGAACCTAAGGCATGGTCAGAAGGGGAAAGAGAGGCAGACAAAACCGCACCCGATGCTTTTCGCCGGGTAACAAGACTGTCGCAGCACATTGCTTTTCTCAAAGACTTCTTCAGCACCTACAATGAAGACTTCAAGCAACGGCACACGGCGACGATCGAAATCCTTCTGAAGAAACTCTACTCGAGGTTCAACATCACGGACAGCACGGATTTCTCAAAGTTGATCGCAGAGGACTACCCTACCATGAGAGACTTCTACGAGATCTGCGAAGAGGAACTGAACACCTATGATCCGAAACAGAATCTCCCCTACACACGAGAGATCGTCCGGGATATCACGCTCGGGATCAACTCGATTTGTGTCGGCGCGGAGAGCAAATACTTTAACGGACAGACCAACATCACCGATGACAAGTTCGTTTGTTTCGGTGTTAAGGGGCTGATGGATACCAACAAGAAACTCAAGGATGCGATGCTCTTTAATATCCTATCCTACATGAGCAACAAGCTCCTTGGGGATGGATTTACAGCAGCGAGCATCGACGAGCTGTATCTTTTCCTTACGAACCGGACGGCAATCGAGTATATCCGAAATGCCATGAAGCGAGTTCGTAAGAAGGAATCGACCATGATCCTGGCTTCGCAGAACATCGAGGACTTTCTGATCCCCGGCATCAAGGAACTGACAAAGCCGCTTTTCAGTATTCCGACTCATCAGTTTATGTTCAACCCGGGCCAAATCAACCCGAAAGATTACATGGACGCGCTCCAGATCGAGCCGTCGGAGTACGAACTGATCAAGTATCCGGAACGAGGAACATGCCTCTACCGGTGCGGTAATGAGCGGTATCTGCTTCAGGTAAAAGCACCGGCGTACAAGGCGGAACTCTTCGGAAATGCGGGAGGAAGGTGAGAAAAATGAATTATTGGAAGAAGAATGAGCAGATCAAAAATGATTGGAGTAGGGTTCGTGGAAAGATTCCAAGAGCAAAGTATCTGATTCGCGAAATCGATGGATGTGAATCTCATGTCGTTGATGGTGAATGGAGATACGACAGAGTACCTATGCAATTGATTGAGGCTTTGTATGACTATCTGTGGAAGGAGGTTCATGAATATGAGCGCAACTGTAGGTGCAGCACTGAAGAAAATCGCAGTAGCACTGCTATGTGATAGGAAAACAATAAAGAAAGTAGCGATCTTTTTCCTCTCCGTATTGGTGGGACTCCTGATGCCGATGGCTGCAGTCATCGGCATTTTTGCTGGAGGAAACATCGAGATCAACGAAGAGGATATCGAAAATGCTCTGACAGATGAGCAGAAAGAATACTATGCGAAGCTGAATGCAACGTATGGTGAGATCAATGAGCGGATGCAGGAGGCCGGATTCCCTGATCGAGTGGACGAAGCCCAGACACTTTTTGTTATGGGCCTGGTTGACCACATGTACGATGAGAACTTCGTGATCAAATTGGTCGGGTGCTTTTCGCCGGGACAAACGGATGAAGAACTGGTCGCCATGGTGAACAGTGTATTCGGTACGCAGATCTCTTTGGAGGACTATCTGAAGGTTATCGTGGAGCTTCGAAAAGCGACGATCAACCCTCACATCTTTACGGATCCTCTGTCGGTGAATAACATCGACCTGGTTGCTTTTTGCCAGGAAGCTTGCGATGACCAGTGGGGTTACGTGTGGGCAACCTACGGAAAAATGCTCTCCGCCGTCAAACTGGATGAGTTGGCCGAGCAGTTCCCAGACGAGGTTGGACAAGAGAAGTCCTTCATCAAACAGAACTGGTGCGGACATCGTACAGCGGACTGCGCCGGCCTCATCAAGGCGTACTTCTGGTACGACCATTCCACTGGTGAGATCGTCTATGAACTAGCAGGTTACGAGGACAAGCGCGCTGATGAACTCTATGAGGCGGCTGAAGAAAAAGGGACTCTGGATACCATTCCAGAGACTCCAGGACTTGGTGTTTGGCATGATGGACATGTGGGAGTCTATGTCGGAAATGGCTATGTGATCCACGCAAATGGTACCCACCGAGGAGTAGAAAAGCAGCTCCTTTCAGAGACAAAGTTTACCCATTGGTTCGAGATTCCGGGGCTGTCCTACATCGAAGAAGAGGTTCCGGTGGAGCCAACTGAGACGAGTGAAACGTCGAACGAGACCACTCAGATGACAACGATTCCATCAGAAACGTCCACTCCGATTGAGGCAGCGCCAAGCGAAAATTAAGAGGAAAGGAGGCACGAATTCTATGGACAAGACATCAGTTTCAGTGACGTTTGACAAGGAGAAAGTGGATGCACTGCGGATCTATATTCTGCAGAAAAACTCCACAATCGACATCGAGCTTCAGAAGTCGATGGAGGCTCTTTACACGAAATTTGTACCGAATCTCGTAAGAGAATTCATCAAGAAGAAAGAAGAAATCAATACTAAGCGAAAGGAAGGTTAAGGCAGAAACCGCACAGGGAGGCTCCCGAAAAAGACCCAAAACTGCCCTCTGAAAAAGTAAAAAAGAAGCAGGATAAAGGAGTGCCGTCATTTTACATGACGCACTCTTTTGCATTTGCGGGCAGTGCCCGTAAATAGGACGTTTGGAGGTTTTGTGTAACACTGTTACACGACGTCATGGACTGGATGTTTTCGAAATTTTGACGTCTCGTCGCCCGAAACGCCTGCAATCAGGGGCTTCTTGTGACGACATTTTTTCTGCCGAAGAAGTATGAAAAGAGAGAATGTGAAGAAGACATGGTATCTCCGGCCGAGCACGGCAGAGATGGTCGAAGCGCTTTTTCAGGAAAACAACTGCGGCACGCAAAGCGAGTTTGTCGAGAAGGCGCTTCTGTATTACATCGGCTACCTGAAAGCGGAGAAGAACATGGACTATCTCTCCCCGACCATCATGTCCTCGATGCGTGCGGCTTCGGACGAAGGCATCACGAGGATTACCCGGATGCTTTTCAAGCTCGCAGTGGAGTCGGCGGTCATGAACAATCTCATAGCCGCAACGGTCCAGTTCGATCCGGAGCAGTACAACACACTCCGTAGAGAGAGTGAGCGAATGGTTCGGAAAACCAATGGTGACTTCGGAATGACGGATGCGCTGAAGTGGCAGCAGAAGATGGACATTGATTAAGTGAGAGGATTTAAGGAAACAGGAAGGAGCGATGATTATGGCAAGGCTTGTGGTGAAGATCAAGTACATGAAGTCCGGCGGCGGAAGAAAGGTCGGCGGCTATGCGAAGTACATCGGGACTCGTGAAGGAGTGGAGAAGGTGGATGACAGCCGGCTGCATCAGGCCCCGACCTGGAAACAGAAGGAGCTGCTCGAGAAGATCATCACCGACTTCCCCGATTTGAAAACGAGTCCTGAGTATCTCGATTACATCGTGCATCCCACCAGAGGGAGAGCATCTGAATTGATCGAGCGCGCCCTTGAGGAGTCCTTCATCGAGGAGACGGATCCCAAGACGTATGCCGATTACATCGCTACCCGTCCCCGTGCGGAGCGGATCGGCAAACATGGCCTGTTCACAGATGAAGGAACGGAAGTGAACCTGGAAGAGGTCTCGAAGGATCTCAACAAGTTTGATGGAACGATCTGGACAATGATCGTCTCTCTGAAAGGAGAGGATGCTCAGAAGTTCGGATTTGATACTGGCGAGCAGTGGCGAAAGATGCTTCGGGCACGAAGAAACGAAATCGCCGAGGCATTTCGTATCTTGCCGACATCCTTGAAGTGGTACGGTGCTTTTCACAATGAATCACATCACCCGCATGTTCACCTCATCATCTACGATAAGGAGAACCGAGGATACCTGAGCAAGGACAGCGTGGAGCGGATCAAGAGTTCGTTTGCCCACGCCATCTTTCAGGACGAGATGTTCACGCTGGAACAGGCCAAGTCCGAAAGCCGTGATGCACTCCGCAATCGGGGCCGAGATGAGATCGAGGAGATCATTTCTCGGATCCATGACGGCACGAATGAGAACGTCATGCTTCAGGCGATGATTCTGGATTTGTCTCGCCGACTCAAGGAACATAAAGGAAAGAAGAAATATTCATATCTGAAAGCACCGGACAAGAAACTGGTGGACAGTATTGTGGACGAGATCGGTAAGATTCCTGCTGTAAAAGAACTGTATGACTTGTGGTATGAGAAGCAGGAGGCGCTTTCGTCGATCTATAAAACGGAAATGCCTCTGCGACTCCCCTTGTCAGCGAACCCGGCTTTCAAGACGATCCGAAACGCGGTGATCAGTGCAGCGGATGAACTTGGTGTGGCGGAAGAGGAGACTGAGACGAAGGAAGAAGTCGGAGAAGACTTTGAAGAAGAGGTAATTGACATTGGGGGACCGTGGAAAGACAACCACTCCACGACTCACGAGAGGATCAGCAACTCACGGCAAACCTACGAGAAGAAAACCAACGAGGCCGGAAAGGTTGCACTCACCGTGACGAGGCTCCTCAACAACATCGGAAAGATCTTCCGCAATCAGTTCTCCGACTATCCTGATCACCGCACTCGGGTCGACAGAAAGATCTGGCAGAAGATCCGGGAGAAAGAAGAAGCACATGGGATGAAGATAGGGTAAACGAATTGTTAAAAGTCTGTGGAAACCGCTGATACACTACATGTATCAGTTTAGTAGTGCATTTACATTGCACTACTAAACTCATTCTTGAAATATATCACGGGGAGGCATCTTAATGAATCCATTGCGTATTGGCCTAATAGTAATTGCATTTTTAGTTGTAGGACTCGTCGTTACTATAATTAACCGAAAAGTCGAGGATGCCGAGGAGAAAAAAGCAGCAGTTCGAAAAGGTGTTATCATTTGTATTGTTGCATTCTTTGCTCTGTTTATCTCATACAGGATAATCTACATAAAAAAAACACAAGGAGATACTGCGTCTTCAACTGAAGAAAACTGTAAACTCGTTCATGAACTCTATGTTAAGGGAAATCCCACACAGAGATCTTTTGCAGATATGTATCTGATGGATTGGGATGAGTATAGCCGACT
This sequence comes from Clostridiales bacterium, assembly GCA_017519205.1. Taxonomy (GTDB): domain Bacteria; phylum Bacillota; class Clostridia; order Saccharofermentanales; family Saccharofermentanaceae; genus Scatonaster. Next base: position 4,749 of record JAFWSW010000166.1, on the reverse strand, counting down.
GACACTGTATAACCTCGGACTGAACAGTAATAGAAGTTTAGCAAAAAGGTCGGACTTAAGTAATCATGATAAGAGTATGTTATTTGAAGAGGCGCAAAGGTGGAATGGAACTTGGATAGTAACAAAAGATTTTATCAAACAATATGTGGATATGTATTCAGCTGAAGAATTCATTCAAATATACAATTTGTATATACTAAGTTACTTGAATCCAGTTCGATCGACTGCTGATGTGCCTAGCGGATTGTATGACAAGGATAAGAAGTTTTTTGAGCAGAATCCGCAACTCCTTACCTACATTAATGAAACAACCCAAAATCTGTTTGAATTAACAGAAACATTTGATGTTGTTCACTATAATCCCGCGACAGATCAAGTGATAAATAAAACAAGTGAAACGGAGACTATTAGAGGAAGCTTTAATGTTGGAAAAGATAACCATATTGAAACGGATACAACTGAATTAACTACAGATACCTATGAATATGACGGGTATATCGTTGAACATGTTTATGGAGAGAAATATAGTAAGGGGGATTACGGATGGCGAAATGGAGAGTTTATCGATCACCCGGCTTCCTTTTATTCTGTTGATGAGTACATTCTGCGTATGCCATGGGGAGCGATTTCTGCAGATTCGATCGATGATCTGGAGACAAGTTTTATCAAAATCGAAGACGAAAAACACTATATGCGTAGAATAGATGGCATTCTAGCATATCCTGGGGACAAATCGCCAGATTACTTCCCACAACCAGTTTTTATACTTTCAGATTGGGATTACAATGAGCATTACATTGAATATCATCATTGAGAAGGCCGATTATGAAAAAAGTATATCAAATGACATTCTTTAAATCTGAGTTTATTCAGTTCAACTGTATATTGGAAGACGAAGAGATTCGAAACAAGATTGCTGATTTTGTACTCAAGTATGTATCTATCGAAGCTTACTATAAAAAGATGCTTGTTGCAGAAAAAGAAAGCGCTGGCAAAGCATGGTAATGGAATCGAATTAAACAAATACCCCGACAAAAGCCTCGGAGCAATCCGGGGCTTTTTCATGCCCGATTTCGGGCACCAAACAAAAACGAAAGAGAGGAACGAAAGATGTTTATTCAATTTACAGAAGATCAAAAGAGACGAGCCAATGAAGCAAGTATCGCGGAGATTCTTGAACGAGCTGGCTATGAAGTGAAGAAGTCCGGTTCACAGTATTTGTGGAAAGGAGAGGGACGGACAGTTTCAATCCTGGATAATCTCTGGTTCGATCACTACACACAATCCGGTGGGAAGACCGTAAGCTTCGTCGAGAAGTACTTCGGACTTAATTACCCGGAAGCCATGCTGATGATTCTCGGCGAGACTTCAGGACAAACGGTTGAGAGAAGACCAGTAAGTAATACTGCCAGGGTGACTAAACCGACTTCCACTTCCCTGCCCGAGAAGAATCCGGATCCCGAGTTCTCGCTTCCGCCAAAGAACAGCAATATGCGCCGGGTGCAAGCGTATCTGGAAAAGACCAGAGGCATCAGCCCTGACATCGTGGAGGCTTTTGAGAAGAACAACCTGATCTACGAAGATGCAGGTTATCACAATGTTGTGTTCGTCGGCTATGACCGATATGGCGTCCCGAGACATGCACACAAGAGAAGCAGTGGCCAGAATTGCGGCTGGAGAGGAAATCAGGCAGGTTCCGATGTGCGGTACAGCTTCAACTGGCGAGGTAAGTCAGATCGGGTGTTTCTTTTCGAGGCGCCTATCGACATGCTTTCGTATATAAGTAGTCATCCGGATCAATGGTGGGAAGACAGCTACATAGCAGCCTGCTCCGTCTCGGATCAAGCGCTTTTGCAGGCGCTTCAGGACAGACCAAACCTACGAAACATCTACATCTGCTTCGACAACGATGGCCCTGGCCAGCGGGCGGCCGAAAGACTATGGCAGAAACTCATCGCATCTAAGTATAACGCACAGATCCTTGTTCCACAGTTGAAAGACTGGAATGAGGATCTTCTTAGTTTCAGGCAGAAAGAAGGTGACGCACTATGCCAAATGGGATCCCCACCCTTGTCATTGTGATGGTGCTCATGATGTCCTTCATTGGAATTGTCACCATGGCAGGCCACATCTATAACCTGAATGGCATCAAGAGCAAGACCGTAGGCGATGGTCAGCATGGTAATTCGAGGTGGGCCACTAAGTCGGAACTGAAGCGGACTTACCGCTTTATCCCCTTCACCCCGAAGAAATGGCGAGAGCAGGCCAGATACGGAGAAGAGCCAACGGTAGAAAACGGAGTCTCAGTAATACTGGGGCTCCGTAACTTTATCCGGAGAAAACGAGGACTTCCTGAGATCGTCATCTCGGAGCAGCCGGTTCCGCAGGGATTGGTCGTGGGTTGCACGAAAAAGAACACTGCCCTCGTGGATACCGGTGACGTCCATGCTCTGATGCTTGGTGCTGCCGGTGTGGGTAAGACTGCCTACTGGCTCTACCCGTGCATTGAGTATGCTCTGGCATCCGGAATGAGTTTTCTCTCCACCGATACCAAGGGCGACATCATGCGCAACTACGGTAACATCTGCAAGATCTACGGGTACAACGTCTCGGTGATCGATCTTCGTAACCCGACCCGCTCGAACGGCAACAACCTGCTTCACCTGGTCAACAAGTACATGGACCTCACGAAGCAAGAGCCGGACAACGTTGCTTTTCGAGCCAAATCCGAAAAGTACGCCAAGATCATCTCCAAGACAATCATCCTTTCCGGGATGGATGCGACCTCATTCGGACAGAATGCTTACTTCTACGATGCCGCTGAAGGACTTCTGACAGCGACCATATTGCTGGTGGCCGAATTCGGAAAGCCAGGCGAACGGCATATCGTGTCCGTGTTCAAGATCATTCAAGAACTTCTGGCACCATCCCCCATCCGTGGGAAGAACCAGTTCCAGACCCTGATCGATCTCCTGCCGGACGAACACAAGGCTAGATGGTTTGCGGGAGCGGCCCTCAATTCACCGGAGCAGTCCATGAACTCGGTCATGAGTACCGCCCTTTCGAGACTGAACACATTTCTTGACTCGGAACTTGAACAACTTCTGTGCTTCGATACGGAGCTGGATGCCGAGAAGTTCTGTAACGAGAAAAGTGCCGTGTTCATTATCATGCCGGAAGAAAACCCAAACACTTTCTTCCTGATCTCGCTGATCATCCAGCAAATGTACCGTGAAATCTTGTCTGTGGCCGACGAGACCAACGGTAAACTCAAGAACCGCTGCGTGTTCTTCTGCGATGAGTTCGGTACTCTCCCGAAGATCGACTCCGCAGAGATGATGTTCTCCGCCTCAAGATCCAGACGCCTTCAGATCGTCCCGATCATCCAGTCCTTTGCCCAGCTCGAAAAGAACTACGGCAAGGAAGGCTCGGAGATTATTATCGACAACACGCAGCTTACTATCTCAGGTGGTTTCGCCCCGAACAGCAACTCGGCAGAAACCATCTCCAAAGCTCTCGGAACAAAAACAGTCATGTCGGGCTCTGTTACCCGTTCAAAGGATCAGCCCTCGCAGACCCTGCAGATGGTGGAGCGTCCGCTCATGACTGCCGATGAGCTTCGAAATCTGCCGAAAGGCATGTTTGTGGTCATGAAGACCGGTTATCACCCCATGAAGACCCGCATGAAGCTCTTTTTTGAGTGGGGCATCGAATTTGACGAGGATCATCCCTACTTTGTGCCTGAACACGGTACTCGGAAAGTAAGATACGCCAACAAGGAAGGAATCAAAGCTGCCATTAGAAGTGCTTTTCCGGAGAAAAAAGAAGAGGCGCCGGCAGAAAAGAAGCCCCAAACGGCTCAGCCAATACCTAAACAGACGTTTGATACTCAACCTGCTTCAAATGAGAAGAAGCAAGTGGATCATCTCCCCGCCAATGTGGAGACCGAGGTTTGCTCCACACCGAAGCCTAAGCCATATTTTGCGACCTTCCAGGGATCAATCGTGACATCACCACAACGAAAGTAATCCATTTACCGTGCGAAAAGCACTTTTATCGGAAAACCCGACAAATCTTTTAGGAGGAAAAAACTATGATGAATTTCAATGATTTCAAGAACACGATCAAGAACAAGATTGGAGAATACCTTACAGAGGACTACGCGGATGCGGATATGACCCTGTCTGAGGTAAAGAAGAGCGGAGGAGAGAGCTACGATGCGCTCATGATCCGCAAGGCTGGTGAAGAACGCTACAGCGTCATCCCTGCCCTGAACCTGACCGAAGCATACAAGAAGTACCAGAACGGTCAGTCTGTGGAGCAGATCTGCGAGGATCTGGCAGATGTTCGTATGAATGTGCCGATCCCGGAAGGCCTCGAAAAGGATATGTTCCTCGACTTCGACAAGGTAAAGGACAAGATTTACCCGAGGCTTATTAACTCTGAGACCAGCAAGGATTATCTGATCAACCGGCCGCATACCGAGGTAGAAGACCTTTCTATGGTCTATGCTGTACGGATCAATGAGAATAGCACCGGCTTTGCCGAGGCTGTGATCGACTATGACCTTGCCAGGATGTGGGGTGTCGAGGTTGAAGACCTTCACAAGGCGGCCATGAGCAACATGGAAGCCCACGACCCGGTCTTTGTAGGACTCGAGGATGCCATGTTCGGCAACTTTGAAACCAGAGGTGAAGATACATTCAATCTGGATGCTATGGAAACCGATAGTCCCCTGCCCCTGTATAT
>JAFWSW010000001.1 GCA_017519205.1 Clostridiales bacterium | reverse complement strand
GGAAAAGGCGGAAAAAGAGTTGAAGAAACATGAGTATGAAGTGTGGAAGTCACATTTCGTATCTGACATTCGTGATTACTATAGAAGTAAGGAAGAAGAGATCGGAAGTTTCTACAAGAAGTCTGTATCTTCTTACAAAGGTTCTTATGCGGAGACCACTTCGGATATCGTAAGACTTCTACGCAGGGTGGTAGAATCCGGATTCTCGTTATCTGCACGTTCCAAGCATATTTCTGTAGGTTGTCTGGCCAACGGATTTACTTTCAAGGTCAACGAATTACTTAATCCACCGAAAGAGGATGCCCAGAAACTGTTCGCACAGTTTCTGGCTGAGTTTGAGCATTTCAGGAAACTGGGTGCAAAGGTATATACGGATGTGCAGATGCCGGATGGGTCCTTATCTATTACTTACTATGTAGTAGTAAGTTCGTTCAGTGTGATCGTAAGTCAGATCAACGATTTTCTTCGCCACTACACGAACATGAATGATCAGAGCGAGTTCTCGATCGATGCTTTTGAGCATCGGTTCGAGGATGATCTGAAGACGTACAACAATAACATCAAGGATGAGATTGCGAACAGCCTTCACTAACCCAAATAATGAGTCTTGGGAACATTTTGGGAACACAGAAAAATGAAAGTCCCACAAATAGGGGCTTTCAAAGGATTTTCCATTACTCAAGCTCAATCGTGGCCGGCGGTTTGCCTGTGCAGTCGTAGAGGACTCGGTTGATGCCCTTGACTTCGTTGACGATACGGGAGCTTACGCGGCCGATGAGGCTCCACGGAAGCTCGGCAAACTCTGCTGTCATGAAGTCGGTCGTGGTGACCGCACGGATAACGCATGCATAGTCGTAGGTTCTCTCATCACCCATGCAGCCGACAGAGCGCATGTTGGTGAGTGCTGCGAAGTACTGGTTCGCATTTCTGTCGAGACCTGCTTTTGCCATCTCCTGACGGAAGATCGCATCGGCGTCCTGTACAAGACGGACCTTCTCGGCGGTTACTTCGCCGATGATACGGATCGCAAGACCCGGACCCGGGAACGGCTGACGGAAAACGAGGTTCTCCGGGATGCCCAGCTCGAGGCCGGCTTTTCTTACTTCGTCCTTAAAGAGCAGACGCAGCGGCTCGATGATCTCTTTGAAATCAACACAGTCCGGAAGACCTCCGACGTTGTGGTGGGATTTGATAACGGCACTCTTGCCGAGACCGGACTCGATAACGTCCGGATAGATGGTGCCCTGAACGAGGAAGTCGACAGCGCCGATCTTCTTCGCTTCTTCTTCGAATACACGGATGAACTCTTCACCGATGATCTTTCTCTTCTTCTCCGGCTCTTCGACACCGGCGAGCTTGCTGTAGAAACGCTCCTGGGCATTGACGCGGACGAAGTTCAGATCGTACGGGCCCTCCGGACCGAAGACGGCTTCTACTTCATCACCCTCGTTCTTACGAAGGAGACCATGGTCAACGAATACACAGGTGAGCTGCTTACCGACTGCCTTACTGAGGAGTACTGCGGCAACAGAGGAATCAACACCGCCGGAGAGAGCGCAGAGGACTTTACCGTTTCCGACCTTCTCTCTGATCTCCTTGATGGAGGTCTCGACGAAGGAATCCATCTTCCAGTCACATGCACACTTACATGCACGCTTTAAGAAGTTCTCGAGGATCTTGTTTCCTTCTACTGTGTGGGAAACTTCCGGATGGAACTGTACGCAGTACAGGCCCTTCTCTTCGTTCTGTGCAGCTGCGACCGGGCAGGCCTTGGTTGTAGCTGTAACGGTGAATCCCGGAGCTGCCTCCGCGATATATACGGTATGACTCATCCAGCAGACGGTCTTATCGGAAACATGCTTAAAAAGTGTAGTGGAAGTATCGACATCGACCTCGGTGTGACCATATTCACGGACCGGTGCTTTTGCGACCTTACCGCCGAGGAGGTAGTTCATGAGCTGTGCGCCGTAGCAGATACCAAGTACCGGGATACCCAGTTCGAAGATCTCTTTGCTGCACTTCGGTGCATCGTCATCGGTAACGGTACTCGGGCCGCCGGTGAAGATGATGCCCTTCGGGTTCATCTCTTTGATCTTTTCGATCGGCATGTTGTACGGATGAACTTCGCAGTAAACACTTAAGTCACGGACTCTTCTTGCGATGAGCTGGTTGTACTGGCCTCCGAAATCCAGGATAAGGATCATTTCATTCTGCATGGTGGCGCCTCCCCATTATATATGTGGAATTTTATGTGGTTATAATACTCCAAAACGAGGGTGTTTTTATATCCGTAAAATGCACAAAATTGTACGTGTTTTCGGACTTTTTCATTTGCCCGGGCCGGCGCCGGGGAAGCTCTCGGGAAATTAAGCGCGCGTCAGCTCCAGTCGGCTTTTTCCTTCGTGACTTTCTCGCCCCAATATGATGCCCAGTGTTCGCAGTAGAGCTTCGAGTACGGGATGTGCTTCTTCTGGCGCATATTCTCAAGCTTTGTGCTGGAGGCCCAGATGATCGACGGGATACCGACCACGAGGATATAGAAAGGCCCTAAGAGCAGGGACTGGAAGGTGTGGCCGTATTCATGGATCGCCACCTCTTCGTTATAGATACGTTTTCTCTTCGCCCAGTCGCTGTCATCGTTTTCGTCCGGCTCCTTCGGTGTGAAGATGAACATACCGAGTGAGACAGCCGAGCCATGCGGCCAGACGGTCCTTACAACGCCCTTATAGTAGAAGTGACGGCACTTTATGTACCAGAGGAACACGCAGAGGCCTCCGAAGGTCTGAAGATATCCCCACGTCCAGTGGAGGAATACGGCGACCGGGTAGAACCAGCGGCGGTCGTCCTTCCAGTGGGTCTCGATCGCGAGAAACAGACCGATCAGGAAAAGCCCGACCAGGTAGCAGAGGCCGTCTTTAAGGTCGTACGTCCCGCCGAGGGCGATGCCCAGAGGAGACGAAGAATCGACGCCGAGTGCTTTTGAAAAAGAAAAGGCCTGGAGGATCTCGGCGATCCAGCCGGTGAGGTAGCAGAGGAACGGGAGTACATAGACCGAGAAGATCCCGTCCTTCGGGAAGAATACCGCTCGAAGGAAGAAATAGACCGCGGGGATCACGATGACATCGCCGAGGTAGGCGCGGACGGCTCCCCTTGCAAATAGTGCGATCAGGACCTCCACCATAAACAGTGCCAGGAATACCACTGCGTATTTAAATCTGGGATGAAGTCTTCTTCTTTCTCTTTCCATGTTCTCCTCGTGGCGGCCGGTCCGGGTGATTCCCATCGGCCGCTCCCTTCTCTTTTCCTTCTGACTGCAGGGGCTTGTCTTATTGTGCTATACTGGAAAACATATTACCAAAGGTGGGGAAAAAATGACAGTATTTGAATGGATCAAGCTCGCTATCATCGGCATCGTGGAAGGCATCACGGAATGGCTCCCGATCAGCTCAACAGCACATATGCTGCTCCTCGACGAGCTCCTCCCACTCTCCCAGAGTGAAGAATTTAAGAATGTATTTTTCGTCGTGATCCAGCTCGGCGCAATCATGGCGGTCGTCGTTACCTTCTGGAAACGCCTGTGGCCCTTCGGCTACGGAGAGCAGCCGGGTATGTCCGGAAAGAAATGCTATGTGAAGAAAGAGATCTTCATGATGTGGTTCAAGGTCGTCGTGGCCTGCATCCCGGGCGTCATCATCACGCTGCTTTTCGACGACTACGTAGAGGCGCACCTTCAGACACCGTACATCATCGGCGCGGCGCTGGCGGCTTACGGCGTGATTCTCATCCTCGTCGAGCACTCCAGAAAGAACAAGCTCCCCCGCGTTGAGTCCGTCGACGACATCTCCTTTAAGGACGCATTCATCATCGGACTGTTCCAGTGCCTGTCCATCATCCCGGGCACATCGAGATCCGGTTCGACCATCATCGGTTCCCTCTCGATCGGCATCAACAGAACGAGCGCAGCCGAGTTCACCTTCTTCATGGCCGTTCCGGTCATGTTCGGACTGAGCTTCATCAAGCTACTGAAGTTTGGCTTTAACTTCTCCTCTTCTGAGATCCTGACGCTCTTCGTCGGATGCGCGATCGCCTTCCTCGTATCTCTGTTCGCACTTAGGGCGCTCCTGAACTACGTAAAGAAGCACGACTACAAGGTCTTCGGTTACTACAGAATCGTCCTCGGCGCGGTCGTGATCCTGTACTTCGCACTGGCGTAAGGCGACGGAGGTCTGGCATTTGGCTTCCGAGGTTCGGAATCCAGTTTTCAGCCGGCCAGCATTTGACACATTTGAAAGGAGCCATCTCATGGATCTGAGACAGCTCCTTCTTATACTCGTTTATATCCGTATAGTTAAGATCAATTATTTAAACAGGCTGATGATTCCTACGACAACCAGTGTGATCGCTGTCGGGATCGCACCGCCGATAACGTATGCGCGGTTCAGTGTGAGGGATGTCTTCGCGCCCTTCAGTTTCTCGCCCTTATCGTCCCACTTCTTTACCAGACGGCTGCTGTAGAACCACATGAACAGGGAGATGAAGATCTCCGCGATCAGCCAGATACCCATGACCCACTTCACAGCACCGATGAGCTTGGAATCGGATTTCTGTGTGCAGAGCCAGGTGATCACGAATACGATCAGCACCATGAAAGAAAGCAGTGCAGAGATGATACCGAAACGGGCAACATTCTTCGCACCTGTTTTCTTCGCGTCGTGTTTTTCCTGCTTCGCCTGTTCCTTAAGCTCAGCTCTTTCTTTACGGGAGAGTTTTTCTTCTTCTGCCATATACCTTACTCCTTTTCTTCTTCGTCGTCCTCAGTCTCTTCGACCGGAACCACGTGCAGGAGGAGTCTGGAGATCCAGTTATCCTCCACCTGTATGACCTTTATCTTCAAGTTTTTATACTGGACCTCAGGTGTTTCCCCGTGGTCTGGTACTCTGTCAAGAAGGCTTAAGGTCAGGCCGGCGATCGTATCGTAATCTTCGCTGACCAGATCTACGCCTATCGCTTCCTCGAGGTCGCTGAGCGTCATGTCGCCGCGTACCAAGAATCCGCCGTCGTTCATCTTCTGGAGCTCCTGCTCCTCTTCGTCAAATTCATCCGTGATGTTACCTACGATCTCCTCGAGCATATCCTCGATCGTCGCGATACCCATCGTTCCGCCGTACTCATCGACGATGACTGCAAGCTGCATCTTACCCTTCTTCATCTCATGGAACAGAGAAGAGATCTTCTTCGTCTCATGTACGAAGAGCGGCGGTCTCATGATCTTCTCGAGAGAGAACTCGCCGTGATCGGCATCTTCTCTCGAGATGCCGAGAAGATCCTTGATGTGGAGGATACCGACGATCTCGTCGATGGTCTCCTTATAGATCGGGATACGTGTATATCTTTCGTTTCTTGCGACCTCCATGACCTCGTCGTAGGAAGCATCGATCGGAAGTGCGACGATCTTCTTTCTGTGGGTCATGATCTCCACAACGTCCTTATCGTTGAACTCGAAGATGTTCTGGATCATCTGCTTCTCGGAGTCCTCAATGGATCCTTCCTCGGAGCCGACATCGACCATCATGCGGATCTCTTCCTCGGTAACGTTGGTCTCCTTGACCTCCGGATCGATGTGAAGAAGTCTTAAGACGGCGTTGGTACTGAGTGTCAGGAACTTAACAAACGGGTTCATGATCGTGCCGAATGTCCGTACGATGTTCGAAGAACGGAAGGCCAGCTTCTCTGCGTTATTCTGTGCGATACGCTTCGGAACGAGTTCGCCGAGTACGAGCGAGAAGTAAGACAGGATCAGGGTAACGATCACGGTGCAGACCGTTGCCAGCCAGGAGTACTTCCCGTCCGGATCGAGCCATGCGGTCATTCTTCCGGTGAATCTGTTCGCGGCAAATGCACTGGCGAGGAATCCGGCCAGCGTCACGCCGACCTGGATCGTTGCTAAGAATTTCGATGGGTTCTCGATGAATTTCAGGACGCGCTTCGCCTTCTTATTGCCGTCCTCAGCCTGTTTTTTTACTTTGGCGTCATTAAGGGAAATCACCGCCATCTCGGCTGCCGAGAAAAAGGCGTTGATGAGAATAAAGATCAAAACTATGACCAGGTCCAAAATAATTTGGCCTATACTGTCGTCGGGCACGTTCGTTCCTTTCCTTCCTGTGTCCCGCAGATGATCTGCGTCGCAATATGTGCGCTAATTTCTAATAGTTGTAATTAATGACGAATATAACAGATTTCGTCACGTATTTCAACTTTGCCTGTGTTATGATGGGTGGAAAGACCTGCCGTAAGGGAGAAAGAAGAACCAACATGTCCGGATCAAAAACTGTTAAAAAAGATACACCCGTGAAGATCGGAAGAGGACTTCGAAGACCTCTTCTTTCCGGCGTTGTTTTCTTCGCGTTCTGGATCGCGTTTTTTATATTGACGGACATCTATTTTTATGAGTTCACCCGGATCGGATCCTCGGAGCTCACCACACTCGGCATATTCAGAAGCCGCTTCTCGCGGGCTGACTTCAGCAGCTATACCTTCGAAGCCGGGATGGGTATGAGTATCCCGAGGCTCCTCCTTTCGGGCTTCGGCGGCATTCTTTCGCTTCCGTTTTCTCTTCTTCCCGTATCGGTCCATCCGCAGGCACTTGCCCTTCTGAATGCCTTTCGTCTCGCGCTCGCCAGTGCAGTCTTTCTTCACATGATCTCAAAGCTCTCCGACAGATCCCCGGTCTTCTGCTACATCACGAGCTTCCTTTATACCGCAGCGGCTTTCGGTCTCTGCTGTCTTCTCCGCTTCCCGGTCACGGATACATTCTTTCTATTCCCGGGACTGATCCTTAAGGTCTTTTCGGATCGGAAGGATCCTTCCTCCGGAAAGAAATCGGCCGTCGAGAAATCGGAAAAGAGAAGAGTTTCCTTCTCCCTGATGTTCCTCTTCTGCCTCATCTTTGTAAGCAGCGCCGCCTGGGACCTTCTGGTGATTCCGGCGATCGTGATCCTCTGCATCGTGAAGCACAGAAAAGAATCGGACATCTCTCCAAAGAAGAAAAAGCAGGCCGGCCCGTCCGTATCGCCGGCCAGAAGTACCGCAGTATCGGCGGCGCTTTCACTCGGTCTCTGCGCCTTCTTCCTGCTTCCGCAGTTCCTGCAGATGCCCTATGCCATTAAGGGCGAGCCCTCCGCTTCTTTTCTTCAGAAGCTCGGAAATGACACGGATAAGTACCACACCGAGGTGACCTATACGACCGATGCGACAAGGGTGATCCTTAACACGAAGCACTCCATGATCGCCGTCAACGCGAAGAACCTTCAGCCCTCTGAATCCTCGGAAGGTCAGATTGCGGAAGTCTCCGGCACGGAGCCGTCTTCGATCTTTGCTTTTCTCAATGACTGGTTCTATTCGCTCTGGCCGTCCCTTCCGGCGATGCCTTTCCAGGATACCTACTCGGAGGGTCCGCTCTTTTCGGATACGAAGACGGCATCTTTTACCGTCTCGACACTGTTCTCCGACCCGCTGTTCTGTGCCGTGAAGCTGCCGTCCCTTTCCCATCCTGTAGACCTCTACGTCAATAACCGCATCGTCTCCACCATCACGAGAAGCCAGGAGACCGTGCTGATAGACCTGGGCTCTTATAACGTCGGACAGAATCTGACGATCACGCTTCTTTCTTCCCATGCGGAGGATCTGAAAGGCGTATCTGCCAGCTTCGGCTACATGAATACGATGAACTGGAATCAGTTTACCGAGAACGTCACCTTCGGTATCACGGATCTGGTCGAAGATGCCGACGGTATCACGGCCGATGCCATGATCTCCTTCGACTCGACGCTTCTGACGAATATCCCTTACGAGAAGGGCTGGACACTTTATGCGAACGGAGAAAAGCATCCCGTACGTGCGTACCGGGATGCCTGGATCTCATCGGATATTTCTGCCGGACACTATATCGTCCATCTGCACTATACTGCACCGGGAAGTGCGCTTGGCGGATGGATCTCCGGCTTTACTTTCTTCCTTCTCGCCGTGATCTGTTTCCGATCGGAGAGATCTTCTAAGAAAAGGATCTCATCGAAGAAAAAGGATTCCTAAGTTTACTCTTCTTCCTCGTCACCCGCACCTGCGATGACATCGAGTTCCGGAGCATCTTCCAGGAGCTTATAGGTGAAGCCCTGGTTCTTCAGCTCCTTAAGGAACGGAAGCGGGTCAAACTCTGCAACCATGTGTACACCGGACTTTTTCCAAAGACCCAGAGAGATCAGTACCGCACCGGATACGAGAGCGGCAGCTCCCATGAAGTCAGTCGCGGATGCGCCGTACTTCGCGAAGCACTCCTGATGGTCTACGAGGGTATAGATCAGGCACTGCTTCTCGGCGCCTTCCTTACTTCCGTGGATCAGCATGCCGACGCCGGTCTTACCCTTCGCAGTAGCGACGAGGTCTTCCTGCTGCGGCATGACTTCGGAAAGGAAGTCGAGAGGAGCGATCTGCTGGCCGTCGATATCGACCGGAGTCGTGGATGTCATTCCGACCTCGCGGAGGATACGTACCATCGAGAGGAACGGACGCTTAAATGCGGAGAAATAACGGATGGATGTCGCATCCGGGATCTCACCCGAGAGCGCATCGATAACTTCGTGATCGACCATGTAAAGGTTTCTCTTACCGATCTCCGGGAAGGAATACTTCGCCTGAGTGCTCATCGGAGCGACCTTCACGATCTCACCGTTGGACCACATTCTGGCCTCGGAAGAGATCTGGCGGAGGGAAGTCATCATGGGGGTATTCATCAGATACGGATGCGCGTTGGTGCCGGCATTCATATCAAGGATATCTACCGTTCTGACATCGTCCATGGCTTTAATATAGGCATACTGGGCAAAGGCATCGATCACGCCGGGGTTGAAACCGCAGCCGATGATCGCCGTAAGGTCCTTGTCTCTGAACTTCTGGTCATACGCATACTCGGCGTCGATATCGCAGGAAGAGCCGCCCTTCGGCATATATAGAGAGGCATCGATATAATTTGCACCGATCTGCAGGCACAGATCCATCACTTGAAGATTCAGGGATGACGGAGCGAGGTTGATGACCAGATCAGGACGGTAGATCTTCGCCATGAGAAGGGTCTTCTCCATGTTGCGAATATCCACATACGCCGTCACGATCTTCTGCTTATCGCTGGAGTATTTCTTCTTATACGTGTCGCACTTCTCCTTCGAGCGGCCGCTGAGGCACACCTCCCGGAAATATACACTGTTCTGCGACAGCATCGGTATTACAGCTCGCGCCAGCTTGCCACAGCCAATCACCAGCACTCTTTGCATATTCTTCTACCTCCTCAGTCCACGATATATGGACGGTGATAATTCGTGTTATCGATCACAAAGTCTCTTCCGTCAAAGGGGTCATGACGGGAGATATACATCTTCTGTGCCGGTATGTGTTTCGTCTTATAGACCTCGACCGGATCCTCTCCGTAAAGAGGTGTATCGAGAAGTGAAGCTCTGTGCTCCGCTTCCTTATAGTCCACACGCATATACACGGTCACGTCGAAATACCGCATCAGCGGCTCTCTGTACATCATCGTTCCGATGAGGATCATCACTCCGTCTTCCGAGAGCATATAGTGGCGCTCATTGACGAATGAATCGTTCGTGCTGTCGAGACAGTACACGATCTTATCGATGCTCCCCGTCTTCTTAAACGGCTTTAAGACCTCTGCGATCAGCTTCTCGGTATTGAATCCGTTGAAGTAGTAGGATTCCACCGGGTCTTCGCCCTTGTAACTGGCCTCCACCGCACGGTGGTAGTCCTCGAGTTCCACGACATCGAATTCCTTGCCGAGCATATCGAAGTATCTGGCAAGCCTCGATGCGAAAACCTTCTTTCCCGCAAACTCGATACCGTCGATACCGAGAATGCGCGCCCCCGACTCGATCGTCTTTCTGGCGACACGGTGGATGACCATGCATGTCGCGATCTGATCCTCGATCTCGAGCGGATATCTCGCATAGGTAAATGCCGACATGGCATACTCCCGGAACTTCGCGCCGTAGGCGATCACCGGGATCTGGCTTCTGTCACAGGCTTCGATGACCGTGCCGTTACAGCCGACGAAGAGAGAGAAATCATCTTTCGAGCGGAGCTGTGACAGGCTGTTGGCGATCGGGCCGGCAGACGAAGCACTGATGATCTGATGAAAGTAAGATCCGATCTCCAGATCACTTAACTTCTGCTTGATTTCGGAAACGGAAAGGGTGTCACAGATACTCAGGTCGTACCCGGAATCGGAGAGATTCCGAAGCGTGTCGAGAAGATCCGAATCTACCTTCTCTGAACCGTCTTTCACACCGGAGAGTAAAGCTTCATCGGACACAAGAACGGTGCCCTTGGAAACCAATCGCTTGCTTTCCAGAGCCTCTTCTGACCAGTAAGTAAACACCCCCATGTCAAAATACACACGATTCATTTTTGACTTCCCCGTTTCAAGAGCTGCATCTATTATACAGCAAAATCTAATATAATTGTTCCCCTGATTCATCTTTCTATAAAACCAGGACCCTCTTTCGGATGTATAATTTCCCCAATCGTGATATACTTACGGTATCTGATGCTAGACGAAAGGAGCTTTCTGATGCGCCATTCTGCCCGTTCTGAACGTGAGATGTCTCTGCCGAAGGAGATGGACGAAGAGATCCGCGAGCCGGTCTCTACCGTCGAGAATCCACTGATGGAAGAACTGCACACGGTCTCCAGCAGCTCGGTCCCCGCGTGGAAGACCCCGAGCGTGGTCGTATCACCCGAGAATAAAGATCCTTTCCATACGAACGGCATGTTCGTATCCATCAAAGAAGAATTCACCAGTACGTCGACAGAACGCCCGATGGCCCCTGCCAATGCGACCATCGTCAAGGAGAAAGAGGTCAAGGAACACTTCTCCTACTCCGACGATCAGCTGGTCTACAAGGAAGGCATGAAATTCGGCGAGAAGATGGCGGTTACTTTTAGAAAAGTGGCTGTCTGGTTTTCCGATCTGTGGGACAAATACGTCCTGTTCATGAAGAACCATTTCCCGACCGTTTTCGAGCAGAACTCCGTAACGAAGATCACCACGATCGCCTGCTGCATCCTGTTTGTGCTGATCGGCGTCATTGTTGTCGCCGCAGTCGCTCTGCACTGATCTTTTTCCGTTAAGAGGGGAGGTCTAAATAATGACAAAAGCATCTTCCTCAGAAGGATTTTTCGATAAATTCCCGAAAGAATCCCTGTTCCGGATCCTCATGAATCAGGTCGATTATTCGATCTGCTATAAAGATAAAGAACACCGCTATACGACATGCTCCTCTTCCTTCTCTAGGCTCCTCGGCTATAAGACCCCGGATGAGATCGTCGGAAAAACGATCGTTAACTTCATTCCCGCCGAAGAAGCCGCCGAACACCACGCCTGTGAAGACCGTGTCATGGAAAGTAAGACCCCGGTCCTTCATCTCGAGAAACACCTGGAGCTCTCCGGTCCCCGTTCCACCATCGGGACGATCTGGCTGTCCACCTCCATCTATCCCCTGATCGATGAAAACGGCGAAGTCAGCGGCACCTGGAGCATCACGAGAGACATCTCCGAGGAAAAGAATACAGAGCAGAAGCTCATGCAGAAGAATAAGCAGTGCGACGAACTGAATTCCAGGATCCACGTGCTCTCCACCATAGACGAGGATACGGGGCTCTATAACCGTAAGTATTTCGAGGAGATGGTTCAGCGCAATATGCGTCTGTTTGCACGTGTCCGCGGCCGCGGATACAGCGCCGGGTTCTCGATCATATTGATGGACATCGATCATTATACGAAGCTGTGCACCGATCTGGGTGCCCAGAACAGAGAGGTCATCCTGAAGTATGTCGCGGATATCCTCCGGGCAAGTTCGAGATCCGCCGATGACGTCTTCCGTGTCGGAAACGATGAGTTCGCACTCCTTCTTTCCGATACCGGTATCACGGGCGCCAAGGTGCTCGCCGGACGTATCAAGAGCCGGTTCCTCAGGACCCCTCTGGTCATTGATGATAAGACCATCTACATTTCCCTGTCCTTCGGTTTTTCCACCTTCGAGGATCAGCTCGATGCCTCGGAGCTCATCATGAAAGCCGATCAGGACCTTTTCGATGCCAAGAAGGAGCGTTAATACGCTTCATAACTGATCGCATAGAAGCGCCGGCCCTTTTTGCTTTCAGACCGGCGCTTCGCTTTTTACTTATTCTTCTTTCTTCGGCTGCCAGGGCACACCGTCCGGGAACAGATACCCGTAGTAATCCATGTCGATGATGTGCGTGGAGCAGTAGAAGAGTTCACTGACGTATTCCGTGCACTCCTTCACGTATTCCTTCGTGATCTCCTCGTCCACCAGCGCCGTGACCTTGCCGCTTCCGGCGTTGTACATGATCTTGTCGTTGATGAAGCTTCGATCACTGAAGATGACGTAGTGCGGTTCCGGTGCGAAGATGTCCGTACCGATGTAAAGCCTCGAGTCATACGGAAGTCCGAACATGTTCGCCAGTGTCGGTGCGATATCCATGCTGCAGCACGGCTTATCGACGACGACCGGTTCCTTCATGTCGCCGCTCCAGAGGATAAAGGTATTCTCATAGCGGGTAAACGGATCGACCATCTTCTTACCGCAGAGCTCGTTATATTCACTGGGCTGAAGTCCGTAAGGATAGTGGTCCGCACCGAGTGCGATAACGGTATTTTCGAGTTCTCCCGCCTCATCAAGTTTCTGGATAAGAAGCTCGAGCGCACGGTCCAGCTCCATCTGGCAGGCGATATATGCTTTTACCGGAGTACTGTAGTCCAGATCCTTGACCTCGTTTTTATATTTCGAAGACATCTTGTTATCGCCCCATGCATACGGGAGATGTCCGCTGACCGTCATGTAGTACACGTGGAACGGCTGTCCGGATCCGTCGAGATAGTAGTCGATCGACTTCTCGATCATCTCCACATCCGACTCCGGCCATGTCTTCTGGACATCCAGGCCGTTGCCGTATCCGTAGTAGGTATATCCCATGGTCGGATACGAGCGGTCACGGTGGTAGTACGTGTAGGTGTTGTTATGGAAGGCGTATGTCTTATATCCCAGCGCCTGGAACTGGTTACCGAAGGCAAAAGGCATGTAGTTCTTCGCTACCTTCGTGTAGCTCCATACGCCGGACTTCGGGATGAGTCCCGTCGTCTCGACAAACTCACCGTCCGATGTACTTACGTACCAGATCGGCGTATAGAAGTTGTTGAATACAAACCCTTCTGTAGAGAGCTTATAGAGCGTCGGCGTCAGCTCCGGATCGATCACGTATCCGGAGAAGCCCTCCGCGGTCAGAAGGATCAGGTTCTTCCCCTTGAATATGCCCGTGTATTCGTTCTGCGTCGTCGGCTCTCTCTGGGAGAGGAATTCATTCATGTGACGGTATGTCTTATCGTCCGCCTCGAGATCGAACTCGATGTCGAGTGCATTTTTCGGATAAGGTGTCGGCGTGGGCGTCGGGGCCGGTGTCGGAGACGGTGTAGCCTCCGGGGCCTGAGTCGGCTCGGGTGTCGGAACAGGCGTTGCCGTCGCGGCAGGAGTCGTCATGGAATCCTTCTCCTCCGAGCTCAATGTCTCGATCTCGATATCGTCCACATCGATATCCGCTTTCTCCTCTTTCTTGATGTTCAGGATATTCATGCGGAAGTCGAGGCTCATCGTCGGAAGAAGTCCGAATTTACGGAGCGATGCGTCCTGCGAGAACTCGGAGAGGTAGAGGAGTCTCGGGTTTGCCGCCCCCTTTCTGTCATGAACGATCAGGTGCTGTCCGATCGCGCCTACTACGAGAAAAGCAGCGATCACGGAGAGTGTGTATTTCCAGCCCGGTGTCGGGATCTTCTTGACGAATTTTCTGATCACCGGCCAGTACAGGATCGACGGGACCAGCAGGATCAGGATGCCGAACCAGCCGTCGATCATGGCGTTCTTAACGACAGTGAAGTATTCGACGACCGCACCGGCGCCTCCGGACGCGAGCGATCCCCATACGAAGATCGTTCCGAAGATGCGGAAGTAGATATACTGCGCAATATAGACGACGGTCAATATGTTCGTTATCAGGCCGAATGCGATGAAGCGGAATCTCTTGCTCGGGATAAGAAGGATCAAGGCGGTCACAAGAGCGGAGCCGCTCAGGGTAAGAAGTACGGTGTACTGCGTCATCGAGTAGTCCACCAGGCGCGAGAAGATAAACTCGAAGAGCAGCGACAGCGCCGGCAGCCACAGGATCGTCAGGGCATTTACCCACTTCGGCTGATAGAACTTCTCCGCCTTCTTCGGCTTCTTCACCTTCGGCTCATCAGTAGTCTCTTCAGAATCTTCTTCGACCGGTTTTTCTTCGGACTCAGCTTCCTCGACCTCTTTTTCTTCGGCCGTTTCCGCTTCTTCCTTCACTGCCTCTTCCTCCACGGCTTCTTTCTGCTCCGATTCGGCGGCCTCGTTTACGGCCTCCTCCGGCTCCAGTGCTTTTTCCATGCTTTCGTCATTGATGTCACTCATGTATCGTGTCCTTTCTGCCGAGCGGTCGGATGTCGAAAGATTCCAGGAAATCTTCGCCCTTCTGCACTTCAGTGAACGAGAGATCCGGATAATCCAGCTGGCGCATCACCTCGTAGAGGGCGATGGCAACAGCATTTGATAGGTTAAGGCTGCGGCAGGTCCCTGCCATCGGGATCCGGAAGCAGTGATCAAGATGCGCGGCCAGCCGCTCATACGGGATACCCGTGCTTTCTTTCCCGAATATAAGATAGATGTCTCCTTCTACGGAGGCGTAGTCAAAGCTGCTGTGCGGCTTCTTCCCGTAGCGGGTCATGTAGAAATACGTGCCCGGGTTCTTACTCTCGAAGTCCTCGAAATTCTCGTAGAAATCGTACTCCGCAAGATCCAGATGGTTCGATGCCGCACGCTTCAGGGTATCGTGATTAAGCTCAAATCCGAGGGGCTTGATGATGTGCACCTTCGTGTTCGTCGCTACACACGTCCTTAGGATATTTCCCGTATTCTGCGGTATTTCCGGTTCGAAAAGAACCACATGCACTGCCATTATTCTTTCTCCTTCTTTTCGGCCTCGAGCTGCTTCATGCGCTTGTCCAGCCGTGCTCTTCTTCTGGCTTTACTTATGTCCACCAATGCATAGATCACCATGAATATAATGACTATTATCGCCATGACCCATGTGAAGATATCGCCGAACATCAGAAGACCTTTTTTCCACGGTATACCTTTCACCGTTCCGTTATTCATCTCCAGCATGCCCGCATCCCAGCCGATCCTTAAGATCGTGATAAGAAGTGTTATCAGACATCCCAGCGCAATAAAGGCGGGAATCACCATGAGCAGCTTTCTGTCGGTGATCTCATCGTAGACGCGGTTATACGGGCGGATATCCCTGGCCTCACCGTTTGCATATGCCTCCTGATACAGCGCCGCTGCCGAATTCAGGATCTCCAGGGGCTTTGCCCGCTTCTTGTTCCAGGTGGTGCCTTCACTCCAGATCGAGTCTTTTCTCTTATTTCTCATCTGGTCCCGAAGCCTCGCGAGCTCGTCTTTCTTAAGCGCGGAAGTCCAGCCTTCAAAGGCACCGTCGAGGACCACGACCTCTTCCTTGCTTCGGATCTTCACCTTTCTTGAGAGCGAGAGATAGAGGTTTCCCAGGATCTGGTCGACATTACATGCGCGAAGTGAAGATCTCGCATACCTGAGATAGCTGATCGGGTCCATAAGATCCTTCGGTTTCAGGATCGCCTTCATGACGCCCTTGATATAGTATTTCTCTCTCTTGTCCGGAAGATCATCGATGTACTCCAGCATCTTCTGATCCTCTTCCGACGAAAGATCCACCTTTGCACCGTAGGAGAGTGCTTTTGCCAGAGGAAGGAACATCACGGCATCCGGGATATTCTCCTGCACCAGCGTCCCCAGAAGGTCCATGCCCTCCTGCCAGGTCTGGTCGACCCGGACGATGCGGGCACGCTCACTCTCGATCAGGTCCGCGATGTTCTTATCGTTGTCGCCGACCTTGCCATACACGAATTCCATGGATGTCAGGATACAGCAGAGGGCATATCTTGCCAGGAGCGTCTTGTTTTCGAGCTCATCGGCGCAGTAGCGGTACAGTCCCCTGGCCGCCTTGTAGTCCACCTTTAAGCCATCGCCCCAGAAAGAACGGTCCGCGACCTCAAGACATGCTCCCGGGATACCGCCGGCCGCCGCGATCGACATGTAGTGGATCGCCATCACTTCCTTTGTTTTGTCATCGAAATCGAATCGGCCGGGAAAAGCAGCAGCAAGCTCTTTCATCTTCTTCGGATCACGATATGCCTGCGCCACCTTATACGCCGCCATCGGATGACGGTCGTTCGCGCTTCCCTCGTAGAGTTCCCAGAGCTCTTTCTGGATCTCCTTATCTTTCTTGTTCTCATCCGTATCCAGAAGATCCGCCAGTTCGAACATCGCGATCGAGCTGCCTTCCCTTGCCGCCAGACGGTAGTAGTGGATGACCCTCTCGCGGTCCGGTCCCGCCTCGCCCCTCTGGATGAAGTATCCGCCGAGGAAAAGAGCCGACCTTGCAAATCCGGCCTTTGCCGCCACCATCTCGAGGTTGATGGCGCGCTCATCGTAGGGGTTTCTCTCGAGAAGCACATCCGCCATCAGGTGGTACGCACGGGTATTTCCGAGTGCGACGGCATCCTCCAGAAGCCGGAAAGATTTATCTTCATCAATATCACAGCCGATGCCCGCCCGGTAGCATATCGCGAGGCAGACGATTGCTGCGTGATAGCCCATTTCCGCACCTTTCTCGTAGTAGTGGAAAGCCTTTTCCTTATCCACCTCGGTGCCCAGGCCGTTCTCATAGCAGAGGCCCGTCTCCACGCAGGCCAGCGCATGGTCCTTATCTGCGGCTTTCTTATAGTATTCGAAAGCCGTCTTATCGTCCTTTTTCGCTTCGGACGTTCCGTCTCTATAGTGAAATGCGATACGGTACATGGCATCCGGGATCCCCTCGTCCGCCGCCTGCTTGATGAGCTCGAAGCCCTTCTTCTCGTCTTTTTCACAGCCGAGGCCCATCTCGAGCATCATGCCGAGATTATATGTGCCCATCGCAAATTTATTGTCGTGTGCGATCTGAAAATACTTGAAAGCTTCCTCGTAACTCTTCTCGCATCCGATACCGTCGCCGATCGCTTCGCCCAGGACATAGCTTCCGATGCCCGGCGCCAGCTCCTGCGCTTCCCGGAAATACTTGATCGCGAGGTCCGGATCCTTCTCCACACCATCGCCTCTGGAATACTTCTGGCCCATGCCGATCTTCGCGATCGGGTGACCCTTATCTGCCGCGCGGGACAGCCACATCGCCGCTTCCTTCGGATCTCTGTCGACATACATGCCCTTATCGAACATCTTCGCCAGCGCAAGCCACGCATTTACATCGCCGCCGGTCGCCGCCTTGCGGTACCATTCGTAGGCCTGCTCGAGGTCCTGCTCTACGCCGGATCCGGTCTCATAGCAGCGTCCGAGATTAAAACAGGAAAACGGGTGACCCACCTCGGCGGATTCTCGAAACATCGCGAGGGTCTTCTCGTCCACCGTCTTCATTTTCTTTTCACGCTCAAAAGCCGTCTGTGCCTGTGCATTCGGGTCGTGAAGCACATATGCGCTGACGGCGTCTTTGATCTTATCGTAAAAGTTTCTGTTTTTCTCTTCCATACCCTTTATTATCTCATAAAATGCCCCTGATGTTACGGGTCTTTATGTGTGAGGCGCTCTTCGAGGACCTTCCTCAAAGCGGTCGGATCCGCCTTTCCCTTCGTCATCCTCATGGCCTGTCCGAGAAGGAACTGGAAGTTCTTCGTCTTGCCGGCAAAGTATTCGTCCCTCGCCTTCACGTTTTCTTCCAGCACTTTATCGATGACCTCCCCCAGGACATTCTCGTCCGAGATGAGCCACAGATCGTTCTGATCCGCGTATTCCGAGGGGATCGAGCCTTCGGTAAAAGCAGCCTTCAGGATCTCTTTTCCGGATGCTCTGCTGACTTTTCCCTCTTTGACCATGACGATGATCTCGCCAAGGGAATCCGGCCGGATCGTAAGCTCTTCCGGGAGCGTCCCGGTGTCGTTTAGGAGTTTCATGAGATCCACCATGATCCAGTTCGACGCTTCCTTCGGATCTCCGCAGATCGTCATCGTCCGCTCGAAAAGCACTGCTATCTCTTTATTTGCGGTCAGTATCCCGGCATCGTATTCGGGAAGCTTCAGCTCCTCAATATATCTTCTCTTCTTTTCCGCCGGAAGTTCAGGCAGAACGGATCGAAGTTCATCTATCTTTTCATCCCCGATATGCAGGACCGGAAGATCCGGCTCCGGGAAATACTTGTACTCGGCGGCATCTTCCTTCTTTCTCATGGAGAAGGAAGCCTCTGTTTCTTCGTCCCAGCGGCGGGTCTCTCTGTCGATCGTTCCGCCGGACCTGACGATCTCCCACTGTCTGGAAGACTCGTATTCTATGGCCTTTGCGACTGCACGGAAGGACGAGAGGTTCTTCATCTCGGTCCTCGTTCCGAGGATCTCATCTCCTATCTTCCTTACCGAGAGATTTACGTCTGCTCGGAGGGAGCCTTCCTGCATCTTACAGTCGGAGACTCCGATAAACTTCAGCATCGTTCGGAGTGCTTCGAGGAAAGATACGACCTCTTCGCTCGATCGGAAATCCGGCTCGGTCACGATCTCGAGAAGCGGCACGCCGCAGCGGGAGAAGTCGATCTTCGTGCAGTTTTCCGCCTCATCATGGATCAGCTTTCCGGCATCGTCTTCCATATGGAGTTCATGGATACGGATCCTCTTCGGATTCCCGGAAACATCGATGTCCATAAATCCGTTCCTTCCGATCGGTGCATAGAGCTGAGAGATCTGATACCCTTTCGGGAGATCCGGGTAAAAATAGTTCTTTCTGTCGAAGCGGCTCTGCCTCGTCACCTCACAGTTAAGGGCCAGAGAGGTCATAACAGCGTAGTCCAGGACCTTTCTATTGAGCCTCGGGAGCGCACCCGGAAGACCTGCGCAGACTTCGCAGATATGAGCATTCGGCGCGCCTCCGAACTTCGTCGGGCACGAGCAGAAGATCTTTGATTCCGTCTTTAATTCGACATGGACTTCGAGTCCGACGATCGTCTCAAACTCTTTCATGTGCCCGCCTC
>JAFWSW010000165.1 GCA_017519205.1 Clostridiales bacterium | reverse complement strand
GTAGAAATGCAGGAAGAACTCGGCTTCCCCAGTTTAGCAGGTCTGGCATAGGAGATACCGGATGCATCTACTGCACACGGCACACAGACTTTCTCGGAAGAAAGCCCCTTAGCATGGGTGTCGTTTCCTCTCTTATGTGCCTTTCTCGGCATGGTGAAAGTCTTGCTGTTCTTGTGATTCCCTTTGTAGGATACATTGAAGAAGGTCTCGTCAGCCTCGACTGTACCATCCAGATATACTTTGTCTGTAACTTCACGCAATGCATCGAGGATCTTGTGTCTCCATGAGAATGCTGTCGGCATGGAGATACCGCATTCTTCCGAAGACTCTTTCAACGTCTTCTTGTCCAGCATGCACTTCAGGTATTTGACCCATGTACTCATTCTCTTTCTGGTTCCGGAAGTGATCGTATTGGAACCGGGGATGAAGGATTTCCCGCAATCCCGGCACAGGAAGCGCTGGGTGCCGTCTTTTCTCTTCCCGTTCCTGACTACATGGTCGCCTTTGCAATAGAGGCAGGAGAGGCTTTCGCCCATCCTTGTTTCGATAAGGAAGTCCTGGACGGTCTCTTCCCGCACATCGACATCGTTCGATACCGTGGAATAGAACACGACACGGTCTCCAAACGGAAGCTTACGATATGCAGTTATTACGTCCTTCAGTTCTGACATAACCCGACTCCATGTGAAATACTTGACTCTATTATACAGAACATCTGTTCGAGCGTCAACCACTAAACAGAAATAAGCCATATTATTTATATACAGAATACCGAAAACAAATTGTAAATAGATTTTTATGTCATTTTCTGTTAAGATGGTAAAAATACTTCATTTCCGAAGCAGTAAACGGAGTGTGTCCCGTGCTTCGGAGTCCCGCAAAGACGTGGGGAAAGGGATGAAAATGATAGCTTTGATTCTTGCAGCAGGATATGCCACACGCCTCTACCCGCTGACCATTAATACACCGAAGCCGCTTCTGCCTGTCGGACCGAAGGCCATGATCGACTATATCACGGACGAGATCGAGACGATCCCGGACGTCAATAAGATCGTGATCGTAACCAATCACCGCTTCGCCGACCATTTCAATGAGTGGGCAGAATCACGTTCCGAAAAGGATCTTGCTGAAGGAAGGATCGCAAGCCCGATCGAGGTCATCGATGACGGTACGACCGACGACTCCAATAAGCTCGGTGCGATCGGCGACATCCAGTTCGTGATCGATCAGCTTAAGATCGATGAAGACATGATGATCATCGCAGGAGACAATCTCTTCACCTATAAGCTCAAGGGCATGTATGACTTCTTCAGGGAGACCGGAAAAGACACTCTCGTTTCCATCCGTGTCGATGATGTCGAACAGCTCAAGAAGCTCGCGGTAGCAACGATCGATGAGAACGGCAAGGTCGAGTATCTCGCCGAGAAGCCGAAGGTCCCGCGTTCGAACGTCGCGATCTATGCGACCTACATGTATCTCCGCGAGACGCTCCCGATGATCCGCCAGTACCTCGACGAAGGCAATACGCCGGATGCTCCGGGTCACTTCCCGTCCTGGCTCTACACCAGAAAAGATGTATATGTATACCGCGCACCGGGCAACTGCATCGACATCGGTACTCCGGAAAACTATAAGGATGTGTGCGACAACTATCAGGAGATCCTCGGGGTCTGACAGACCATACGCATAAGTACTCCCTGCAAGTGCTTTTCAAGATGAAATCAAAAAGGCTGCCTCATGAAGAGACAGCCTTTCTTTTTGCTTTCACTGAAGCAGTCCTTATTCTTCTTCGTCGACCACTTTCTGTGCCTTCTTCTCGAAGTAGTTTCTCAGCGGAATGTAGCACAGGAATGACACCATCGAGATCGTAATACCCTTGAAGATATTGAACGGAACGAATGTCATGAGAATGACATCCAGCTTCGAGTTGATGGTGACCAGTGTGTTTGCATCATCGCACATGGAGATGATCGCCGGAAGCGGGAATCCCATTACCTTCTCATAAAGAGGCAGGGAGAAGAAATAATTGACGAAAGATGTTGCGATCACGAGTGCTACCGTACCCAGGCCGAGCGAAAGGATGACGCCCTTCTTGTTTCTCATGCGCAGGTAGATGATCGTGGTCGTCAGAACAAAGATACTTCCCGAGATGAAGTTCGCAACTTCGCCGATGTACTGTGTTCCTGTAAACGGCATGTGAAGCAGGTTCTTCAGAAACTCGACGATCACGCCCGCGACCGGACCGCAGGCAAATCCTGCGAACAGTGCCGGAATATCGGAAAAATCGTACTTAAGGAATCCCGGCATCAGGGGAAGCGCAATCTCAAGCAGCATGAGAACTTCCGCAAGCGCCGTCATGACACCTGTCAGTGCGATCCGATGGATCATCTTCTTTCTGTATTCGTTTCGGGTTTTGAGATTTGATGTGACTTCTGACATTTATACCACTCCTTCCATCCGGACTATACCGTCGGCACCGGATTCTCACCGGTTCTGCTCTTCGCTCGCGGGCTCGTATCTTCTCGTGATACATCACCGCCGGTGGGGAATTACGCCCCGCCCTGAAGTTACGATGGGATTATAAGACTCACGTCTATTGGTGTCAAGAATCTATTTCTTCATAAATCCCGCTTTTGTTGACAAAAGTTTTTCCGTTTTCAAGCACAAAATAATAGCAAAGCAAGCAGCGTAAAGAAAAACACCGAAATACACAAACAGAAAAGAACCCTTGCTTTCAGGCGCTTAGCATTCTGAACAATAAGGAATACAACCACAGATACAAAGACTGCATAAAACAATGATAAGAGAATCGTTTTTACAGAAATATGGTTTGTGTTGTTCAAGACTTGATTAATATTTGTTTTCTCTTCTTCAATTTCCGGAAGATACGAATAAAAACCGACGTGTCCTGAATATCGTCCTTGAACGTCAATAGAGAATTCATTGGGTAACAGGAATGAACTAGGTTCTTCACCGGCTACATTAATGCTCGTCTTGGGAAAGTCATCCGGATCGATTCCCAGTTCTTCTGAAGGAATAGTCCCACAACACACATCTGAAAAAATCCTGACAAGCTCTTTCCTACTCACTTTTGACAAATTATCAGATAACGTGTCAGAGAGTTCAGTTTTGTCCAAAGAAACATACGCCCGATATCGGCTTTCCAATGTGACCACATGGTTTTCATACTTCACAACATGTTCATTATCAATTCGAACCCATGTCAGTCGGTTACTATCTATTCCGGAAACCCCAAATACCGGTTCTTGAAGACTTACTCGAACATTCGGATAAACATTCTCTCTCTCATTCTTCGGTATTGAAAAAATACAAACGAGAGCTAAAAACCAGATCAATCCAAAACCTGATGAAATCAAAAGATTTAATCGCGTCTTATTTTTTTTCATTTTAATACTCCAGCGGTTCGGGGCATTTAGGTCTTCATCCACTCAACCATCTTTTCTATGGTCTTTGAAAACTCTATTACAATGATTATGGAGCAATTAATTCGTTCACTTCTTTCTCATTTTGAACCAGCGGTTTTTCTGCATAACTCATCACTCCGGAACGCTTCACTAAAAAATTCTGGCGCTAAATGTCAGGCCATTTATCACAATAGCAAATTACTAG
>JAFWSW010000164.1 GCA_017519205.1 Clostridiales bacterium | reverse complement strand
GTAAGGAGACCGCCGGCAAGACCTTTCATCGCGATAAAACCCATCCCTGCCTTTTCACAGGCTTTCACAAGTGCAATATCTCTTTCCGAAGCCAGATAAGAAAACGGAAACTGAAGCGTCTCGTACAAACCGGAATCGACGATCTCTTCCGCAACACCGATCAAGTGGGCCGTAATACCAATATGACGGATCTTGCCCTGCTTTTTGGCTTCTACCAGGGCTTCATACATTCCGGTACCATCGTTTGGACGATAACACTGAGGAACACAGTGCAGCTGATAGATATCCAGATAATCTGTTCGAAGATTCGTAAGCGTAGTATCAAGATCCTTCCAGAACTGTTCAGGAGTCTTCGCCTGGGTTTTTGAGGCAATATATATCTTCTCCCGCATACCGTCAAAAGCGGCACCAAGTTTTACTTCGCTGTCAGAATATGCACGCGCGGTATCGAAAAAGGTCATTCCACCTTCATATGCCATGCGAAGAAGTTTCACCGCCATTTCCAGACTGACACGCTGGATCGGCAGAGCACCAAAAGCATTTTGCGGTGTCGTAATTCCTGTCTTTCCCAGTGTAATAGTTCTCATAGATTTACCCTTCTCCCCGAACCTGATATCTTCATCTACGACATTTAGTTGATTTCATTATATCATTGGATACTTGCCTACGAAGAAAAAGAGTGTTATTTTATCTGAACAGTTGAAATTGGAGGTGCAAACGAAATGGAACATGAATTCATCTGGCAGTTAAATCTTCAGGATAATGAATGGACGAATAACGGTATTGATCATGATCGCTCCATTGTACGTGCTATCGTAGTCGATGATGATAATAACTTCTATTTCGTTCGTGCATATCGAGACGATGAGTTTGGCAAATCCACTTTGATCGAAACTTCCGGCGGAGGCGTTGAAGCCGGAGAAAACCTTGATGAAGCAATTCATAGGGAGTTAAAAGAAGAGCTCGGTGTCGAGGTGGAGATCCTTGACCGTATCGGCATCGTCAGCGACTACTATAACCTTATTCATCGGCATAACATCAACAACTACTTTCTATGTAAGATCCGCTCTTTCGGCGAGAAAAACATGACACAGCAGGAAATCGAGGATTATCATCTTTCCACTTTGAAGTTGAGTTATAAAGAAGCTCTTGCCGAATATGAAAAGTGTACAGATTCACCTCTTGGCCGTCTCATCGCACAACGTGAGCTTCCGGTTCTCCGCCGGGCTAAAGAACTGCTGGATAGTGACTGTAAACTCCAGATCTTAAACCGATATTTCAGGGTTCGTGCCGGTGCTCTTCTGATGCATAAAGATAAGATGCTTTTTGTAAAGTGCAGTGTCAGCGATTATTACTACGTAATGGGCGGAGCGATTCAGATCTGCGAAACATCTAAAGAATGCATTGAACGTGAAATCTTCGAAGAAACCGGAATCAAAGCCGAGGCGGATAAACTCGCCCTGATCACGGAGAATTTCTTCACGGGAGCCGGCGGATCGATAGATTCTTTCGACTGTCACACCATTGAATTTTACTATCTAGTAAACCTAACAGACGAACAGGCCGAATCTTGCAAGAAAACAACCGACGAAGGTGAGGAACTGGCTTGGCTTACGATCAGCGAAATTGAGAATTACAACATCAAACCAACATTTGTAAAAGAGCGTTTGACAGAGATACTTTCATCCGATCATGTTCTGCACATTGTTGAAGATCGGGATAAGCGGAAGGATCAATAATCACCCTTCCGTTTTTCCAACCAGATCTTCCCATTCTTTTCTGGTAATTGCATATGCATAAGATATCTCGTTCTTCGGATCCGGATATTCCTTCACTTTCTTCATTCCATTTGCAATCGCTGTAGAATACGAACCGATATTTGTGTATTTCATATATGAATAGATCGTGTTATAAGTGGTATTTCTAAAAACCCAGTCACGGCAGGCGCGTGCAGCTTCTTTTCCGAAACCTCTTCTCCAATATTTCTTATGAATATGATATCCGATTTCCGGAAGCATCTCCCCGTCGATATTTTGAATCGTAATTCCGCAATCGCCGATAAATTCACCGGTTTCTTTCAGAACGACCGCCCAAAGACCGAATCCATATTTCTCATAATTATCGAGATTCCAAGTGATCCAGTTTCTCGTCTTCTCTTCTGAGAAAGGCGCCGGATAATGCTGCATAGTCTCCGGATCGGAAACGATCTCGTAAAGAGCATCAAAATCATCTAAAGTATACTTCCGAAGTATCAAGCGCTCTGTTTCAATGACCACATTCTCATTCATCACATGCTACCTCTCTTTCATACTCTTCAAGATACTTTAGAAGAAAAAGATGTCTTTCTTCTGCGATGGTTTTTGCAGCATCGGTATTCATCTCATCTTTCAAAAGCAGGAGTTTCTCGTGAAAATGAGAAATACTGGAATAAAGATCCCGGCCGTGACTTCCACCATAGGCAAAAGTTCTTGCAATGCCGACAGCGCCCAACGCATCAAGCCGATCGGCATCCTGAACGATCATTCCTTCGATCGTCTCAGGTGTTTTTCCTCGGTTTTTGCTAAAGGAGACGCTGTTGATGACCGATACAATACGCTCGATATCCTCAGTATTTACTCCCTGTTCTGATAGAAAAGCTCGGGCATTCGCGTTATTCTCCGTATGGAACAGTTTATGGTCATCAACATCATGAAGAAGCGAGGCGAAAACGATGATATCCATATCCGGAGAACAGGTTTTATCGATTCGTTTACATATGTTCAGGGCATTACGATACACACGAAGTGAGTGCTCAGCATCATGTCCATCCGAATTCCCATGAAACAGACCCGATATATATTCTTTAGTTGTTTCTATGATCTTTGTATTCATAACCGGTTCTCCACATCGATCCAAAAGCGCTTGATATATGTTCCATCTACATCGATAGTATTCTCATAAACTCCGCCATTATCAAAGATCGTCTTCTCACTTGCAAGGTTACCTTCCTGACAAGTTACCATCATCTTCTTGATGCCCATGTCAAAAGCATTTTGAATATTCAGTCGAAGAATCTCCCTTGCATATCCTTTTCCTCTCTCGGACGGACGAACAGTATATCCACAGTGACCGCCCCAAGAACCGAGGATAGGATGATCGATATGGTGACGAGGATCTATGATCCCAACTACTCTGTTATCGCTTACCCGAACAGCTATATAAGACGTAGAAGGGACAGCAACTCCTGCATCCTTACAAGTCATAGGATCTTTGCGAAGATCACATACTCGAACCCACTCATCCGCAGAAAGCGTATCAAGAGACATACATCCGGCAAAGCGGTCCTCGTTATCTTTATCGAAGGATAAAACTTCCTGTCGAAAAGCTTCGATCTCTTCAATAAATTCAGGATTTACCTCAATTAATCGAATCTCATCCATTTTTGTTTCACTCGCGATCATACAAAATCATTACGTTGACACTGTCATTCTTGTTCAGAGCTGGTCATTTAAGTACTTTTTCGAATGCAGTATCGTTGTCTTCTCCTTGAAAAGCACTTCACATATCTTCAATTCCAGTTCCTGACGATGTTTAAAGTGGTCTATCAGATCCTGTTCACCCGACTTCCCATTCGCTTTTGAATACGGACAATTATCAAAGAACTGCATCATCAGTGGAAACCACAATTCCACTCCGTTTTCATCGGATCTTTCTTTTCGTATCACCTGAAGATTTCCTTCAACATCTTCCGATTCCAGATATAAAATACGGAAATCTTTTTCCTTAATAACATCACGTATATCCGTATAAAAGCTTAGGATTTCTTCATCGGAATAATTCTTAAACAGCAT
>JAFWSW010000163.1 GCA_017519205.1 Clostridiales bacterium | reverse complement strand
TTCTTACTTTTTTTCTTGGAAGTTGACTCTGATTTTTTACACGCGACAGCAGATGCGCTGATCATTGCCAGTGTAAGCAGAATGGATATGAATCGCTTCGTATATGATCTCATGGGAATGATCTCCTTTCCCGGGGATATAAACAAGCAAACTGGTACAATTCGATTATAGCACAGCGTCATTTAACGCTTTTTGAACAATTTGTTGCGATTCCGCCAAGAAATAAAGTCTTTAATCCTCAGCGAGCATGAGGATACGATTCGCGATCTCTTCGTATTCAGGGTATTTCTTGGCTTTCAGAAGCCTCTTGATGTCGCGCTCATTCCCCTCGAAAAGCACTTGCCAGTACGTCCATAGTTCTCTCATTTTATAGAGGACATTGATGTCGGGAGACATGACTTTCTGATACTCTTGGTACAGGGTGTCGTGAAGTCTTCTGAGCTTTTCAAAATCGGTTTCCGAAGTTAAACCCTTAAGCTTACTTCCAAGCGACGGATCGGATACCAGACCGCGACCTGCCATTATGGGATCAAGACGGGTGTTGAATGCACCTGATAACTCATCATAGTCGTTAGTGGTGAAGATATTTCCGTTATAAACCAGAGGACATTTTGCATGTCCCAAAGCATACGTGAAGAAATCTCTTCGCGGTTCCCCTTTATAGAAGTCTGTTCTTATCCTGGGGTGGACGATCAGTTCACTGACAGGAAAGGCATTGAATATCTCCAGAAGATCATAGAACTCTTCCGGCTCCTGGTAGCCGAGCCTCGTTTTAATCGAAATCTTCATGTCTTCGGATTCGGAATAAGTGTATATGTCATCCAGGAATTTCTGAAGGGCAGAAGTGTCCTTAAGAAAGCCGGATCCCTTGCCTTTCGCGCAGACGGTTCCCGACGGACATCCGAGATTCAGGTTGATCTCCCTGTAGCCCATTTGATGAAGCTCTTTTGCGGCTTCGATAAAGTGGTCGGATCTGCATGTAAGGATCTGAGGAATCAGGGTTAACCCTTTATTGTTTTCAGGAAGGATATCCTTTTTCTCGCGGGGTGTCATCGGACAGTTTTCCGCCGGAGAAATGAATGGCGCGAAGTACTTATCCACGTTTCCGTAAATCTCGTTATACGCATTTCGGAATATATAAGTTGTGACTCCTTCGAGTGGGGCGAAATATATTTTCATATGATTTGAAGGTTCCTCCAAGATCCCTTTCCGTTAATGCATGAGTATATTCTATCACGAGTAAGATATTGCGAAAGATCGTTATATAATCCGGTGCGATTTTGTTAGTAAACCGGTTTCGATAATGATAATCTATGGGTGTTGTGATCGTCAAAGGAATGGGTTTGTTGTAATCGATCAATTTTCAAACAAGGAAGTAAATATCATGGGAAAATCAAAGTGTACGACGAAAGTCGCAGCGCTTCTGATGGCTATGGTGATCGTTTTCATCCCATTCAGAAGTGCTTTTGCAGCAGGAAGATCTTATGCTCGAAACCTCTGTGTTGATGATGGTTTCAAGGCCCCCACCGGCCATACCGCTGTTAAGGAATATACGAACCACAATGGTACGTATTATGTCCGACAGGGAGATGAGTATGCATTTCTGGAGGGTGAGATCGTCAATGTCAGCTCCAGTTTCACACTCACTCTCGTAGTCAGAGATAACGATGCAGGCTGCAATATCCGCAAAGTGACCGAAAGGATCACGGTTCCTTCCGGAAGAACGAATTTGTACCTGTATGAATTATGTAGTCTCGCCACATATTATGGAGGCAAATCCAATTATTGCAGTCAGGAATTGACAGACGCGCTCTATCTGAAAAAACTGCCGGTCGGAAACTACAGTTTCGCATTTTACGTTAATGACACATCTTCCGGTACAGTCACGTATGTCAGAGTGTATTCGCGTGAGGCGGAAAGTCTGGTTTATAGTGCCTTTTATAACTTCAATTTGAGTAAGGCCGGTCAGGATTTTGATGTAACTATGTATAAACTGAGTACACATCAGATGTCAGGTACGGATTTCCTCTGGAATCTGTATGTTAAAAATCAGGCAAAAGGAATATTCAGAAGTTCATCTTCTAGAGAGATTGTCCGTCTCGTCTGCAAGGTAGCGTATGGCCGTTATCCGAATGCTGTGGAAGAGGGATTGCTTTTGAAGTATTGTTCAATAATGGGCGAACCGCTCACGGTCAAGAGGATCATATTCAGCGGGCAGTGCCAGAACCATCTTATGGACCTGGGTATCAAGCCCTGATTTTCCTTACGAAATGAATTAGAAGAAGGGGACGTCTCATACGATGAGGCGCCCCCTTTTTTGAAAGGTTATTCTTTTGCAGTGCTTTTAATCTGAGATTTCCATACCGAATCCGAAGAACCCTGCGACTGATTCATACCAGATGCTCTTTTCACCATAAGCGATCTGAAAATGTGTTCCTTTGCTGTAGTCGAAGTAATCAATCGGAGTAATGCCGACAACAAAATCTTCGCCTTTCCAGCTTCCGTCGTTTTTCTGCTCGATAGCAGGATGTCTTTCTTTCATGATCACGATGAACTCATCGGCCTTTGCTTTATCATAGATATCGATCACGAGTCCGGTTCCGAAATTTGTGACTTTATTCACGATCGGGCCGCCGTTCTCCTCTGATCCGTCGCCAAATACACCACTTACATAGATGCAGTTGACATTATCCTTATCGGACTTGCTGTATCTTCCGCAGAATTCCTGTGTGTAGTTCCAGGGTTCAACATCATAGTATGTCTTGCGGACATCTTCTACAGTATCTCCGATCTGCGGGATCTTTCTGGTGGTCAGGCTGTCGCAGAGATCAGCGATCTGTTCTGCAGTCATACCACTGAGATCGAAAACATATCCGTTCTCATCTCTTTCGGATGTTTCTGTGGGAGCTTCGGTCGTGGTTTCTTCCGAGGTCTCCGCAGTAGCTTCCGAGGTCGTTTCTTCAGTTGACTCTTCAGTAGTTGCTTCGGTGGTTTCTTTTGAAGTTGCTTCCGTGGACTCATCCTCTGAAGCCTCTGTAGCTTCAGTTGTCGTTTCATCCTTATCCTTTACTTTCTTATCCTTGCTGTCGCTCTTGGAGCTGCAGGCAGCTGTCAGGATCATAGCCATAGCCATCGAGATAATAAGGATCTTCTTTTTCATATATGCCTCCGTTTCCTTCTGCCTTTCTATGGACAGAACCAATACCCACATGCAGATTATCATTGGGCAAGTATTATTACAAGAAGAGGATTTGGCAAGATAACCTGCTCTATTACTGCTTATGTGTTTACGCCGTCCCAGTATTCTACCTTCGGATAGTTGGTATATACACCGTCTACGGTAGAGCTGGATTCATCGATATACAGTTCTTTAAAGTGGGTATCCATCCAGGAGCCCTTGACGAGATGGACGGTGACCTTGCTTCCGAACGGCATATTCGTGAACAGTGTTCCCAGGGTCTCGCTGTTATACGTTTCCAGTTCCACTTCAGCAGGGAAGTAGATATCGATATCCATGTCATAGCTGACAGTTCCGCCCTCTGAAATATGCTTCAGAGATTTTGGCATCACGACTTTGTGCAGGTTATAGCAGTGGTAGAAGGAGTATCCCTTCAGAGTATCGATCGAGTCCGGAAGGACGACTTCTTCGATGGATTCGCAATCCGAGAAACAATTTCTGGGAAGGAATGTCATTCCCTCAGGGAATACGACCTTCGTTACTTTATCAAAGGAGGTGAAGGTGAATCCCAGTTTTGTTACGCCGTCCGGAATGATGATCTCGCCCTCGACGTTTTCGGCTGCTTCCTTGAGTGAGTACTGCGTGTAATCTATGGTGAATTCAACATATTCCTCGTC
>JAFWSW010000162.1 GCA_017519205.1 Clostridiales bacterium | reverse complement strand
TTTTCCTCTCTCGTTGTAAATATCCGACATCCGCTTCTGCTATGTCTTATCCTTTTCCAAAAGCACTGTCGGACTTACTGTCTTTCGTATAACAGGGGCATTATACCACAGGAAACCTTATATATACTATAAAAATCGTTTCCGGAAGACTTTATAGGGCGAAAAGCACGATTATTTCAGGTCGATAAAGATCGGACAGTGGTCGGATCCCATCACATCCGAGAGCATCTCGGACTCCGCGATACGGTCTTTATGTGCCTGATCCACGAAGAAATAGTCGATACGCCAGCCGACGTTCCTGTCTCTGGCAAAAGTCTTATACGACCACCAGGTGTACTTCTCCGTCACATCCGGATAGAGCATACGGAAGGTATCGACCAGCCCCGTCTCCGCGAAGTGATCCATATATACACGCTCCTCCGGCAGGAATCCCGAGATCTTGCTGTTGGCCTTCGGATTGGAAAGATCGATCTCCTTATGCGCCGTATTTACGTCGCCGCAGACAAGGACCATACGTCCCTCGTCCATCTGCTTCTTCACTTTTTTCAGGAAGCAATCGTAGAAACGGAGCTTAAACTCCACGATCTCCGGGCCGCGTCCGCCGTTCGGAAAATAAATGTTATAGAGGATGAAGTCGCCGAAATCCAGCTCGATCGTTCTTCCCTCGTGGTCAAATTCGTCTTCCCCGAGCCCGTACGAAACCGATACAGGTTCTCTCTTGGTATACACCGCCGTACCCGAATATCCTTTTCTTTCCGCCGAGGAAAAGAAACTCCGGTATCCCGGAATGTTGATCAGGGAATCGTCCAATTGATCTACGGACGCCTTGGTTTCCTGAACACAGAGGATGTCCGGGTCAAGTTCTTTCAGCGTTTCAAGGAAGCCTTTCTTTGCGACTGCACGGATGCCGTTTACATTCCAACTAATTAACCGCATGTTAACATTTCCTCGCTATTTCTTTTATCTTTCTTGTGTATTATATCAGACAAATAAAAAAATACTGCGCTATAATGGAAATATGAGTAACCGGTCCTGTCGGGAAGTGCTTTTCCCACATAGGATAAACCGGTGTTTCCAAAAATGGGGAGGTACGACAACATGGCAGATTTGAAAAAGGTCCTGATGGTTTTCACCGGTGGCAGCATTTCCACCCGTCTTTCGAAAAAAGCACTTGAGCTCGGCGTAGCTCCGTATGCTCTCCTGGATGCGGCCGGCAAGTTCGGGAAGGATTTCACGATCATCGAACCGGTCGATGTTAATTCCGAGAACTTCACACCTCCCATGTACAAGGTGCTTTTCGATGCTGTGAAAAAAGAACTCGACAAGGGCGACTACGGATGCGTCCTGATCGCACACGGCACCAACACGATCGCCTATACCGCCCAGCTCGCAGAGCTCCTTCTTTCCGGCTATGAGATCCCGGTCGTTCTTTTCGGCTCCAAGATCGCACCGACAGAAGCAGACACCGATGCAGTCGTTAACCTCAAAGCAGCCTATGCACTCGCTATGGAGATCGATAAGGGCGTATATGTTGTCGGTAAGGCAGCAGACGGCAAGATCTATGTCCACTATGCCGCTTACATGATGAGCCCGAACAGAAAGACAGACGACTACGCAAGTTACAAGAACCGTGTTGCCGGTAAGATCTCCGGCAAGAAGTTCGTACCGAGCGAAGGCGTACCGGTTCCGGAAGAGTGCCCGAATGCCATGAAGAATCTGCGTGCATTAAGTAAACTCATGACACTCCCGAAGGAGGATACCATCCTCACGATCGACGCTCCTGTATGTCTGAACTATGACAACTTCAGCATCGCTCGGTCCGATTATAAGTATGTCCTGCAGCGCCTGCATCACGATGGCACGGTAAACACTCTTTCCGAGGACAACCCGTTCTCGATCCTGTACCTCAAGAAAGCATGCGCCCGCTATGACAAGCAGGTCTTTGTCGCACCGATCGACAGCTCGCTCGTTCCGTCTCCTGCCACGAAGGCGATCCTCGATGCGAAGATCAAGCCGCTCTATGACATGCCTCTCGAGGCCGCCTGGGCGTACCTGATGCTCAGCACATGGCTCGGAAAACTCATTAAGAAATAATTGCAACACAAAGCTGAAAACAAAGGCGTCCGTCTCGGGCGCCTTTTATTTTGCAGGCATGGTTTTCAAAAACAGTGTGATGATTTTCGGGTAAAAGAAAAGCAGCCTTTTGTTGAAAGACTGCCCGGAGTTATTATGAAGCACTATTTTGTTATTAAGAAGGTAAG
The DNA here is from genome assembly GCA_017519205.1 of Clostridiales bacterium. Classification (GTDB taxonomy): domain Bacteria; phylum Bacillota; class Clostridia; order Saccharofermentanales; family Saccharofermentanaceae; genus Scatonaster. The sequence goes on along the minus strand of JAFWSW010000162.1, from coordinate 1,720 downwards.
CTCAAACCCCAAAACACAAACTCAATAACCGGGTTTTTCAACAAGCTTCCCGGAAGCGCTCTCAACCGCTTCCATTGTTATTATATCCTTCTGTCATAGAAAAGAAATCATAAATCTGTTAACTAGGTTCTAATAAAAGTGATGTCTGTGACATATTCTGACACATTTTCTTCACAATTGGCAGAAATTCCCTAAAAACGGGCATCTTTTTTTCTATGTCGGGATAGATTTCCGGCGGATTATTTCTTCGGAACGAAAAGCGTACCGATGTCTTCTCCGTCCAAAATGTCCTCTAAGATCTGGGACTGGGAGCCCTCCGCGATGACACCTGCGATTCCGTGGCTCATCAGCATGCTCATGGCCGTGATCTTGGTCTGCATGCCGCCGGTTCCCAGCGCGGAACCGGCTCCGCCTGCGCCGGAGATCAGTTCATCCGTAACCTCGGTAACTACAGAGATCCTCTTGGCATCCGGATTAACACGCGGATTGGAGTCATATACTGCATCGATATCTGAAAGAATGATCAGAAGATCCGCGTTGACCACACGGGCAACCAGTGCGGAAAGCGTATCGTTATCGCCGAATGTTCCGGCATGCGGGATCTCGGCAGTGGATACGGTATCGTTCTCATTAACAACAGGCAGGATACCCTTCTCGATCAGGGCCTCCATGGTATTGGAAATATTGGCGCGGGTGATCGGGTCGTCAATACCGTCCTTTGTCAGAAGGATCTGGGCAACGACTCGGGAATACTCAGCGAAACAGCGGCTGTATACATTCATCAGCTCGCACTGTCCGACAGCAGCGACCGCCTGCTTATCACGCATCTCGCTCGGTCGCTCGGGAAGATCCAGACATCCGACTCCGACACCGATCGCGCCGGAGGTAACCAGTACAACTTCGCGTCCGGAATTCATCAGATCCGCGATCGCTCTGGCCAGGCGGTCCATATTACGCATATTCATGCGCCCGTTCTCGTACGTGATCGTAGACGTACCGACTTTAACGACAATACGCTTCGCTTCCGTAACCAGATGACGGCCTAATCTCTCTTCTTCACCCATTGGTCGACCTCATAAAAATGCATTTGCGGGGCAGGTGCTTTTCACGCGGAAATGACGTAAAAAGAACTTGTCAGCGCACCAAATAGAATAATATCTTCCGAAGTAAAATGCAATTCTTTTTTGTCCTTTGCGCCAAAAATCGGCAATTTGCAGGCATTTTCGGGGAAAGAAGAAAGAAAGCTTGAGAAGTTAGCGGGGTGGATTGTGATATAATGTGTGCGGGTTTAAGGGGATTTTCTTTTCTCTAACATAATATAGGAGGGAATGTTAGTGAAAAAGTGTGTCGGTTTTTCACGTCGTCTGATGGCGATCGGTGTTTCTTCTTTTCTTGTCTTTGCCTCGGTATTTTCCACGGCCTGTGATTCTCGAAAAGAACTCGTCATCTACAACTGGGGCGATTTTATCGCGGAAGATACCATCACCAAATTCGAAAAGGCACACAAGAAATATAAGGTCGTCTATCGTACGTTTGAAGATAACGAGACGATGTACCCGAACCTCAACAACTCCTATGACGTCATCATCCCATCGGAATATATGGTCGCACGTCTCCTCCGCGAGAACCGTCTGCGCGACCTGGACTGGGACAAACTTCCAAATGTACAGAAATATATGGACCCGATGTTCCGCTCCGTGAAGTATTCGCGTGACAAGGA
>JAFWSW010000161.1 GCA_017519205.1 Clostridiales bacterium | reverse complement strand
GCTCTCTTTATGTCTAAGTCTTTTGGCACAAGCACGTCGCCGCAGCGTTTCTGTACTGATGCATCTCCTATGGTATTCAGAAGGAGCATCAGCTGACGCTCATTAACATCCTTCATGAAGCCGCATGCCACGCCGAGCCTCAGATCGCTTAGTCGGTTCATCGCCTCGCCTGCCGGGAGCATCCTCGCGTAGGTCAGTTCTCCGAGCGAGCGGTAAACCTTATCTTCCAGCCGGTCTTTATTCTTCTCGTAGTAATCCTTTCTCAGCTTTCTCTCGAGAGCGATGACCTCGTTGATCATCTTCGCGAAATTCGCCAGCGTCTTACTTTCCGAGATACCCAGCGTGATCGTATTGGAGATCTGGTAGATATTTCCGGCGGGCTTGCTCTTCTCGCCATACACGCCTCTTACGGTGTATCCCGCTTTAGAGAGGGAATCGATCAGATTCGACATCTTCCCGATACTCGTGACGACCGGAAGGTGTACCATCACGGATGCACGAAGTCCTGTTCCCGTATTACTCGGATACGCCGTCAGGAATCCGTACTTGTCCGAGAACGCGATCGGCAGTTCCCTTTCAAGATAGATCGCCAGTTCCTCCGCCTGCTTATAGGTGTTCTCCAGTGCAAATCCCGGAGCCATTACCTGGATACGGAGATGATCTTCTTCGTTGACCATCACGCTGACATTTTCATCCTTCGAGATGAAGACGCTCTGGCCTTCCTGACCCTTCGCCAGTTCCTCGGAGATCAGATGCTTCTCGATCAGTGCACGACGATCCGTTTCCGGAAGCATCGCAGTATCCATACGCATCAGATCGTTGCCGGGCTTTTTCATCAGAACTTCCGAGATCTGCTCGAGTGCTTTCTGACGGGTACTGTCATCCATGCGGTTCGGGAAAGGCATTCCTCGAAGGTTTCTTGCGAGTCGGATACGGCTGGAGAGCACGATATCACTGTCATTTCCTGCTTCTAAATACCAGCTCATTTCGCATCCTCCTCTCCCTTCAAGGCAGAGATCTCATCACGGAGTTTCGCCGCCTCGATGTAGTTTTCTTCTTTAACCGCCTGCTTGAGGAGGCGCTCTTTTTCAAGGATCAGGAGGCTCTTCGCCTTCTCCTCGTCCGGCTGTTCATCGGCCTTGGTCGCCACCTGATGGAACACCGGTGTCTGGTCGAGTTTTGAATCCGGGATATCGATCTCCGAAGGAGATTCTTCTCCGTCCGGAAGTCCCGGTTTTCTTCCTACATGCTTCGAACCCATCTGGGTACGAAGGAACATCGGATCGATCGACTCGGAAAATACTTTATAGCAGTCCGGGCATCCCAGAAAACCGCTCTTGGTAAACTGGCTCTGCGTGATCCCGCAGGTCGGGCAGCTCTTTCCTTCTCCCTCGTCCACCATGCCTTCGAGGCCTAATCCGAATGGTGCTTCAAAAGCACTGGCAAACATATCCAGCGGGCTTGTCATCGAGCCGAGCGCACCGCCCAGTGCGGATCCGAAGAGTCCGCCGCCCATGAGGTTTCCCGGCATAGCGATACCGAGTTCTCTTGCGCATTCATCACAGAGCATGAGCATCTGCGGTGCTTTTCCCGTAGTCTGCTTCATGATCTTTACATTCGCTTCTCTTTCCTTACAACGTTGACATTTCATTTCCTGTTACTCCTATCTTCGAGCCCGGTCACATGACCGGCGTTCTTTTTCCTTTCTATAGTCTTGTCGCGGTGTATGTCCCGCAGATCCGGCGGATCTTCCGCCGGGCCGGTCAGCTAGTTTGTGATCAGGCTGATCAGCATATTCTTAAAGATATCCATTCGTACGGAGGCTTTCTTATCCGAATCGATACCGGACAGTGCCTTATCCGAAATTGCCGCCTTGATGAGACGCGCTGTCTTCTGATCCATGACGCCGTAATCGACGAAGTTCAGAAGGAAGATCTCCGCCTCCTGCTGGGAGATCGTATCACCCAGCGAATTGATCGTATGCATCAGGTAGTTCGTACCCGGCATTCTCTGCACACGGGAGATACGGATCTGTCCGCCGCCGCCTCTTCTACTCTCTACGATATAGCCCTGGCCATTCGTAAATCTTGTAGAAATAACATATGTGATCTGAGAAGGCACACAGTTCACACGCTCAGCAAGATCACTGCGGTTGATCACGGCAGCGCCGTTATTCTCGTCCAGCATCTCTTTGATCATCATCTCGATTACATCGACTAATCGTGCCATCCTCTCATCTCCTTTTTGTCTTTGGCGTTTGACTTTGACTTTCTTTGACTAATTTCATTATACAACGCCCATTCCATAAGTCAACACCCTTTTTTTATCAGTCGCGAGGTTATTGTGATACTCCATTGGTTTGCCCACTTCATGTCCCGGCGCCTCATCTCAAGTTTCTGTCGGACCTCAAATAGATTAAGCAATGCCTTTCCTTCCCGAAGTTCACAAGCAGTCTGTAATAAATAACCTGCTAACATAGAAAAACCTCCTTGAAAAGAATGATTCAGTGTATCATCTTTTCGAAGAGGTTTTCAGAATGTTTTTTCGACAAATACTGACAACTTCGGTTATTTTGTCAGAAAAAGCACTTGAACGTGTCCGATACCGATAATTTAGAGAAGCGCTTACTTCTTCAGCACATTCTTCCACACCCAGATCAGTGCGCACGCACCGATTGTCGATACGATAAATGTACCGATATATCCGCCTGCACCGATGCCAAGAAGACCGAAGATGAGGCCTGCTACGAAACCGCCGACAACACCGAGAATGATGTTGATCAGGATGCTGCCGCTCGCAGAATTCATGAGCTTACCTGCACAAAAACCGGCCAGACCACCAATTACCAAACCGATAATCAAATTAATAATCATACTATTTCTCCTCCTGCAAAAATAATTTCACATACGATTAGTATAGCACGGAAAAAGAAAAGAGGCTGTCAAAAAGACAGCCTCTTTTTTTCGTATCTGATCTGTTTTGATTATCCGATAAATCTTCTATATGTCAGGATCGTTCCCATATCCAGTCGGCCGTAAACTACGGAGTCCTTACTGGAAGATGCGTGGATGACCTGTCCGTTTCCGGCGTAGATCGCAACGTGATCGGCAACACCGTCGCCGCCCTTTAAGTCATATACGATGACGTCACCCATTCGGAGTTCGGATCGGCTGACACCGGAACCACGGGTCTTGATGGAGTTCGACTGGTGAGGTACAGAAAGTCCGACCTGTCTGTAGCAGTAAACTACGAGACCGGAGCAGTCAACGCCGCTCTTACTCTCTCCGCACCAGACGTAATCAACGCCCAGCATGGACTTCGCGATATTGACGATACTCTCGCCGTTTACACCGGTGATCTTCGGCGGCGGATTGCTGTTGCCCTTCTTCGTCTTGCCGCCGGAGTTCTTCTTACCGGAACCCTTCGGTGTAGGTGTCGGCTTCGGAGTAGGAGTTGGAGGTGCTTTTCTCGTCGTATAGGAAACGTATACATAACCTTCCGTTCCGTCGTCGAGAGATACCTTATACCACTGATTGTTGGAGATACCGGAGCAGTGGAGACGCGTCCAGCGCTTCAGTTCCTTGATGACTTCGCAGTTCGTATTCGGCTCGGAGCGGAGCTTCAGGCCGCTGGCGTCTACCCATACGGTACGGCTGATCTCGTTAAAAACAGGTTCTACGGAAAGGGATGCCGTCAGGACATATCCTTCCACGCCTTCCTTGGTGCGGATCAAAGACCAGGTATCACCTTTTGCAACACGTGTTACTTCGGTGGATCTTTCTACCGATGCAATAGTAACAGAGTCCATATTCGGTTCCTGCTTGAGGATCGTTTTCGATGTCTTAATGAAGAACTGCTCGTCTGTCGGAACAAATACACTCGTATCGAGAAGTTCGATCGGGAGGTCCGAAGAGTCATATGTCTGTACGACCT